>JAZLFB010000084.1:0-28252 GCA_045615585.1 Akkermansia sp.
GTAATCATGATTCGCGCGGCAAAATCGCGGGTGATACTTCCGTTATCATACAGTGCTTTCAAGGCAGCGCAGAAAGGGGTTACATCCGCCCCATCGGCACGGCGCAGCAGGGGCCTCCAATCGGGATTGCGAAGCAGATACTCCCTTTCGCTTTCAGAAAAAAGCATAGGGTCGGCGCAAGTCGGCAGCATCGGGAATCAGGCGGCTCATAACGGGCAGAAAAGATAAAGGCTATGTCGCACAAAAGTGTTGATAATCAAGTCTTCTGTCGTCTATAAACTTCCCACTCCCTCAAAAACGCCCATTAAGCTCCACTCGTCTACGTTTTTTTCAACACTCCGGTGTGACAGAGCCATATTTTGTACCATAAATACACCAAAGATGCGAGACATACAAAAACAAAGTAACAACCATATAAAACTCCATACCAAGTTAGCTTATAATATACAGTCGCCTTTTCCGGCTCGTTTAGATCTACACAAACAGGTACATGCCCCTGTTCATCTTCAATCCTGCGTAGTTGGTATTTTAACAGAATTAATGAACTTGATCTTAAATCATATTCTTGTCCTTCATACTCATATCTTACTATTGGTCGGGTACCCCAGTACGAATTTCTGTTCCAGTTACCTTCAACAATGCAATAATGATCAGAATCTCTATTTAATGTTATATAGATACAATTTAAACAGTTATACGCCCCTCCCAGATGTATCAAAAATATAAATAAAATAATGATTACCCAGTCTGTAGATTTTTTGTTTTTTGGAGTTTTCATATATTTTCCTATAAAAAACATATTTTGAATCGTGATACGCAACACGGCAAACTCGCTTGCAACAAAATACACTAAGCTGCGATTTTTTGCAATATTATTCTTTAAGTCCGGCTTCCGTTTTTTGGCACTGCGTCAAAAAAGGCGTTACAATTCCTCTTCCGCGCCGTTGCCGGGCGACAGGATGGTGCGCTTGGGGTACTTTTTGCGGTAGGCAGCCAACGCACGGAGACGGAGGCGGTGGCGGAAGGTAATCATGATTCGCGCGGCAAAATCGCGGGTGATACTTCCGTTATCATGCAGTGCTTTCAAGGCAGCGCAGAAAGGGGCTATATCCGCCTCATCGGCATGGCGCAGCAGGGGCATCAAATCGGGATTGCGAAGCAGATACTCCCTTTCGCTTTCAGAAAAAGCATAAGGGCAACGCAAGTCGGCAGCATCAGGAATCAGGCGGCTCATAACGGACAGAAAAGATAAAGGCCACCGCGATTGTACTGTTTTTCGACAGCAAGTGCAAGGCTTTGCAGTAACGGCATGCGGCGAGACTCAATATGCGCCTTGATGGTGCAAATTAAAGAAAAAATTGAACAAAATTGACTTTTTCTTAGTCTAAGACGTTGAGTTTATGAAAAACGCTTCTTTTATTAACATGTATTCTTATTCGCTCTTAAGTGTTTTTCTGTGGGTGTTTTTATTATATCTTCCTTTTGTGTACTTCTCTCCTAGGGGACATCATCTTGGAGAATGGGCAATATATGCATTTATATGTTGCGCCATTCTAATCTTGTCTTTTATGATGACGTTGGTTTACAAACTATTTTCTCTCATAAAAACATCCACTTTGAAGAGAGATATGATATTTATTTTTTGTATTTCATATTTATATCTACCGATTTCGCTATTTACAATGTATAAAGAGGGGATGGTTTCTTCGATATTTTCGATGGAAATGATGAATATTTTGTTTAACGTCAAACTTTATATTCTCGGAGTTGTTGTGCTTCCGGCTCCAGTTCTCTTCGTTTATTTGCTGCGCCGTGCCGGAAGAAAAACATCTCAATCTAAGGCATAAATCTCTCTGTGTTTGCCCCCATTCAGAATGCCAAGATAACCAAAGCAACACTCGATTCTTCTCAAATCGGCTCAATGTGAATTTGAATGGGTAATGTTAACACATTTCGTAAAACATTAATAACAAGCCTTTTCCAAATCTTCCTGCAACCGTTATGAGTCAAGGCAAATTTTAGGGTAATTTTCAGAAAACGACATCAATTTTCATAAGTCGCTCATAAACAATATTCTAGAGTCGCCAAAAATCACAGTCACAAAAAGGCTACTAAAAAGCGGTTCAATCTTCGGGTTGGACCGCTTTTTTGGCGACAGGTGGGAGAGATAGGCTCTTCGTCTATTATTGTAGAATGAAACCGCATCTCCTGTTTTGACTGGGAAAACGGCCAAGACGCGAGCGCGGGAGGTGTTGCGATGTCTCTTCGTAAAAGTAAGTTTTCCTCCTCTAAACCATCGGGGTAGGATGCTGCTCTGTACCATGAAAATCACGAACACGATTCTCCGCTCCACCCGCTTGGTCGGGTGGATGGGGGAGAGTGTTACGCTTAACGGTAGCCTCAACTACTCACCATGCAGGCGTCAGCAGATCGAGCCGTCGGCGTTACAATTCCTTATCGTTGATGATACCGTACATCTCCACAGGAGCCCATATCAACACCACGGGCAGCTTAACGAGATACTCATATTTGCAAAATCCGGAGAAAAACTTCTTTAGTATCACACCTTTCTTTATAAAATAAAGACAGTTTTCCGCACTAAAAATAATTTAAAACAGATATCAAACTATTGTTTTTCCCACGACTCAAATAAAAAGACGCACTTATAGCCATGAGGCATCGACGACAATATAAACTCACGAATGGTCATCTTGTCATTGTAGGGGGCATTGACATCTAAACCTTCCTCAAGCAGAAAACGCAGTTTCTCATCATTGTTCCTCCGCATGGTGAACAGTAATATCAGAGACATATCCTTTTGCGGGATATTCTTCAACCCGATGGTACGCACACACAGCTTAAAAACGCCTATGTCGTTTGTGGATGGTAGATCGAGTATGGGCGAACAGCCTTGGCGCATCAGGTAAGCGGCCATGTCCTCATTGCGCAACGCGCTGAAACGCGTAGTTGCAAATTCCTGCGTTTTCGCTTTGTCGTAATCAAAGAGGATGTCCAATATCGGCTTGGATGGTTCAAAAATACCGTAGGTGACACAATCCACCGAAACCTGCGGGCGGAGTTTGCGGCAAATGAGCCGTACCATTTCGGGATTGTTTGTTTTGCAGGCGGCGTACAGGAGTTCCGATTTTTCCTCTTCCGACAACGAGATTTCCTCGGCCTCCATGTGAGCCAAATCCGCTTCAACCCGTGTCATATCATGCGCGAGAATCGACACCTCAAGTGTATCTCTGAAGCTCTGACACGAGACGAGAGAGAACCCTAAACCCGTCAACAGGAAAAACTTGGAGAATGCACCCATGCGTTTAATTTAAACGATTCGCAGGAGCAGTACAAGGTAAATTTAAGGATACTTTGTAATGTATCCCCTACCAATTCCATCATTGCTCCTCCCACAGCTCTACCATTATCGCGTGTGCAACAACGCCGTCATTTCAGCGGTGTCGGTGCAGCGGCGCAGGGCGTATTCCTGCTGCGGGCTCATGTCGGGATAGCAAAAGTTAAGATATTTTTTCATGCGGTTGCAATGCCCCTTGGGGGTATAGCGGTCAAGGATGCGCCCCGTCTCTTCCATCAGCACGGCGTAGTAGCGGTTCAGCTCTGCCGCCGTGGGGGCGGGGCCGCCGCGCAGCATGCGGAAGAGGTAGGGGTTCCGCACCGCACCGCGCCCCAGCATCACCCCCGCCGCGCCTGTCAACGCAACGGCGGCGCGGGCTTCTGCGGGCGTGTTGAGGTCGCCGTTCACCAGCACGGGGCAGGAAAGCAGCTCCACCGCCGTTTTTAACAACGCGATATGGGGCGTGCCGCCGTACAGCTCTTTGCGGGTGCGGGCGTGAACCATCACCATGTCGGGGCGCGCCTCTGCCAACAGGGGCAGAATGTCCGCAAACTCTGCCGTGTCTGCCCAGCCCAAGCGGCATTTCACGCTGAAACGCCCCTGCGGCAGCACCTCGCGCAGCGCCAGCAGCACCTCCCGAAAATTCGGCAGCGCGCGCAGCAAGCCCGCCCCCGCGCCGTGGCGGTTCACCAAGGGTGAGGGGCAGCCCGCATTCAGATTGATACCCGCCACCGCGGGCGTATCGAGCATGCGGGCATCGCGCACCAAGGCCGCCGCCTCGCTGCCCGCCAACTGCGCCCACAGGGGCACGCCCGTCTCGTTCTCCTGAATGCAGCGCAGGTTCTGCTCTGCCAACGCACAGGTGGTGGGCGTGCTGCGGAAATACGGTGTCACCAAGATATCGGGCAATGAGCCGATGCGGGTCAGCGTCCGCATGAACGCCAAATCCGTCACATCCTGCATGGGTGCCAAAGCCGTAATCACAGCCGCACCATAACACAACAACCGCGCCTTGGCAAGCCCGCGCACACAGTGCTGACGCAAAGCGAATCAGAAAATGCTTGACAAAAACGCCCTTTCGGGGCATAACACGCGCGCACTTCCCGCGCGGGAACTGTCTGTTAATGTAATGTCTGTCATGAAATCCGTTACCCCCCTGCTTCTTCTTGCCGCCGTTCTGACCGCCTGCACGCCCACGCGTGTGGCTAAAGATGCCGTCAACGGCTATGCCTTTGCCCGCAGCTCCAACAAAGTTTCCGTCACAGAAGCCGTGAGCGAGGGTCACTGGGATGTACCCGCAGGCACGACCGGGCAGCACATGATTATCGTAGACACCAATCTGCAACGCGCCAAGTACTACATCGGCAACACACAGGTGGGTTGGAGCGCCATCTCCAGCGGCAAGGCGGGGCACGGCACGCCCAGCGGCACCTTCCCCGTGCTGGAGAAAGATGCCGACCACAAGTCCTCCACCTACGGCAGCGTGGTTGATGCCGCGGGCAACACCCTTATCGCCGACTACACCGCGGGGCAGCCTATGCCCGCAGGCGGTCGCTACAAAGGCGCCCCCATGATTAACGCCCTCAAGCTCACCAACACCGGTATCTGGATGCACGAAGGTCTGGTGACCTCTGCCCCCGAAAGCCACGGCTGCATCCGCCTGCCCAAGAAGATGGCCAAAATCTTCTTTGACAACACCCCTGTGGGCACCCCCGTCATCATTAAGTAACAAGAAAAACACTCTCCCCAACCGCTGAATCTACCATGAAAGCACACATCCCCAGCCTCATCATGGCCGCCGTGGCCCTGCTCTGCTTCAACAGCTGCAGCACCACGCAACAGGCCGCAACCGCCGAGGAAACCCACCCCCCCACCGCCTACGACCTCTTTGTCGCCAAGGGCAACTACCCCGTCACCATGGACATCTACCGTGACAAGGAGCTGCTCTCCAAAGCAAGCACCAAGAGCCCCATCTACATCTGCCTTTCCCAGCAGCGCGGGCGACTGTATGTAGACGGTCAGGTGGCCGCCGACTGGCCTGTCTCCACGGGTATCCCCGGCCGCGACACCCCCACGGGCAAGTTCAAGGTGTGCGAAAAGAAGCCCGACTACGCCTCTAACCGTTACGGCAAGTTCTACGATGCCAACGGCCACTGCACCAACGGCAATGCCGATGTCTTCACCCAAGCCATCCCCGACGGCGGCAAGTTCGTCGGTTCCCCCATGCCCTACTGGCAGCGTCTCACCAACGACGGCGTGGGCATGCACATCGGTAAGGTGAGCGCGGGTCGCCGTCTCTCCCACGGCTGCATCCGCACCCCCAACAGCATGGCCGCCCAGCTGTACGGCATCACCGCCATCGGCACGCCTGTCACCGTCTGTCAGGACATTGAGGGCTGCTACCCCGCGGGCAAAGCCCTGCACGACAAGGGCAAGCTGCTGAAAGCCAAGGCAGAAGCCGAAGCCAAAGCCAAGGCAGAAGCCAAGGCCGCCATGGCCGCCGCCAAAGCTTAATCCGCAACACACCTTTTCACCGAGCACGCCTTTTACAAGGCGTGCTTTTTTCTTGCCTTAGAATTGCCGCTTTGCTAGAATACACCATCACCATGAACGACAAAGGTATCATCTACCACAACCGCTACACCGGGCAGCAGGCGCGTGAGAAAGTGCTGGGCGAAGCCGCCCTGCGCTGGATTTACGGCACCACAACGGGCAAGGTAGCCCTGCACCTGCTCATCAAGCGCGCCTTTGTCTCCCGCATCATGGGGTGGATGAAAAACCGCCCGTCCAGCGCCAAGCATCTGGCGGAATTCGTGGCGGAATACAACATCGACATGAGCGAAGCGGAACGCCCGCTCGAAGCCTACAGCTGTTTCAACGACTTCTTCACCCGCACTCTCAAAGCGGGTGCCCGCCCGCTCTGCGGCGAAAACTGCATTGCCCTGCCCGCAGACGGTCGCCACAGCGCATGGGCCGACGCCGCCACCATCTCCGACACCTTTGTGAAAGGACAGGCGTTCGACCTGCCCGCCCTGCTGGGTGATGCCGCGCTGGCAGAGAAATACGCCCACGGCGCAGTCGTCCTCTCCCGCCTCTGCCCCACGGACTACCACCGCTACCACTTCCCCGCTGCGGGTACGGCAGAAGCCGCCCGCCGCATCCCCGGTCCGCTGGCCAGCGTCTCACCCTACTGTCTGCGCCGTCAGCTCGCATGGCTGTGGACGAACAAGCGCGAACTCACCATCCTGCACACCGACACCGTGGGCGATGTCCTCATCCTTGCCGTGGGTGCCACAGGCGTGGGGGCCATCCACCAAACCTATACCGCGGGTGCGCGCGTCGAAAAGGGGCAGGAACAAGGCTTCTTTGCCTTCGGCGGCTCCACCATCATGACCTTCTACGAACCCGGCCGCGTCACCCCCGCCGCAGACCTGTTGGAAAACACCGCCAAAGGGCTGGAAACCTACGCCCGCATGGGAGACGTGCTGGGCGAAATCCTGTAAGGATGTTTCTAGCAGACCTCGCGCAAGCCCCTTCATGCAATAGAGCATCAATAAGGTAAAATCAAGCCAAATATAGCTTTTTTCTGCAAAAACAGCTCAAAATATACGATTTTCTACACTTTTCTTACATTTTTTACTTGTCAAAAGCGAAGAAAAGGAGTAATATTCCCCCGCACCCCGCGAAAGGCGGGCGGCAATAAGTGGCTCGGTAGCTCAGTTGGTAGAGCAGCGGATTGAAAATCCGCGTGTCGGCGGTTCGATCCCGTCCCGAGCCACCATTTTTTTTGCCTTGAAACAACTCTTTTTTACCCAACGGGGCGTAGCTCAGCCTGGTAGAGCGCCAGCTTTGGGAGCTGGATGTCGCAGGTTCGAATCCTGTCGCCCCGATATAATTTCTACCCAAGCTTTCACGTTCCCGCGTAGCTAAAAACATACTGTATGCGAACCTGTGACATCCGGCTCGCTGGTGTCGCAGGCGCAAAAGCCCGGTGGGCTTTTGCGACCCGCAGCCCGCAAGACACTTGATTCATGCCCGCCTCACGGGCATTCACCCCTTACGGGGCAAATGCTGTCGCATTTGTCCAATCACCCTTACCTCGCTTCGCTCGCCCGCTACGCGGGGCCGTCGGGTGCTTTCATGCGGGGTACCGCTGCCGCAAGGCAGCGGCAAGGGGGCGGCCCCCATAGGGGGCGAAGACGCCCGACGGCTGTAAGGGCGGCTAGCCAAACGCGCAAGCGTTTGCCCCGCAGGGGCGAGTGCCCGTGGGGCGGGCACGAGGCAATCCTGTCGCCCCGATATAAATTTCTACCCAAGCTTTCTCGTTCCCGCGTAGCTAAAAACATACTGTATGCGAACCTGCGACATTCAGCTCGCCGGTGTCGCAGGCGCAAAACAAAAAAAGGCCGGGGACATCTTTCCCCGGCCGGATATGCTCAACACGTTGAGTATCTTTTCATCGAATAGAGAATGTTGCGCCGGAAATCGTAAACTTATCCGCTTCATCCATTATTTCTCCGCGCACCGTGCCGCCATTGGGCGAGGTGAAATCCAGATAATACGTACCGCTGTATTCCGGTCCGGCTTCCGTAATGGCAGCCTCTTCCAACCCTATCTTGCTGTATGTGAAATTGGTATACGAACTTTTACCGGAATTTCCGGAAGAAAAATAATATGTATCAGACCCATGGGCATTGGAAACAGCCCCCGTTACGTCCGTGCGGGTAGCTCCGTTCAAATTGATGACAATCCTTTTCCCCTTTACCGTTTTCGGCGATTCATAGACACCGCAATTGCTCTCGCTGGCACCGAGTTTTAAGAGAGTTTTCTCCGCATCCTTCTGCCCGTATAACTTAGCTGCACCCAACGCCGTTCGGCCCATCATATCCTTTGCTTCCAGCTGTGCTCCTTTAGAAAGCAAATAGCGAAGCATCTCGGTCTGCCCTGCGGCTGCGGCTCCGTAAAGCGGTGTTTTGCCGGTCAGGGTTGTCGCATTGATATCACCGCCTTCGGCAAGCCCTGCTTCAAAGGCAGAGATATCCCCATGAGCCGCAGCATTGTACAATCCGGAGGAGCAGGAAATTAACGTCATTGCCCCGGCAGCAAACAAAAAACAATGTTTCAGTTTCATAATAATTTACATTAGTTGATTCGTGTTATCCACATTTTCACGTCCGCTTTTTGGCACCGGAATTGAGAATTCAGGTACGGCAAAGAAACATTTGTGTCTCTAACATAGAGCCTTTGTTTATGTCTATTAAATTCATAACGTTTGTTCGAATATCTGAGTGATACAGATTTTTCAGTCCGGATTCTGCATTTCCGCGAAAAGGGTTGACGCAGCGGCGGCGGGCTGTTATCATGCCGCAACCCAAGTTAAGCTCATGAATTACACGGAAATCACGCTCATCGGTCTGGCCTTGGCGGTGGATGCCACGGTGTACTCTTTCTCTTACGGGCTGATTCTGCGCTCGCAGCGTGCGCTGGCTTCGTTCGTGCTGGCGCTCACCGTGGGGCTGTACCAGTTCGGCATGCCGCTCATCGGCTATGCGGGCGGCAGCGCCGTGCGCGACTGGGTGAGCACGTGGTCCCCGTGGATTGTGCTGACGGTGTTCTCGCTGTTGGGGCTTAATATCATTTACCACGCATGGAAGGGAGAGGAAGAGGATGAAACGCCCTCAACCACCCCGCTCGGTTTCCTCGCCCTGATGGCCGTGGGCATTGCCACCGCCATTGATGCGCTGGCCGTGGGCGGCTGCATGGCGCTGGGGCAGATGTGCGGCGAAAACCTCTCGTTCCTGCAAGTGACCGAAGCAGCGGGGCTCATCGGCATCATCACTTTCTTCTGCTCAGAAGCCGCTTTCCACGCCGCCCGCCCGCTCCAAAAACTGCCGACCCGCTGGCTCGAAACCGCCGCGGGGCTGCTGCTGATTGGGCTGGGAATCTATAATTTGTGAGATTTATCGGGTTTATCAGGTTTAATGTTTATCAGGTTATGATTTTCGGCGCGGCGCAGCCGCGCGGAACTTTCAGAAACAGGTATGACGCGTGCGTCAGACCTGTTGTTCTTCTCGCGGCGAAAGCCGCCTTATTTCATAACCTGATAAACTTTTAACCCGACAAACCTCCCCTTTACTCCTCGCTGTCGCCGCCGCCGGTGAAGTCGGATTCATCATCGGGTTCGGAGTCGTTGGGGGTGTCGTTATCACCGGTTTCAAAGGGGTTGGTGCGGGAGCCCATGGCCGTCATGTTGCCATCGTTGGCGGCAATGGTGGCGGCGGGTTTCACATCGGTGGAGGTACTGCCCGTGTTCACCTCGTTATCGCTGATGGTGTTGTTATTGCGGGTGATTTCCACCGGCACGGACACTTGATTGGCCGCGCTGTCCTTATCCACCCACAGGGCAATGGCCCCCTCGGCATAGGCACCGTACATGGAATCGGGGTCAATGTTGCGCATCTCGGTGTAGGCGGCGCGCAGCAGCTCTGTGGAGGCATCGTTGCGGCGCAAATGCCCCGCATAGGCGGCCATAATCTCCTGACGCTGCGAGCGGGAAAGACCGTCCTTAGCCATCAGTCCGCGGATGTAGGCGTTGGCGGCAGAGAACGACATGGGTTGCAGTTTTTCCACCACGACAAAGGGGTCGAACTTCATGCGGTCATTCACACCCGCCGTATCCTTCATGCCGCGGCGCCCGCCCTTGTTGGTGTCCGCCACCGCATTGTTGGGCAGGTTGATGTTGATATCCGCCGCCGCCATCAGCAGCTCGGACTTGCGCGCACCCGATGCCTTTTCGGCCTTATCCAGCAGCGCTTCCTGTTCGCGGAAATCCTCCAGCAACTTGGTGAGGGCGATACCCGCCGTCTCGGCATCCTTCATTTCAGACGCTTTCTGCACAATGCCGCGCAGGTTGTTGCGACCGTCCACCACCGCCAAGCTGGGGTAGGACCACACGCCGCCGGGCAGGCGCTTGCCGCCCATCGTGCGCTCCATCTCCTTTTTCTGCTGGTCGTTGGGGTACTGGTATACGGGCAGCACCAAAAAGACGGTCTTGCGCACGGCGGGGTCAATCTTGTGGTGTTTGATAAACTCATCGTATTTCTTGGCGCTCACCTTGTCGCCGTTGGCCACATAGCAGAAAATGACCAGCGGGTTCTTATCGCCCGCCTTGGCGAGAGCATCGGGGTAGGTGCGCGCCACCACGGCGGCGGCGGGCATGGCCGTCAGCAGAGCCGAAAGCAAGGCAAACGAGCGGAATAAAGAGAAAATCTTCATGATGGTGGGTTAGCTTTTCAGGTTTTTACCGTACACGTAGAAGCCCGTGATACCGGGTTCGTACTTATCACCCTCGCGCAGCATGCGCAGGAACTTGCAGGCGGGCTTCTCCTTGCGGGTGTCAAAGCGGATGGTGTTGCCGTCTACCATGCCGTTGCCCGCCACACGGCGCCAATTCTGACCGTCATCGGACATCTCAAGGTACCACGCGCGGTCATTCTTGAGCGTCTTTTCCTTGGAGAGACAAATCACGCCGTTGATTTCGCACTTGGAATCCAAGTCCACCGTCACACCGCTGGTGCCCTCGAACTTGCCGGGCATGGAGCCGCCGAAACGCTGCAACACGCCCCAATGCAGGGCACAGTCGGACGTATCGCCGATGGTGGTGGCAGTGTTGATGAGTGCCGTGGTGGACACCACCTTGCCGGGGAAGGCGCGGAAGCGCGGTCCCTTCTTGGGGAACTTGTCCTTGCACTTGGTGTAGGTCAGCTTACCGATGGCTTGGAAGGTGCGGCGCTCGTGGTTCTTGGCGGCGGCGTACATGGCCTCGCCCAGCGTGGACCACGTGGCATCCTTGTTCTTCTTGTCGGTAGAAGTGCGGCGCATGGAGGCGATGAGCAGGTTCGTAAACTCATCCTGCACCTTGCCGTCGCCCTCCGGCAGCTTGGAGATGTAGCCCAAGCCCCATGTGAGCACGGCACCCGAATAATCGGGTTGAGCCATGAGCACGCGCAGACATTCGCGCAGATAAGCCTTCTGTTCTTCGGGGGTCTTGCAGGTGGCCATCTGGGTGTCCAGCACCTCCGAGATATCCCAGCGGTTGGTGCCCCAGTTCTTGAAATTCTTGAACAGCCCCGCGAACATCTTGTTGAGCTTGTTGCGGTCTTTCACCAGCGGCACCAAGTTGGGGTACACGCGGCGGGCCAACAGCGTGGCGGCGGCAAAGTGGTGGGTGTCGCCCATGCCGTCCACAATGGTATCATGCAGCACCTGCCACTTCTCGGCATCGTTGGGTGCTTTAATCTTGAGGTAGCCCGAATAACGTTTCAGCCCCGGCCAGTTGAGGGGCTGCACCTTGATGGCGATTTCGTAGGTGCTGAACGAAGCGGTCATCTTCTTGCGCGCGCCGAGGAAGTCGGCCATGGCAATCATCTGGTCAGACACCAGCGTGGTGTAGCGGTCGCTGTACAAATCCTGCATCAGGATGAGGTAATCCCAGCCGCTTTCGCCCCACATGTTCTTGTGAATGCCCTTCTGCCAGTAGATGGCGTTGCCCGCCTTCCACTCGTTGCCCACGCGCACGGCGTAGGAGCAGTGACCGGGCTCACCCACCGTGGTGGCGGGAATGCCCGAGGCCAAGGCGGCATAGGTGGCGTAGTGCGACAAAGCACCGCACACGCCGCCGATTTCGCGGTGCGCCCATGCGGTTGTGTGGTCGGTGTAGTCCCAAATGGGTGCCAGATAGGCGGCAGAGAACACGGAGTCACCCGCCACGTTGCGCAGGCGGTACTGCAACTGCCCCTCTGCCCCCAAATAGCGGTCGGCGGGCAGGCGCACGTTATCGCGCATCCATGTCAGGTTCTTGGGGCCGCCCCAGCTGGGGTTGGTGCTGTCGCCCTCTCGGCTGCCCGTCACCAGGCGCATATCCCAGTATTGCAGCTCGGAGAACACATCGTTCAGCAGCTCTTGCTTGTAGCTGTTGTAGTAGTAGTCGAAACGGCCCAACATGTCCTTCTCGCTCCAGCCTTCGCGGGCGAATTCGAGAGCCGTGGTGGTGATGATGCGCTGCACCACGGGGTCGTTCCAATCCTCACCCACGCGGGCGTAAAGTTTCAGCATGTTATCAAGCCCCTGTGCCAGATTGTTCGTGGGACCGGAGTAGAGCGTACCCTGAATCCAGTTCAGGTCGGAGGAAAGTTTTTCCAGCAGCTCGCCGCCCTTGGGTTTGGCGGCAAACTCGCGCAGGGCATCGGTACCCACCTTGCGGATGAGGGTAATACGCGCCAAGTCAAGGCAGTTCTCGGGCTTCTCCATGAAGTCGAGGATGCTGTTGTCATCCAGTTTACCCAGCTTACCGAGGGTTTTCTCCGCAAGGCTCTGATACAGGTTGTCGGGGTCCGCCCACTTTTCAGCGGGGTAATCCACCTTGGTGAAGCGCTTGGCCTCCAGCTTTTCGTAGGACTTGGCCAACTGTTTGGCGTGGGCCAAGGCAGAGGTGAACTGGGCGTGTACGCGGGCTTCCGTCACCTTCTTCTGGCGCGGGTCTTCGGGCACGTCTTCTTCATCGTAGCTGTCATCATCCTGCGCAGCCAAGCCGCGGCGGCGGGCTTCATCGTCATCATCCCCGCGGTCATCGGTTTTCCACGCATCATCATCGTCGGAGTCCACCAGCGAATCATCACGCTGCCAGTCATCGACCTTGTTGTTGCGCTTCACCTCCACAGGCTTGGGCTTGGCAGCCACTTCCTTCTTTTCGGTGTAGGAGGGGAACATGACGGGGAACAGGGCGAAACCGGCCAGAATGGCCACCATGACCCCCAGTAAGAGTTTTGCGAGACGAGATGACATAACAAACAGAAGTTAAAAGGTTAATCAGCGGCGGCGCAGAGCGTTCAGCGTTTCCTCCGCCGAGCGGCGCAGAAGGTTGGAATCCGCCTTATCAGCGAACTCCTGCACGGCGGGGATGGCATCGGCATTGCCGTGCTCCTTGAGATATTTCAGGATGGCATTCATTTCACCCACGGAAGAGGCGTTTTTCAGTTTTGCCAACAGGGTCGACTGTGCGCGATTACCCAAGCGATCCATCGTGGCATCCCACGCCAGCGGGTTCGCTATCCAACATTCCAGAATCGGAGCCACCATATCATCAGGAATTTCCTGCACCAGATAATCGGTGATGGGCTGCGGCACCTCTTTCTGCATCGAACGCTGCAACTCAAAGAATCGGCGGGCAATGGCCGTTGTTTCCTTATCACCCTTGCCGCTGTACTGCACCAAAGCCCCCACCAAAGCGGTGTAGGTGTCGTTATCCTGCGACCAAGGGTCGTTCAGGGCACGCAGCAGCGCATCATGAACCTCGCGGCGCAACACCTGCACGTTGGCATTGCGCAGGGCGTTGGCAGCCGTGCGGACGCGCATGGGGTCAAGGCTGGACAACTCGCCGATGTTGGCGGAAACGAACGAAGCATTGAGGGGAGAGCTTAACACCTCGCCCGAATACTTGCTGACGAGATTGGCCTTTTCCGCATCAAAACGCAACTCGTAGATACCCTCCGCAGGGTTGCTGTAGGTGATATTGCCGAAGCGGGAGAGCATGGGGGTGATGTTTTTCATTTTGCCGGGGGCATTGGCAATCAGGTACAGGGCACCGCCGGCGCGGGTGTAAGCACGCGTGTATTCGGCCTCGGTCAGACGAGTCAAGGCATCGCGCACGATTTCACGCGTGCGGGCATCCTGACTGTTCATGAACACGGCGTACTGGCTCACGCTGGGAGAGGCGGTCTTTTTCAGCTCAAAGAACACCTCCAAATCGGCATTGGTGAGCACGCGGGCTTCCTCCTGCTTGGCCATGGCAGCTTTGGCTGCGGCTTCCTCTTTTAGCTCCTGCACCTTTTCCGCTACAGCTTTCTCTTTCGCCTTTTCGGCATTCTCACGGATTTCGGGCATATACCAACCAGCGACCACCATCAGCAAAGCCAGCGGCCAAGTCAGCAAACGGCGGCGGGGAGAGGCGGTAGCCACCAACAGACCGCCCACAGTACAAACCAACAGCGACACCACACGCAGAGAATCCACGTTCATGCGGTCGCGTGCCAACACACCCATATCGCTGGCCAGCAACAGAATAAAGAAGAAACAGACAGCAAACAGGAAAAGCCCCAAAGCAAAGCGGAAACGCCCCGCCACACTGAAGCGGTTGTCGTAGTTGTAGTCCTCGTTCAGGCGCTCGGCGCGGGCACGCTGCCGGCGGTCGGCAGAGCGGAACTCACTGACAAGCTCCTCGCGTTCCGTTTCATCCAAGCGGGCAGCAGGGGCAAACTCACCGCGCAGGCAGTCGGGGCACTGGTCCACGTCCTCCTGATTCGTATGAAACTTGCGGTGGCATTTAATACACTCCTTTTCCATGACGTTATTTATAGCAAAGGAGGCGCCGGGAATCAAGTCAAGAATCCCTTTATGCTACGCATTTCCCCGATATAGCAACACATTGTTATCAAATATCCCCCCAACAAACGAAACAGCCAGGTTGCAATGCAGCAAGCCCGGCATGCTTTTCTGAAAAAACAATCAGCGAAAATCAAAAAGCGGGAGCGCAGAAAAACACTTCGGATCCGCGCCCGGGCTGCACAGACCACACATCATTCGACAAAGGGGCGGAGCTGGTGTAATCTTCAATCTCGGCGCGATAGGCGGCAGGGGCGGGCATGGTGTTCTGCGCCAGTTCCGTCACATTGCGCATAGAAAACTCATTCTTTTCCTCCTTCATGCTGCTGGTGCAGCGGGCGCACTCATGGGAAAGAGCGGGAGCCAACGAACTCACCGTGCGCTCAAAGCGGTGGTTGTGGGGCGTTGCATCAGCCATAGCGGCCGTTTCTTCAGGCAGGGCAATGTAGCCAACTGCCAAAGCACCGACACCCAGTGTAGAGGCGCCGTAAGCCCAGCCACGGCGACCGAAATTGGCAAAAATCTGCAGAATGTGCTCCCACATGCGGCGGTGAGCGGGGCAGCAGACCGTTTCACGCGCCACACGCTCATGGAAATCATACAGGAAACGAGACTCAAAATCAGCTTCGGGCGTGGCTTCCGCTTTCAGCGATGCCAACAAGCCAAGCAACTGCTTCTCTGTGTCTGTAGGGGTTCCGTCTTCCATCTCTCGTTCTGCGTTGTTAGAGGTGCTGACACCAGTTATAACCGATTTGTTCAAAAAAATGCAAATTTTTTTTCTTTTTTTTGAAAAAACTTCGTGTTTTTTCGCGTAGCGTGAAAGGCGGACACCTGTCCTTCTCTCCGAGAAACCAATTTGCTCTTACTTTCGGTGCGTCTTGCGGATTTCTTCCAAACAGGCTTCGGGGTCGCTGTAAGTCTCCATCGTTTGGCGGCGGGTTTCCTCGCTGATAGAGGGGTCCATCTCCAGCACTTCCTTCACCGCGTCGCGGGCTTTCAGCACATCCTCCACCGTCTCGGCGGTAGAGTACAGCAGCGTGGCGCGCAGGCGGGCAATCTCCAGCTTGTTCTGCGGCATGGCAATGGGGTAGTACTTCTCCGTCACGTCCAACAGCCCCTTCGCGCCCTGTGCCAAGCGGGCTTCCTCATCAAAGGCTTTTTTCTGTTCCTCCGCCTTCAACTCATCATCCATGCCCGTCACATGGTTCTTATCCAAGCGGATAATCTCCTCGCGCATGGCTTGGGAGTGTTCGCGCAGCTCCTGCGGCACATTCACCCACACCTGAAAGAGCTTTTTGGCGCGCTCCTCACCCTTCAGCTTCTTGGATTTGCGCAGCGCCTTGCCCGCCTTCACGGCGGCATCCAGCGGTTCCTTCACTTTCTCGTAGGAATCGCGACCGCCCAGAAAACCGCCCACCAACTCGCCGTCGGGGTCCGTCACCAACAGCGTGGGGAAGACCCGCACACCGTACTCCCCGCACAGGCCGCCGTTCTGCTCCTGCAATTTGGGCGGCAGGGGGTGGGTGCGGGGCATATCCACCTCCATGCAGACAAACTTGTCCTTGGCGTAGGCATCAAAGGCGGGGGTGTCCAGAATCTCCTTGCGGAGACGGATGCACCACCCGCACCAATCCGAGCCGGTGAAATCCATGAGAATCAGCTTTTTCTCTGCCTTGGCCTGTGCCTTGGCGGCAGCCCAATCCGTCTGCCACTCCACCGCCGCAGCGGGGAGCAGGCAGAACAGCACCGACAGAGCAAGTAGGGTCTTTCTCATGGTCGTGTCAAGCAAGTGTTACTTAGCCTCGGCTTCGCGCGCTTCCTTCATGCGCTGCAACAGGGCATCGGGGTCGGCAAAGTCGCGTTCAATCTGGCTGCGGATATGCGCAGCGTAGGAGGAGGGCAGCGCTTCAATCAGCTCATCACCCACCTTGCGGGCAGCCTCCAAATCCTCACGCGTTTCGGCCAGCGACACCATGGTGGTGAACTTGCAGTCCAGCAGAATGAGGCGGTTGTCGGGCATGGCCGTCTTCAGGCATTCATCCGCCACACGCAGGCGTTCTTCCATCGTGGCACAGGCGTTAATCTTCTCCTTGAACTCGTTGCGTTGGGCCGTCACCTTGGCTTCAATGCGGGCGTTGTCACCCGTGGCCTTGCGGGCGGCGGCATCCATGCCGGAGTAGATGGCATCGCGGGCGGCTTCGCGCTCCGCCTCGGGCAACTTCTCGGCGGCGGCAAGGGCTTTAGCGTCCTTCTCGGCGGCATCCAACGCAGCGGTCATGCCCGCCATATCGCGGTAGCCACCGAAGCCGCCCACCACATCACCCTTATGATTCAGCACCAGCATGGTGGGGAAACCGCTCACCTGATAACGCTTGCACAGCTCGCTGTTCTGCTTTTTCAGCTCAGGAGACTGGGCTTTGCGGCGGGGCATATCCACCTCCAGAAACACAAACTTATCCTTGGCGTATGCCTCGAACTCAGGAGTATCCAAAACATTCTTACGCATGCGGATGCACCAGCCGCACCAGTCGGAACCCGTGAAATCCGTGAGAATCAGCTTGTTTTCCGCCTTGGCCTGCTTCTTGGCAGCTTCGGCGTCATCCAACCATGTTACGGCAAAGGCAGGAGCCACCACCGCGGCAACAGCCATCAGAGAAAAGACTTTCTTAAACATGGCGACACTATAACACATTTCCCCGCCCGATTCAAGCAAGAAAGCAACAACGGTCCGCTTCTACCGGCAACTTGCCCCTCTCGTCGGCAAAAAAGCGGAAATCCTTTCGGATTCCCGCTTTTGGTAAAGAATAGGGAGAGGCGTATCAATCCTCGTCCTTGGCATCGTACTCGTCGGAGTCGGCGTCAAAGTCGGCGTCCTCGTACTTCTTGAACTTGCGCACGCGCTGATTCTCCGGCAGGGGGGCGAGCACCATGGTCACGGTGTTACCCGCAAGCTTGGCGGGCTGGTCCACACGACCCATGGTCTTCATATCTTCCACAACCTTGGCCATCACGTCCATACCCAGCTCCTTGTGGGCATTTTCACGCGCCTTGAAACGCAGTTGGAAACGCACCTTGTGGCCGTGGTCCAAGAACTGCTCGGTACGACCCATCTTGACGTTGTAGTCGTTCACATCGGTACCGACGCGAAGCTTGACTTCCTTCATCTTGGTGGTCTTGGCCTTGTTGCTCTTCTGCAACTTGGCCTGCATGTACTTGAACTTACCGTAGTCAATCAGGCGGCAGACGGGCGGGTCGGCGTTGGGGGCAACCTCAACAAGGTCGAGGCCGATTTCCTTAGCCTTGGCAAGCGCGTCGCGCGTGTTCATGACACCGAGCTGGTCACCCTTGGCGGTGACAACTCGTACTTTCGGGGCGCGGATGCGGTCGTTGACACGAATCTGCGGTGTTTTGTTGCCCTGATCGCGCTTCTGGCGATTGTTGTTATTGGCGGGCCGATTGGGTTTCTGTGGTGCTGGCACGTTGGTTGTTTCGTTGTTGATGGTGTTCGGCGGGGGCGGGGTTCCTCGCCCTGTCCCCGCCGAACGGAGAGAGTTTTACGCCTTGGGTTCTGCGGGGGCTGCGGGCGTGAACGCGGGGCGGATGAGGCGCTGTTCGTTTTCTGCCACAACGGCATCCACGAACTCCTGCACAGGCATGGCACCCACCACATCCAGCTCGCGGTGGCGGACGGATACCTTGCCTTCCTCTGCCTCACGCTGGCCGACAACCAGCATGTAGGGCACGCGGTCAAGGCGGGCGTTGCGAATCTTGGCGCCGATTTTGTCGGGGGCGTCATCCAAGGTCACGCGAATGAACTTGGCGGCAAGCGCGTCTCGCACCTGCTCGGCAAAGTCCATTACCTTGTCGGAGATGGGCAGCACGCGCACCTGTTCGGGGGCGAGCCACGTGGGGAACTTGCCCGCAAAGTGCTCGATGAGCAGACCCGTGAAACGCTCCATGGAGCCGAAGGGGGCGCGGTGAATCATGACAGGGCGGTGCGGCTTGTTGTCGGCACCCGTGTAGGTCAGTTCAAAGCGTTCGGGCAGGTTGTAGTCCACCTGCACGGTGCCGAGCTGCCAGTCGCGACCGATGACATCGCGCACGATGAAGTCAATCTTGGGACCGTAGAATGCGGCTTCGTTTTCGGCTTCGGTGTAGTCAAAGCCGTTCTCCGTCAGCACCTCGCGCAGAGCCTGTTCGGAGAGCTTCCAGTTTTCGATGGAGCCGACGTACTTCGCATCGGTGTAATCCTTGTCGCGCAGGGAGAGACGCACGCGGTAGTCGCGCATCTCCAGCGTGCCGAGGATGTGCTTCACAATGCCGATGCACTGCTGCACTTCCTGCTTAATCTGGTCGGGGCGGCAGAAGATGTGGGCATCATCCTGCGTGAAACCGCGCACGCGGGTCATGCCGCCCAGCTCGCCGCTCTGCTCCCAGCGGTACACGGTGCCGAACTCGGCAAGGCGCACGGGCAGGTCGCGGTAGGAGTGGGGGTCGTTCGCGTAAATGCGGATGTGGTGCGGGCAGTTCATGGGTTTGAGCATGAAGCCCGTGATGGTCTTGGTATCCAGCGCGTTGAAGAGGTCGGCGCAGCTGGCGTTTTCATCACGCAGTTTCTTGAAGTCGTCCGGGTCGGGGATGGGCGGGAACTGGCTCTCCTTGTAGTGCGCCCAGTGACCGCTGGTCATGTACAAATCCAGCTTGCCGATGTTGGGGGTGTACACCTGAGAGTAGCCGATGCGGTCCAGCTCCTCGGTGATGAACTCCTGCAACTCGCGGCGGATGATGGCACCCTTGGGCTTCCACAGCACAAGGCCCTGCCCCACCATTTCATCAATGGCGAAAAGACCCATCTCACGACCCAGCTTGCGGTGGTCGCGCTTCTTGGCCTCTTCGAGACGCGCCAGATGCTCATCCAGCTGCGTGCGGTTGGGGAAACAGGTGCCGTAAATGCGCTGCAGGCGGGGGCCGTTGGCATCACCCTGATAATAGGCGGAGGCCACGCTCATAATCTTGAAAGCCTTGCAGTTGCCCGTGCGCCCCACATGGGGACCGGCGCACAGGTCGGTGAAATCACCGTTGCGGTAGATGGAAATCTCCTCACCCTCAGGGATGCGGTTAAGCAGGTCTACCTTGAACTTGGAGGGCACGGAGCGGGGGGCAATGGAGCCCAGTTCGCCGCTCTGCGCCATGGCCATGGCCTCGGCGCGGGTGACGGTCGTTCGTTCAAAAGTCTGGTTCTCCTTGACAATCTTCTTCATTTCCGCCTCAATCTGTTCAAACTCGGCGGTGGAGATGTTGTGGTCAAGTTCAATGTCGTAATAGAATCCGTTCTCAATGGCCGGGCCGGCAGCCAACTGGGCCTCAGGCCACAGGCGGCAGATAGCGGCAGCGCACACGTGCGCACAGGAGTGGCGCAGGCGCTCCAAATCGCTGGCTTGGTTGCGTTCCTCTAAGGTTTTGCGTTCTTTTTGTTCTGACATAGATGGCTTGGTGAGTCTTTACTATCGCCTTTTTACGCTGATTTTTCAAGCTTATTTCCTGTTTTACAGGCAAAAAAGGCGACTTTGCTACGGTTTAGGCGGTTTTTCGGCGGCGTTTACGGAATCCCGGCAGCCCGCTGCGCAGGGCACGGCGGTGGGTTCGCACGGCGTTGAGCCGCACTTTCAGCAGATGGAAGGGGCGCAGCAACAGGTGCCCGATGCCGCGTAGCGAGAGGTAATCGTAAGGAGCGCGCGGGCAGGCGTAATCCTCACCCGCCACCACGCCGCCCATGATGTTGGAGGCCGATGTCCCCTGATGGAACACCACGGGGAACAGGGCGAACACGCGGCAGCCCGGCAGCAGGGCGGCGTATTCCTGATAGAAGGTATCCACGGCGCGGTAGATGGAAATCCACTCCCACACGTTCTGCTCGGTCGCCATGCGGGGCAGCAGCAGGGCGGCAACCTCCGCCGTGATGATGTAAGAGTGAGCGGCCAACACGCCCTCCACCTGCCACACCCCTGCCCCTTCGTTGCGGCGCACACAGCGACCGTGCGGCACAGGGCGGTTGTAGCCGGGGTACAGCATGGCAGCCCCCTGCAAGGCAGCCGTAGCAGACTGCAACAGAGCTTCTTCCGCCGCCGTGGCTTCGTAAATCACATCATCCTCTAAAATGAGGGCTTTGCGCCAACCTTTCTGCACCACCAGCTCCACCGCGCGGCGGTGAGAGAGCGCACAGCCCGCCGCCCCTGCCCATGCGGCGGCGCGGTCGCCTGTCTTCTCGGTGAACCAAGGGGCTTCGCCGAATCCCGCCAACTCCTTACCCACGGTGGCGCTCAGGCGGTGCAGCTTTTCGGCGGGCACATAACGCCCCACGCGCTCCATGAACAGCTGCAAGCGATCGGTGCGGGTGTCCATGTTGATGAACACCACGGCATCCAGCTCATCCCACCATGTGCGGGGGGCTTCAGTCGTTGTCGACTCGGCCATAGTCATCGGTCAGGCGTTCAATGTCCTCCTCGCTCAACAGGCTGCCGAGCTGGATTTCAATCACGATAAGGGGGTATTCTTTGTTGTTGCTCAGGCGGTGTTTGCAACCGCAGGGGATGCTGACGGAATCGCCCACTTTAAGATGCAGAATATCATCCTCGCGCTGCACGGTGGCAATGCCGTTAATGACAATCCAACGCTCCATGCGGTGCTGGTGGCGTTGCAGCGAGATACGACCGTGCGGCACCAGAATCAGCTTCTTCACCACGGCGGTAGGCTGCACATCCAGCACCTGCCAACGCCCCCACGGGCGTTCACCGCTGTCACCCACCTCATAACTGGGGAAGGTGTCGTGTCTGCGGTGCTCCGACGTTTTTCTGCCCATAGCGGGTTTTCCCTGCGACATGCCTTACTTTTTAAGAGTTTCACGAATGCTCGTGGTCGAGCGCACGGGCAAATCGCCGTGGGGGATGCGGGAGCTGGTGACATAGCGAATCCCCTTGGCTTCCACAAACGCCTTCTTTTCATCGCTGGTGCCGTCGCCGTTCACAAAGAAGATGTCGGGCTTCACTTCATCCAGCAGCGGGGCAAAGTCCAGTATCTTCCCTGTATCGGGACCGATGTAGACCTTCTTCACAAAGCGGATGGCTTCCAACATGTACTTGCGCTCCTGCTCGTTGTACATGGTCTTGCGGTTTTTCAGCGCCATGACCGTGGCATCGGAGCCGATGGAGACGTACACGTCGCCGTAGCTGGCGGCTTCCTCCAAAAAGGCGATATGGCCGCTGTGCAGCACATCGAAGCAACCGGATACAAATACTTTAGGCATAACAGTCAGAGAGAAAAAGTTTTTCAGCTGATGGCACCGCTCTTGCGCAGGCGTTCCAGATACTTGGGTTCCCATTCCACGGCTTCTTCCTTGCCGAAGGTGCGGCAGAAGGGCTCCACAGGGTACAAATCCTCGCACGATTCGAGCGCAGCCTCTCGGGCTTCGGGGGTTTCGTAAAGGTACAGGGCGTAGCCGCCGTGACCGCCGCCGCAATACTTGTGCGCCAAGCAGTCACCGATTTCAGGCAGGGGCAGCTGCCCTTCCTCCAGCTGCAGCTGGTAGCTCATCTGCACGCCGATGGCGAGCACGTTCACATCCTGCTCCTGCACACCGAGACGCGCCACGCTGGCCGCCTTGGCAATTTTGGCAAAGGGGCGTTCCAAGCCAGCCAGACCGGGCGTGTTGTGCTTGATGCGGGTATCGTAAATAGCCATGCGACCGCGCAGGAACTCGCCCGTGTTCTTGAAATCCAGCACAGGCTTGTGACCGGACTTCCACACACAGGCACCGGTTTCGGCAATCACGGCGGGGTCTTGCCAACCCACACCCAAGCCCAGCTCGGAACCCACGGGGTCCCAGCCGTTCAGCACGCTCCAACCGCCGCTGCCGCCCATGCCCGCACCCTTGCGGTACAGCCATTCCTGCAAGGAAACGGTGGGGGAAACGGCGCAGTTCACAATATACGCACCGGGGATGGAGTACATGGGCACATCCAGCCAGCCGCCCGCAAAATCCACACGCAGGGGCACATGCTTGGGGGCTTTCATGCGGTCCAGCATCTCGGTAGAGCTGGTCAGGCGACCTTCAGGTGCCTTTTTCTCCAGCACCACGAATTCGGCACCGTGTTCCTTGCAAAACTTCTCTTTGATTTCCTTGTAGCGGTCATCCGTGGTGACAGCCAACACATTGGCACCGCTCTTTTCAAAGGCCGAGGCAAAGGAAAGCTCGCGGCTTTCATCGGTAGAGAGCACCACTTCATCCACCATGGCAAGAGAGCCGATAACGGCCATCTTGTCCTCATCAGGCAGCATGGATTTGCGGTCGTAGAGCTTCCACAGCAAATCAGCGGGCGGGAAAGAGACAGTCAGGTGGTCGCCCAGCGCGCGGGCGTCTTCAAAGAAACGGATATGCCCGGCGTGCAGCACATTGAACGCACCGGAAACAAAGATTTTTTTCATGAGAGAGATAGGAACAGACAATTATTTTTCAAGACCCAGCCAGCGGAAAAACAGCTCGGAGGGCGTGGGAACGGTCGGCATTTCCGGCAGAGTAACGGTCGGCATTTTGGGCATGGTGAAGTGCGGCATGCGGAAGCGGGATTTCTCCCCCATCAGCCACGCCTGTGCCAACGGCAGCACCAGCACGGAAATCGTCTGCACCGCCAACGCCGACCACGGATTAAACGCACGCGGGGCTTTCGCCACCGCCGCAGCCGCCGTGGCACGACCGCCGCGAGAGGCGCGCAGGAAGGAGCGGGAGAGCATCAGCCCCGTACCTGCCATCGCAGTGTAGCCGAACAGCTTACCCAGCGAGGGCAGCACGGACAGGCGGTCGGCAATCCCCGTGCGGGCGGTGCTGAACGAATCCACCACCTGCAAGCGGGTATGCGCCACGCGCATCAGCACTTCTTGTTTCCGTTGATGAGAAGCTTGAGACATTGCCAATCGTTTTTCAGTTCACGACACGTGAGCGGGGCGGGTTTCCCCACGCCGCACTTGCGGGCAGCAGCCGCCAAGACAGCGGCCAACAGAATGTTCACCACCGCCACGGCAGCCATGGCCCAGCCCCAACCGCACAACGGTTGCAGCAGCCACGTTGCCAGCGCACACAGCAATAACCACGCTGCGCAGGCGGGCAGCGCCGCAGCGGCTATCAACGCCATGCGCAAGGTCTGTCGAGCCGCGTATTCACGCAGTTCAACCGACAGCAGTTCCGCCAAAGCGTCTGCATGCTCCGCCACATGGCGACCTGTCTCACGCAGATTCGCCACGGGCGACACCGCTTGCTGCTGCGGGGCAGCAGTCGGGGCGGCAAACAAAGATTTCAATGCGTTGAGCATCGGTCAACATCAGTTGCGGCCACCGCGCAGCAGCAGCCCCAGAATGATGCCCACGCCCAGCGCGCCCAGCACGGTACCCGTGGGGTTGGCTTTCACATAGGCTTCACCGGCTTCATGCAGCTCCTTGGCCTTCTTGTAGGTTTCATCCCAACCTTCATTGAGCTGGGTGCGAGCCTTATCCGTGTACTGGCGCACGTTTTCCATCTGCTCTACCGTAGCAGAGCGGATTTTCTCGTACTGCTCAGCAGCAAAACGGCGGGCGGCATCCAAACGCTTGTCGGTGTCGGAGGTGGGGGCAGGTTCCGGAGCAGGAGCAGGAACAACATCCATATCATGAGTTTCTTCGGGGACCATAATTGTAGATAGGTTAAAGTGTTAATATCGCGGCGGGCATAGAGACTTCGCGCCCGCATCTTGCGTTATTGTACACCAAAACGAAATAAATGCAAGCTAACTATTCAAGAAAGGCAATAATTGTTGGATATTCGGGGAGAAGAAACGGGAATTGAGCCATGGATTGAGTCAAATCGGCAAATGGGGATTTATCGAGATGAAAAAAGTTGGAAGTTGGAAGTATCGAGTTAGCCTCGCTTCGCTCGCGTGATTTAAACGTAACGCAAAGCGTATGCTATAGCTTCTATTCTAAGCCATTACATGCGCTTTGCGTTGCGTGTTAACCCTGCGGCGTAGCCGCACGAATTTAAAACTTCCAACCTCCAACTTCAAACTTCCAACTTCCCCACAAATCCCCATTTATCGAGTCCTGCGCGGGCAAACGACGTTTGTGCTTGCGTTCGGTGCGGGTATCGCGTAGAATACGCGGCATGAAAACCTGCTTGGGCAGTCTTTTGCTGATACCGGTGTTGTTGGCTCTGGTCGCTACGCTTATTTACCACACGTCTGTAAACTCGGAACTGAAGTTTGAGCAACGCGACAGCAACGCCCGCTACATCAACACGGCGCGTTCGTACCGTCCGCCCGTGCAAAAGCAGCAGCCCAAGGCAGCGGTGGAGAATCTGCCTGCCGTGAAGATGAAAGACGATGAGGTGGCGGAAGAGGTCTGATTGTTCCCGATACGCGCCATGAGTTTGGAATCTCCCGTTATCGGCTACACCTTGGGCGACCAAGCGGGGATTGGTCCCGAAATTATCGCCAAAGCCCTGCCGCTCGCCCCGCAGGGGGTGCAATACCGCCTTATCGGCAGCCGCATCAATGCAGCCGCAGGGCAGCCGACGGATAACACCGCCCGCGCCGCGCTGGAACATCTGGAGATGGCCGCGCAAGCCCTGCGCGAGGGCACGATAGACGCCGTGGTCACCGCCCCTGTATACAAGGAAGGGCTGCACCGCGTGGGCTTCCGATTCCCCGGTCAGACAGAGTTTTTTGCCGACCGCATGGGCATCACCAACTACGCCATGTGCCTGACAGGCCGCCGTCTGACGGTGGCGTTGGGCACCATCCATGTAGCCCTTGCCGATGTACCCAAGCTGCTGAAAACGGCAGAGCTGGTGCGCATCGGCACCCTGTTGGCGGAGTTCCTGCGCCGTTCGGGCAAGGAAACGCCGCGCATTGCCGTGGCGGGGCTGAACCCGCACAACGGCGAGGCCGGCGCCTTCGGAGATGAGGAGGAGCGCATCATCTTCCCCGCGGTGCAGCAGCTGACCGCCGCCCTGCCCTATGCACGCATCACAGGTCCCTGCGTGCCCGACTGCGTGTACCGCGATGCGGCAGAGGGGCTTTACGATGCCGTGCTCGCCCCCTACCACGACCAAGCTCTCATCCCCCTGAAAATCGTGGATTTCGACACCGCCGTCAACGCCACCATCGGGCTGCCGCAGCTGCGCGTCAGCCCCGACCACGGCACCGCGTTCGGCATTGCGGGCAAGGGTATCGCCAACCCCGCCAGCACCCTGCGCGCCTTTCAGGTGGCGGTGGAAAGCGTGGTGGGCACGGACAGACTCCGTTAAGCCGTCTCTTGATTTTTTCAAGAAATATCAATCGCCCTTTTCTTTTTCCTGTACATGCCGCGGCGAATGTGCTACTCTGCGCGGCAATGAACATGTGGACGGCAATAGCCCTTGCGGCGGCGGCACTTCCGGCTTTGGCAGGGGTGGAGGCAACAAAGAACCTGCAGCAGCCCCAAGCGGGTGTTGCGGCAACATTCTCCTTCGGCGGTGAAAACAACCGCGAATTCCTGTTGGACGGCAAACCCTTCCAAATCCGCAGCGGCGAAATGCATCCGCAGCGCATCCCCCGCCAATACTGGCGGCAGCGCATCCAAAGCGCCAAGGCCATGGGGCTGAACACCATTGCATTTTACGTGTTCTGGAACCAACTGGAAAAGGCCGACGGCTCGTGGGATTTCAGCGGCATGAACGACATCGGCGCGTTCATTGACTTGTGCCGAGAGGAGGGCATGTGGGTGCTTTTCCGCCCCGGTCCCTTTGTCTGCGGTGAGTGGGATATGGGCGGGCTGCCTACCTACCTCATCAAAAAAGGTCCCGCTGTGCTGCGCTGCACCGCCAACAAGGATTTCATGAAAGCCCAGCAGCGCTATCTGGAGCAGATGGCGAAAATCGCCGTACCCCGCCTGTGCAGCAAGGGCGGCAACATCCTGATGATTCAGCTGGAGAACGAGTACGGCAGCTACAACTCCGGGCATGATGAAAAGGCCTACCTTGAATGGCTGAAAAATTTCTGGGAGAAGAAAGGGGCGGGGCCCTTCTATTTCTCCGAGGGCAGCTCGCGCCAGCACCTGCGCTTTGTGATTCCCGGTGTGGCGGTGGGGCTTGACCCCGCCGATAACGAGGGGCAGATGGGCAACGCCAAGGCTGTGGCGCCGAATGTACCTGTTTTCTCCAGCGAAACCTACCCCGGTTGGCTGCGCCATTGGGGGGAAGGCAACTGGGCCGCCACCGACAAGTCGGGCACCATGCGCTGGTACATGGAGTCCGGCACCTCGTTCAACCTGTTTGTGCTGCACGGCGGCACCAGTTTCGGTTTGACGGCGGGTGCCAACAGCGATGGCAACGGCAACGATTTCCAGCCCGACCTCACCAGCTACGACTACGGTTCCCCCATTGGTGAACACGGCAACCTGACGCCGGAGTTCTACCGCTACCGCGACATCATCAAAGCCGCCCTGCCCGCCGAGGCCGTTATCCCCGATGCCCCCGCCGTGCCAGAGTGCATGGAGATACCCGCGTTCACCCCCACGCGTGTGGCGGCGCTCGGCCAGTTGAAGTTCCGCGAAACAGGTAAAACCACCAAGCAACCGCTGCATTTGGAAGCCGTGGGGCAGAACCAGGGCATGGTCATCTACAGCACCCCCCTGCCTGCGGGCGGAGAGGCGGAGCTGAAGGTCAATGTCCATGACTTTGCACAGGTGTACGTCGGCAAAGAGTTCATCGGCACGATTGACCGCTGCGAGGGGCAGACAAGCATCAAGCTGCCCGCACGCGACAAGAAAAGCACGCTGCGGGTGGTGGTGGATACCTTCGGGCATATCAACTTCGGCAGCTACATCGAAAAGGATACCAAGGGGCTTATCGGCGCAGTGAAGCTGGGCGACACCGAGCTGACAGGCTGGACGATGCGGACGCTGAAATTGCAGAAAACACCCGCCGCAGCGGCAGAGGGTGCCACCTGCCTGCCGAACGGCAAGGGCGGTCTGTTTGAAGCCAAGCTCACGCTCGACAAGACGGCAGACACCTTCTTGGATATGTCAGCATGGCCCAAGGGCTATGTGTGGGTGAACGGTCACAACCTCGGCCGCTACTGGAAGGTCGGTCCGCAGCTGCGACTGTACTGCCCCGCCGAGTTCCTGAAAGCGGGCGAAAACACCGTCACCGTTCTCGACACCTTTGCAACGGATCCCCTGCCCATTGAGGGCAAGACCGAACGCAACACCGAGTTCACCAAACACACCGAAAGCCTGAATAATCAGTGGTAAGGGAGGTGTGGGGATTTATAATTTATAATTTATAATCATTACCATCCCATAGAGCCGACGATGAGTCGGCTCTATCTGTATATACAGGGGTTTGTGAGGTACTATTTTGAAAAATAGGGTTTAGAACTTTTTTGCGAAAACAGA
>JAZLFB010000085.1:0-8325 GCA_045615585.1 Akkermansia sp.
AAAGTGTGTGCGCCGTTGGCGCACAAGGCACACGATGCCATTCTGACGTTCCGTCAGAATGCCGCCTAAAATTCCTGACACCTTCGGTGCGCCATTTTTCAAACACTTCCAACCTCCAACTTCAAACTTCCAACTTCCCCACAAACTCCCCATTTTTCATTCCGTTTTCATGGGTGGTTATACACCCGATTTGGCCCCCGCCGCGCGGTCGGGAAGCCCTCGCGGTGCGCCGTTTTTTTGCAGGTCTCTTTCTGTTTAAACCCACCCCGCCTGTTTAAGAGCATTTTCCCCTGCAAAATCGGGGAAAATTTAACGTCCTCACCCGCCGAAAAACGCCTCGTTTTGTTTCTTGCTTACCACGCTGAAAAACAGACAGTTACGACATGTTTCAAAATTTCAATAATTTGCCTTTCAAAACTTGCCGAACGAAAGTAAAAAAATCTGCAAAAATCTAACATATTTGGCTTGATATCTCTTTCGTATTCAGCTATACCCTCGCGCGGAGGCGTGTGGCTTCTCCGCCTCGGGGGCATTGCCCCACGTTGATTCGCCACCACCCCATTGGTGGCTCACCCCGTGCGGAGCAGTTGTCCACCCGCCCTTACAGCAAGCGCAAGTAAGGCGACAAGCAACGGCAACACATTTCAGCACCCGCTCCTCATCGAGCGGGTGCTTTTTATGTACAAAGTCAAATCATTACCATCCCATAGAGAGCAAGATACAGCATCTCTGTCCGCAGAAACAGAGAAATTGCGCATTGCAGAAAGCTGAATGGGGTTTAGAACTTTTTGACGTTCTTCGGTAAATGGGGATTTGTATGGAAGTTGGAAGTTTGAAGTTGGAGGTTGGAAGTTTCAATTTCGCGTGGCTACGCCACGGGTATCGAATAACGCAAAGCGTATGCAATGGCTTAAAATAGAAACTGTAACATACGCTTTGCGTTACGCTTATATCACGCGAGCGTAGCGAGCCTAACTTGATTCCAACTTCCAACTTTTTTCATCTCGACAACTTCCCATTTGCCGAATCGTTCTAGGGGATGGCAATGTCATGAGAAGGCAGATTTTCCCCATTCGGTTGGGTATGCCTACAGCATTGTGAAAGATGATAGCGCTTACATGATGTCTTATTCGTCTGTTTTCAGCGTGTAACGAATAACTAAAGCAATCATATTTTCCATTTTTTCTCTTGCGTCATTGATAGAAAAACCGTTTTTTTAGTGCATTAGCCTTGCATCAGCTTTCACAATGCTGTATACTTCTGCTTGACCTCCCGCGGCGGTTTCAATGCGCAAGAGACAAGAGCGTGAGGAATAAACTTAACGAACGAATACAATGAAAAAAACGCTTATCACGCTTCTGTCTCTGAGCGGCGTGGCATTGGGTGCAGCCGTTACGGATAACGGCAATGGTACCCTGTCTGCCACCGGAGAGCAGTATGTATACAGTTGGACAGGTTCTGACTGGCTTTTCCTTCAGACCCATCAAACCAGCGGAGCACTGCAAGGTCCTTGGGATAGTTATTACCCGGCATCTGCAAATGACGGAGCTATCATTGGTTATTCCTACGATGCGGATAGCGGGCTGTTTACAGCGGCTTCGGCTACCGAGGAACCGATTAGCGGTATTTCTATTAATACCATCGGTGCTTCTCATGCGTATTTCAGCGGTAATTTCAAATTTGCTGCGGGTAATGGCGACTTCAAGAGTACTCTTTCCACGATTCATCTGGCCGAGGATACGACCATTACAATTCATGCGGCTGTTGGTATTAAACATGCCTTGACTTTGGATTATGGCGATATGACCGATAGCACCTCTCTGTTCCAGCATACAGGCGGTGGCGGTATCTGGACAGATACGCCGACATCGCTCACGCTCGGTGGCTCCTACACCTACCACGAGGGTGATGCTCCGAAGGTTATTTTCACGACTGCCGAGTTGCGAGGAGCTTTGCCCCTTGTTAATGCATTTGTGGTAAAGGATTATAACGGAACGTTGCTTGAGAATATCGGTGTTATTACCGATATGAGTCAGCTGGGTGAAGGTCAGTCTGCTATTCTTTGGAAAAATAATACGGCTTCTTTGGTCGCTATTGCGCCCGAACCTGCCACGGCAACGCTTTCTCTGCTGGCTCTTGCCGGGTTGGCGGTGCGCCGTAAGCGCTGTTGAGGAATGGAAGAAATTTAAATCATGGCGCGGCTTAACCGCGCGAGATAACAAGCCCCTGTCTGATAAGCGTCAGACAGGGGCTTCTTTTTTTTCTTTTGCTTGTTTTTTCGCCTTGCGGTGGTGGGAAAAAATAGGTAGAATAGAAAAATATAAGGGTGAACTGTACCCTTTTCTCATCTTCTAAAAACTCAACATTATGAAATTACACCTCCCCACGCGGCTGCGCGCCGCTGTTCTGGCTTGTGTTACCGCTGTTGCCGCTCTTGCTACCACGGTTGGTACGGGCGTTGTCACCACGGGCGTTGTGGCTTACACCGCTGTCGGCTCCGTTGCTATGGCTGCCGACCCTGTCATCGGTACGGATGTCACGCTCGGCGAATCGGCGGCGTTCGCTCCCGGAAACTCCACCCCCTATGCCTACGATCATCTGACCATCGGGGCAGAGGGTATCAACAAGACGATTGTAGCGGGCGGCATGTTCACCATGTATGCCAACGGGTTGGACGGTTCGGGCAACATCACGCTGAACCGCACGCACAACGGCACCAACCTGACGGTTCTGTGGCTGGACGGCGATTGCTCCGCCTACTCCGGCACAATGTCGCTGACGGCGGGTACGTCCTCCGCCCGCAATATCTATCTGGGCATCGGCGGTAACGGTGCATCTTCCTCTGCGGTCACGGTGGGCGGTACGGTGAATCTGAGCTGGATTGTGGTGGGTTTGGAGAAGGATGCCACCTTCTCCGACCTGACGATGAACAAATCGCAGATTGTCTCTTGGAATTTGGATACCCTGCCTCTGGTGGTTGCCCCCGGCTCCGGCAGCACGGGTAAGAGCGCTTGGGAGAACGTGACCGCCGTTGCCGCCTCCGACACGGCGCGTCTGCTGACGGTGACATCGTCCATGAGCCTGACGGATACCGACATCATGGCGGGTGTCACGCTCCGCAACCAGGCCACGGGTGCTTTGCTGAAGGGCGCTTCCATTGCCGGTAAGCTGGAGAACGCTGCGGGCGGTGCGCTGACGCTGGACGGCACGATTAAGCTGAGCGAGGCCATCGTCAACAACGGTGCCATTACGCTGGGCAGCGATATCAAGTTTGACCTCTCCGCCCTCACGCCTGTGAGCGAGGGTGTGTACTCCATCTTCTCCGGCACGGCGGCGGAAGGCTTTACCAATCTGACCTCTGCCAACATCCTGAACCCCGAAGCGGGCTACGGCTACACCTTCAACTCCGACGGCACGCTGAACGTGGCCATGACCTCTGCCCAACTGGTGTGGAACGGCGGCAGCGGCGTGTGGGATGATTCCTCTGAAAACTGGCTGAACGGCTCGACCGCCGCTCACTACTCCGATGCCGATATCGTGACCTTTGCCACTGCGGGTGCCGAAGTGACCGTGTCGGGCGACAAGGACACCCTCGGTATTACCATTGATGCCGACACGGCTTGGAAGGGTACCGCCACGGTGGTGACCCCCACGCTGGACGGCACGGGCAAGCTCACCCTTGACAGCGGTATCACCCTGAAGGTGACGGAAGGCTCCACGAGCGGTGCCGTGAAGCTGGACGGCAGCGGCATCTATGTGATGCCCACGGGTACGCTGGCGATGGGTGCCACCCTGACGGAAACGTGGGAGGGTACCGTGGCCGTCAACCGCGAATCCAACGCGGTGCTGAACGCCCCCAACTTCAATCTGAACAGCTACGGTCGCGAAGGTTCGACGGTGGAAATTACTTCCGTCCGCGGTCATCTGCCTTCCGGTACGCAGACCTTTGCATCGAATATCGTTCTCAAGAACTCCCCCAACGGCAGCTTGGCCGCCCTTGAAATCAACAACGGGTACGCCAATTCCGTTTACAACTTCACAGGCTCCGTCAGCGGTACGGGTAACTGGATAGCGGGTTCCTGCGGCAACGGCCTGAACACATACAACTTCTCCGGTGACATGAGCGGGTGGACTGGCGTGTTCCGCTTCACCGCCAGCACCCGCAACGTCAACTTCAGCGGTGCCGCCACCGTTCTGAATGCCGAACTGGCAATTACCGGCGGTACCACGACGTTTAAGTCCGAGACGGGCCTGACGGTGAAGAAGCTCACCTCCAACGGCGGTACAGCCAATCTGCTCGGTAATTTCAATACGGCCATGGGCTATCAGGCCGGGGCTGGCGTGCTGAACATCGGTACGGCTTCCGGCACGGCGACGGTCACGATGGGGCGTTTGGAATCCGGTGATGCCGGCAGCGGCAACGCCGCCACCATTAACGTGGCGGCAGGTTCCGTGCTGAATGTGACGGGCGGCGACAGCGCTTCCAATGCCTACAAGACCACGGGTGTCATTCTGGGTGAATGGAACATTGCCACCAACATGACTGTCAATGGCACCCTGCTGGCCGCCAACGCTACGATTCAGCCCGGTGATGTGGGTTACACCCTGAATATCGGTGCCAATGGTGTGGTGGCTGCCAAGGGTATCGGCAACCCCACCACGGCCAAGGACGGCAAGACACAGGCCGCTACCGTGAACGTGAACGGCGGTACGCTGGTGCTCGGCAGCACGGGTATCACCAGCACGCACGATGTTAACACCACGATTACCGGCAGCTCTACGCTGGGTGTGCTGGGTTCCGAGACCGTCATCAACAAAGATGTGGTGCTGGCTGCCGATGCAGTGCTGACCGTCAACACGACCTCTCAGAGCGTGACGGACGGTGCCCTTGTCGAAGGAACGACGGGCGGCACGATTACGCTTAACAGCGCCCTTGTGAAGGGTGAAGAACAGGAAACGTCGGGTGCCGTGGATGTGACCGGCAAGGGCAAGCTCGTCCTTAACGCTGCTTCCGCTCTCGGCACGGGTACGGTGACGGTGGCGGAAGACAGCACGCTGGAGCTCATGCTCGGCAACGCTCTTGCCTCTCAACAGGCTGTCACCAATGCCGGTACCCTGATTCTGCATGATACCGTGACGCTGGGTGAAATCACCAACAATGGTTCCATTGTCATTGCTTCCGGCTTCTCCGGGCTGGAGGGCGCGGGCATTCAGGGTATCGAAGGCATCAGCGCCGATGGTAACGGCTTTGCCACGGGCGGTTCCGCCACCCTGTTCACGCCCGCTACCGCCACCATTTCCGGCACCATGGAAGCCACCTTCGCGGGTGCTACGGTCGAGATTCAGTCCGACGGCACGGTGACGCTCGGTGACGACTGGGGTACCTACCATATCAACGTGGCTCCCGAGGAAAACGAAACCTTCGGTGCCATTGCTACCGCGGTGGAAGCTCATTCCGCCACCTTGGAAGCCATTGAGATTGTTCCCGAAAGCACCACGCTCAAGGTGGATGCCGACGGCCTTGCCACCTCGATGCTGACGGGTGCGGGTGCCGCCACCGTGACGCTGGCTGTGGAAACGGGCAAGATGGTGATTGTTGATACCACGACCCTGCCCACGATTACGGCGGAATCCGATGCGGAAATCACCCTCGACATGAAGGAATCCGTTTCCACCCAGCTGAACAAGATTACGGGTGCTTCCACGCTCAATATCACGGGTGCTGATTCCTCTAAGACGCTTTCCTTCAACAACGGCAATATCAACCGTGTATTGAACATCACCGATGCTACGGTGGTGGCGGGTAACTCCGGCGGTACGGGCTTCAACACGCAGGCCACAAGCATCAATGCGGGCGGCGTGCTGCGCCTTGCCGGCGGTGACAGCCTTGGCTGGGGCGGCAATGCCGCCGGTCTGATTACGCTGACGGGTTCGGAAGAGAAGTTGGCTACGCTGGAACTCGGCGCTCGCCAGACGCTCAAGACCGACATCAACATGAACGGTAACACCCTGATTACCGCCATCACGGAGGGCGACCATTCCACCCCCATGATTGACCCCTACGGCGGTACGCTGACCGTGACCGGGACGAACAACACGATTAACACGGGTGTCCGCCAGCGCAGCGATTGGGATATCGATGTACAGACGGATGCTGAATTGGTGATTGACAGCTCGGTGTTGACGCTGGAAACCACGGAAGGTTACGGCGGCATCCGCAAGAAGGGTGCGGGTAAGCTGACCTTCCTCAATGCCTCCGGTTCGCTTCGTAATTACACGGCGGACGCGGGTGAAACTTTGCTGGATAACACGGTCTTTACCGTCAGCGAAAATCTGGATCTCTCCCATGGCGGTGAGGCTGTCGGTATCATGAAGCTGACCAAGGCGTCCGCTCTGAACTTTGCCAACGGTGTGAACCTGTGGATGAACGAGCAGACCAAGCTGGAGATGGATGAAACCTCCGCCGTGAACTTAACGCGTGAGGATTACAGCCTGTCTGTGACGGCTGCCGCCGAAGGCACCCTTGGTGAAATTACTACCAATGGTAATGATTACTACCGTCTTGATAACGATGGTTGCAAGATCAGCAATGCCGTGGTGACGATGACCGCAAACGAGGAAAAGACGCTGGCGAACAACCTTGTCAATTCCTCCATTGTGAATGCAGGCAGCGGTACGCTGACGCTCTCTCACGCCGACACCACCTCGCTGACCGCCGTGCATGCCAAGAATGGCGACATCTCGCTGAATGCGGCTACGTCCGTCGGTTCGCTGACCCTTGCGGGCGGCAAGACCGTGACGGCGAACAACACCGTCACCGTCAGCACCGCGCTGACCGCGGGTGAATCCTCCGTCTTTGCGGGGGCTCTGACGCTGGGGCAGGGTGCTGCCCTCGACCTTGTGACGGGTGAAAACGCCCTCAGCCTTGACAGCCACGCGCTGGTGCTGGGTACGGGGCTGACCGTGACGGAGGCTATGCTCTCCGCCATCACCTCTTTGGAGGAAGAGACCAGCCTCACCCTCATGAACGGCGTGAGCGGCCTGAACTTCACCAGCGTTGATGCGGCGGACTACATCACGGGTCTTGACGAAGGCAAGTACACGCTGGCGCTGGACAGCAACAAGCTGGTCGTGACCGCCGCTGCTTCCGGTCCTGCCGATTACTACTGGAACGGCGGTGACGGCACGTGGGGCGACGATGCTTGGAGCACCGAGGGCGGTGCCGAACCCGGCGAACTCCCCTTTGCCGAAAGCAAGAACGCTATCTTCGACGGCGAGAGCGGTGACATCACCATCGCTGCGGCGGCCATTGCGGGCAACCTCACCATTCTGGGTGATTACAGCTTCACCGGCACTTCCAACCTGACCGTCAACAAGACCCTCATCGTGGACAACGATGCCACGGCCACCTTCGACGGCATGGTGAACGCCAACGCCATCCAAATCAAGGAAGGCAGCACGCTCGACCTGAGTGCCGCCGACATGACCAGCTCCGCCGCGGGTGACGCGGGCAAGCTGAACGCCCTGCTCAGCAAGACCTCCAATGAGGGTACGCTCATCATCAGCGGTCATCACGATGCGGGCAAGGCCGTTCTGCTGCATGTGGACACCACGGTGAACTCCAACCTTGTGGTGAAGGACGGCATGCGCGTCAATGCGTGGACCAACCACGACCGCGCCCTGATTGTCGCGGAAGGCGGTACGCTGACCGTGGAGGACAAGGTGCTGCGTCTGGAATCCACCGCCAAGCTGAACATTACGGGCGGTTCCGTCATTGCCGCTGAGGGTGTGGCGCTGGGTCACGGCAGCGAAGCAGGCAACCCCGGTCACCTCATCATGAGCGCGGGCAGCCTGCAGACCTCCTCCATCGTCCTGCACGACAACACCACGCAGAACACCATGACCGTCACGGGCGGCGACCTCACCTTCACGGGTGACAACGCCTTCTCCGGCACGGGTACGGCGACCACCGTCAACATCAGCGGTGCTACGATTGCCAACGGCGAAAGCGACCTGACGATTAACCACAACGCTACGCTCTCCGGTGTCACGATTTCGGCTGCGAACGATACCAAGATTGTTCTCGGTGCCGATAACACCATGACCATGAGCGGCAGCATCACCAACACGGGAGCTTTGGAAATGGCGGGTACGGTAGCGGCAGATGCCCAGAAGGGCGGTGCTGCCGTCACCAACACCGATGCCTCGATTCTCATCAGCGGCACCGCAACGCTGGCCAGCATCACGGGCGGTGCTGTGGACGGCACCGGCAGCCTGACCCTCACGGGTACAAGCGCGGTGGACAGCCTGACGCTCGGTACTCTG
>JAZLFB010000086.1:0-28786 GCA_045615585.1 Akkermansia sp.
ATGTGCCGATATGAAATCCGGTGATATTGCTGTCTTTGATAAAGCCTACGTCGCTTATGAGCACCTCAATGTGCTCACTCAACGCGGAGTTTTCTGGGTCACCAGAGCGAAAGAAAATGCACGTTTCAAAGTCATCCGTGAACGGAAGTCCGGCAAACCGAAGAACATCATCAGCGATGAGGAGGTGGAATTGAGCGGCAAAGTAAGTCATAGCCGCTATCCTCAGCAGCTGCGTCTTATTCGCGCTCTGGTAAAGGACTCTAAAGGGGAGGAGAAAATCATCACCTTCCTGACGAACAATTTTGAGTGGGCGGCAAGCTCTGTTTGCGATTTGTACCGGGCCAGATGGGCGATTGAAACCTTTTTCAAAGAAATCAAGCAGACTTTGCAGCTGCACACCTTTGTGGGCTTCAGTCGAAACGCTATTGAATGGCAGCTGTGGTCTGCCATGCTTGTTTACCTGTTGCTGCGACTTCTGGCATGGCAGGGAAAATGGAAGAGCGATTTCAGACACTTCTTCACCTTGATCAAAGGGGTGCTATGGTGCCAACGTGATGTGTTGCGCCTCATATCCGACTATGGGACAGCAGGGGGACGAAGATATGTGGATTTGTGTCCGAGTATCCCCTTTTTGAAAGGAATTGACTGGTCTTTGATAGAATGATATGGGACAGCACATGGCCACCTGAGTCTGTTTCCCTCTAAAAGTTCTAAACCCTACTTTTCAAAACACTACCTCACAAGCCCCTGTTTATACAGATAGAGCCGACTCATCATCGGCTCTATGGGATGGTAATGTAAATTTTTCAACAATTTTCATACTCCGTTAAGAGGATATACAAAAAGGCAGGGATACCGCATGCGGTCCCTGCCCTATCTCTCGAAAACGATTACCGTTTTACTTGCGGCGCTTTCCCTTTTCCGGTTCGGGTGCCGCGGGTGCAAACTTGACATTGAACGCCTTGTCGGGCTTATCAGCCCATGAAGCGCAGGTCATCACACCCTGCAAACGCCCATCCTTCGACAGAGTGAGCGTCATCATGCCGTCATCGGAATCATACACCTCTGCCGTAGGCTGGTCGGGGTCGTAGGAGCCGTCGTAAAGAGTAATGTTGACCTTGGCGCAGTTTTCCTCCGGCGCCAGCTCGCAGCGACCTTCCAACTGAATGGAGGCTTCCTTGAGCTTCGTATCATACATAGAGCCGTAGAACTGCACGGAGTCATCAAAGGTCTTCACCATATCCAGCTTCAGCGTCACGGTACCGAAGCTCTTACCGCGGCTCCACTCACCGGCAAACATCTTACCGCTGTCAAAAGCGTTGCGGCAGGCGGCAATCCATTCCTGGCGATTGGCTTCAGCTGCGGCATCCTGCTCGGCAGCGCGGGCAGCAGCCTCTTCGGCAGCAGCCTGATTCTGCGTCAACGTAGCGCGGGCGGCCTCTTCACGACCTTTGATGTAAGGCTCTGCCAAGGCATTGAACGCGGCAACTTTTTCCGCAATTTCAGCCTTGCGGGCTTCCTCAAACTCAGGCGTGAGAATGGGGGCGTTTTCAGCCTGCAGTTTCGATTCGGCAGACAGGTCGGACATAGCCACCAGAGCGGTCGTATCGGCATTCACATTCTCAAACTTCCACGCACCGTCCGCATACGAAGCGCGCATGGTGGCAGGCACGTTCACCTCCGCCCCGGCAGGAGAAGCGATGGTGTACACAGAAGAATCCGCCAGTTCCTTAAGCTCATTGATGGGCGCTTGCAGATTTTCCGGCAGGGGGCGGGCGGCGCGGTCGGCATCGGTAATCATGTCGGTCGTGGCACCGACCTGCAACAGGTAAAGGGATTCAGGCTGCATGGCAGCATTGGCGGCGGCGTTCACCCCTTCGCGCTCCTTATTAAATGCGGCGGGCGCACTCTCGCGGGCATACATATTTTCAGACAGGGTCAACACCAGCGTTGCGGCAATCTCCAAGCTGCCGTCATCATTTTTACGAGGAAGCTCACACTGCAACGAAGCGGGCGCGGCAAAGGGGCAATCAGGCAACTGTTCAACTATAGCCGCCTTGATCTCCTCTTCGGTAGGCTGAACAGGGGCTTTAGGCTGCTGTTGCTGCTCTGTTACTGCCGCTGCATCGGGTTTCTTCTCCGCATCATCACAAGAGGGGAGCATCACTGCAGCAGTCGCCAAAAGGGCCGTATAAATCAGTTGCTTTTTCATAAACACAGAATGTTTGAAGCGCGAATTCCGTTGGGAACGCCCTTTATTTTGCATGAAACGCGCCGTTTGTCAAGCTCTGAGGCGGACTGTTATGCACCTAACGGAATAAAAGCGACTTTTACGCCGCCGTTTTCAGGGCTTGTACACGCGGGGTACGCGGGCGCTGATGCTGGTAATCACGTTGCTGGGGATGGTGTGGGCGCGGGTTGTCAGTTCCTCCCACGGCACGTTGGGACCCATGATTTCCGCTACATCACCGGGTTGCACGGAATCCATGTGCGAGACATCCACCATGATTTGGTCCATCGTCACACGCCCCAACACAGGACAGTACGAACCGTTGAGGTACACGCGGGCACCCGTGTTGGAAAGGTAGTGCAGGTAACCGTCACCGAAGCCAATACCGATGGTCGCCACGCGGGTCGGACCCGTGGTGACATAGGTGTGATTGTAGGAAACACCGTGGTTTTCGGGCAGCGTACGCACCAGCGTCACGCGGCTGTAGAGCGTGAGAGCGCTCTGCAACTCACGGTTGTAGGGCGAGGGCATGGGGGAGTAGCCGTACAGAATACGCCCCAGACGCACCATGTTGGTGCTGGGCGCGCGGTAATTGAACACGCCCGAGCTGCTGCACAGGTGGCGGTAGGGCAGCTCTAAACTTTGCGTCAGCTCCTGCACGGCACGCTCAAAGCTGCGGATTTGGCGGTGGGTGAACGAAATGTCATCCGCCGCGGCGGAAAGGTGGGAGAACACGCCCTCGATATTCAGATGCTCGAATTGGCGCAGCTTCTCGCCCACTCCGGGCAAATCCTGAGGCAGCAGACCTGCGCGCCCCATGCCTGTGTCAATGCTGATGTGCAAATTCACCTTGCGGTCGAACAGCCGTCCAAGAGAGTTGTAGTGCTCGGCCTCCTCCAGCCCCGACAGGGCGGCACGCCAGCCGTTCAGCACCACGGATTCGCGCTCCTGCGGGAAACAGGGACCCAGAATAAAGGGGCAGGTGCGACAGCCCGCCGCCTGAACGCGGGCGGCTTCTGCGGGCATCGCCACGCCGAAAAATTCAATATCGCAGTCATCCAACGCCTTGGCAACACCCTCTATGCCGTGACCGTAGGCTTCCGCCTTCACAATGGCCATCTGCTTATGCTCCGGCATCACGCGGCGCACCACTCGGAGATTGTGGCGCATGGCATCGGTATCAACTTCTGCCCAAGCACGAAAGAGAGAGGTATCCTGCATGGCGGCATTCTAGTACCAATGCGCGGCAAATGCAATACTAATCTAGCGCAGCGCGCTGTCTAACAGCACAAAAAAGCAGTAATGCGCTGCCCCTGCCCCCATGCAACACAACGTGTGCTGCACGGGGGGGAGGCTTGCCTCACGCCTTGCGGCGGCGGCGGGCGCAGAGCACCGCCAAGGCCAGCAGACTGAGGGTAGACGTGGCGGGTTCGGGTACTATCTCTTCATTCACATGGAAGAATACGACATTGTTCTGATTCACCCCCGTAATATAGCCCTGTAACTCTCGGACAACGCCGTCTTCCGCGAGCTTCATCAGGAGATTCACGCCGTCCAGCGTTTCGGAATCGGTGTCGGTAATGGCCATGATACCCTGCATGACAGAGGGTGCCGCCAGTTCGACAGACAGCCATTCTGCCCCCGACAGATCCGTTGAGCTGCAATTCAAGGTCAGCACCAAAGAGCCGCCCCTGAGTTGGGCTTTATCAAAATTACCCATCACCAGATGCTGCACCTGCGTATCAGCATCCAGTTGACGAACATCTGTGCCATCGGCGGTGTTGGTCAGCGTCAGCGCGCCGCTCGCGCCAATGCCCGTAAAATCAGCGTTGGTGCCGACCTCGGCTTTCATCTCCACATCACAATTCTGCAAGATAATGTTGCTGAGATTGACCCAGACCGCCTCTTTCAAATCAATAAGTGCGTTGGAGATACTGCCGCCGCTCAGGGATTCGCCGCTCAGGGTTGTATCCTCCAACTCAGCTTTCTGCTTTTCCGTTCCCGACACCGTGTAGGCATCGGCAATGGTGGCCGTATCCGTCAAGCCTACACCATTGGAAGCCGACACCTGAAGAGTACCGACCTCAACAGATTTCGCCAGCGTAATACCGCCGCCGCCTGTCAGCTTCAAGGTGGATTCCTGCCCGCTTTCCGTACGGATGGCAGAACTCATCTTGGCATCGGCAGAAGCATTGCCGTACAGATTCACCTCCGTGGTACCCGCCAGCACGATGTCACCCGAAGTGATATTGATGCCGTTTGCTGATTGGTTCTTGCGGATTTCCAGCACGGAGCCGTCGGCCAGATGCAGATTCGAGCTGCCGAGGTTCGTCTGAGCCGTACCATTGAACACATCGTAGGCCATGGCGCCCGAAACGTAGATATCACGCACGGATTCCTTTCCGGCTTCTGCCTGCACGCGGATGGTGTTGTTCTGCTGCCACCCCGTGTTGGTGTTCATGTTCAGGTGCAGGGAGCTACCCTCGTCACCGTTGACAAGCAAATCTACTGTAGCAGAAGAATCATCATTGCCGCCGGATGTCGCATGTCCTGCAATGGTCTGCGAGAGCGTCAAATCCGTATCCTTGCCCAGCGACACGGCGTGACCGTTCTCTGCCAAGGTACCCAAGGTTGCATTCGCGTTGAAGGTGACATCGCCTTCTGCCGACAACGAGGTGGCATTGACTGTCTTGTTGAAGGTCGTGTGTTTACCCTTGGTCGTTACAGCCAAGTCAGCCCCCGCCCCTGTGCGGATTTCGGCATTCACCACAGAGGACTTGTCCGTGAACACCACCCCCATCATGCCTTTTTTATTCTCCAGCACACCCGTCCAAGACGAGATATCGCCGTCAAAGGAATAGTTGTCGGCATACTGGGGTGCCCAGTCATGGCGCAGCGTGCCATCACCACTGATAGTACCGGAGAAATGGTTAAGCGACCCCTTATAACCGTTACTGATGGTGAAAGCAGCCGTTTCATCGGAATCCTTCAAATTAAGATCTGCCGATACCGTGCCGTTTTGGGAAATCCAGCCGTTCACGCCTGTCAGACCGACGGTGGTACCCTTGTTACCCAAGGTGTTGATAGCCTCGCTCACGTTCATGCCGCTGTTGCCGTAGTTGCTGATACGCACCACGCCGTCCCAATCACCGGAAAGAGCAACGTCGGAGGTCAATGCAGACGCGCCGCTGTTGAGGGCGTACTCACCGCTGCCCGCGAGCGAGACGATGCCGCCCTGCCCGATGGTCAGCGAAGCCGCCTTCATCTGCACGTTCTCGGCAATATTCACCGTGGCGGCGGCATTGGCTGCCACATTCACCGTACGCTCGCCGAGGTCGGCGGAGAGCACCAGCTCGGCACCGTTGTTGAGCGTCAATGCAGTAGCGGAGAGCGTGTCGTTGGCATCCGTACCGAACACCACGCGCGTGTTGACAGCGTAGTCACTGCCGCCGACCCATGCGGAACCGTTGCCCGTGTGCAGGTCGTAGCTCTGCCCGCCGATGGTCACCGCGCTCTGCGAACCTACGGAGAGACTTGCACCCGCGCCGCCAAGGACGAGGTAGCCGCGCGAGAAGCCGTTTTGCGTGTCGCCGCTCACGGCATCGTAATCGGTGGTGAACTGTACCCAGTTACCCGACACCGCCAGACCGCCCGACAGATTCATGTCGGCGTTGTTGTGGGCCAGCCCGCCGAGGGTCATCACACCGCCGATAGTAACATCAGCGTTGAAAGTAGTTTCAGCGTTGGTTGTCACGTTCAACGCGCCCGTGCCTGTCTGCACGATGGCGGCGTTCACCACGCCGTTTTCGCGGGAGAAGGCAAGGGTGTTCGATACATTGGCATCGGAGATAAAGGAACCGGTCCATCCCGACACGTCGCCGCTAAAGGTGTAGGTATTACCGCCGTAGACCATCCCCTGCCCCAGTCGCCAATCACCCGCGCCGCTCACCTTGCCGCGGAAGTCATAAGAACGGCCGCTGCTGCTTTCATTCAGTTGCAGGGCGTAGTCAAAGTGGCTGTTCTCCAGCACCAGATTGGCAACATAGGTATTGTTTGTCTGCCAATCCAAGTAGCCGTGCATCCCGCTCAACTGTACGGCAGAATGCTCATTTGTCAACGCATTCAACGTGCTCGAAGCAATATGGGCGCTGCCCGCCGACGGACTCATGGACACCGCCACGGTGCCGCTCCAATCATCCGCGAGCGACACATTGCTGTTAAGAGCCAGCGCTCCTTCAGCGAGTTCATACAGCCCCTCGCCGGAGAGGGAGATGCTGCCGCCCTGCTCCGTGTAGAGCTCGGCGGACTGCACCGCCACATTCTCACCGATAGCCACATTCACGGCTTGATTCGCCGCAATCGTCACGCCGCGACCGTTGAGGTCTTTCTCAATGGAAAGTGCGCCGCCGTTCATGCGGATGTGGTTGCCGTCTTCCGCCGCGTTATCCGCCGCACCGAAATGCAGCGTGCCGCTGTTGACAACGTACTCGCGCGTATCCTGTTCGCCATCCGTGTACCATGCAGAGGAGCCGTCCGTGCGCAGGGTGTAATCCGACCCATTCACGCTGATGGTCTCGCGTCCGTTGAAGTTGACCGTGCTGCCCTCGCTGCCCGCAATGAGCAGGTAGTTGGTGGTGGCAAAGCCGTTGACATCGCTGCCGCTCACACGGTCGCGGTAAGTGCGGGTCGTCTCCCAGTTCTCGCCCTCGGCAAGGAGGAGCTTCGTCACCTCCTCCATGCCGCTGACATCCTCCATCGCAAAGGAGATGCTGCCCGCGTTGTGCAGGGTGGAGGTCAGGATGGTCTGCCCTGTGAAGGAAATCGTCTTACCCGCCGCCGTCTCTACGGAGACATCTCCAAGGATGACATCGTGATTCAACTCCCACGAGCTTGTCGTCGCGGCGAGCGTGCCGCCCGAAATGGCAAGCGAAGCCTGCCCTGAACCTGTGAAGAGCTTATCGCCTGTCACGGTCAGCTTGCCGCCGCTCATGGTGAAAGAGTTGCCGCTGTTCACCAGCTCGATCCCCGTGGTGGTGATACTGCCGCTTTCCATGGCAAGGTGACCGGGGTTCGTCGCCTGAGTGTGCCCCAACGTGATGCCCGCCTGAGCATCCAGCATGCCGCCTTCCACCGAAACAATCGCAGAAGACTCCACGCGCAAAGCCTTATCCGTCACCGTGAGCTGTCCGCTCTCCTTGATGTGCAAGGTAGAGTTCTTATAATCCGTCATCCACGAATTAACTTCCAAACCGTTGCTGACAGCTAATTTTGCGTTGATATCCGCATCCCCCATCAGCACGGAGGCCGTGCCGTTGTTGCCGTTGATGGAGATGGTGCCTTCACCGCTCTTGGCCGCCGTCAGGAGTACATTCAAGTTGCCGTTGCCCGTGAATGAGTACGACTTCAGGTTGAGGTCAGCATTGGCCGTGATGGTGCCACCCGCCGTATCAAAGGTGCCGCCCGCAATCGTCGCCGCCGTATCCACGATGAGCTCACCTCTGTTCACGAAAGAGCCGCCGTTGATATTCAGCTTCAGGGTCTGCAAATCCAGCTTCAGCGCATGGTCTTCCGTAATCGTCAGATTCGTAGCGGAGAACATAGAGCTGCCTGCATTATAGAGAGTAAGCTGACTTCCGCCCGTACCGCTGACGACAGCAGCATTACCTTCGCTTGTCAGCACCAGAGTCGTGCGCGTGGGTTTACCCAAGCTGTTGAGTCCACCGGAAGCCAAGCGAGCCTGTTCCAACTCAACGCCGTTGATATTCATGGCAGCGGAGGTCAGGACACCGAGTCCGTCCAGATTGGACACTGTCAGGTTATCCAGATACATCTTGCCGTTCTGGGACACTGTGCCGTACACCGTCATATCCGCGATGTGAGAATCCGTCCTCACATCCAGTTTAGCGCCGCTGTTCACCTCCAAGGAGGCACCGTTTTCCATCTCCACACCATAGTCAATGGTATGGGAACCATAGTTATAGATAAGTTTGGCACCCGTGCCGATATGTACCTTACCACCCACGGAAATGTCACCGTCAGAGCTTAAATCCAAAGAACCGCTTTCGATGATGACATCGTGCGACACTTGGAGCGTGTTCGTTTTCAAGGTATGGCGACCCTCGGCAATCGTGAGAGAACCCGCCTTGATGCCGGAGTCCACGGCAATACTGCTGCCTGACCCGCCAAGAGTCACGCGATCGCCGTTGCGAAACACAACGGATTCACCCTTATCGTTCGTCCAGTTGCTCTTGGTGAGGTTCCATTCTTCCAAGCCCTGAGCACCTGCCCACGTCAGCTCATGGCTGAAGTCGGACACCGTCACAATCACCGCATTCGAGAAGGATTGCAGCGTGAAACGGTCAGCGCCCAGTTGCGTGCCTGTCAGACCGTCCACCAGAATATTATCCTTGGTGAGAGCCGTACCCGCCAGATTGCCCGTACTCGAATAGATGGTGAACGAACCATTGGTAAAATCCTCATAGTTCAGCGACACCTTGATATCGCCGCCGAGCGTCAGGGTGGAACCCGTGCCGCCCGTGATGCCGCCGTGCAGAGCCACGGTGCCGTTCAGCGTCAGCGCCGCGTTCTTCGCCAGCGTCACGCTGCCGAGTTCCGCACCATTGGTGATATTCAGAGCCGCGCCCTGCGCTACGTTCAGAGAATCCAGCTGCACCGCGCCCGAAAGCGTCTGTCCTGTGCCGACAGCCGTCAGATTGCCGCCCGAAATCGCGCCCGCAAAGTTGGCGGGGTTCGTGCCTGTCAGGGAGAGCGTGTGGTTATTCAACGCCACCGCGCCGTTGGCACCCTGCAAGGCCGTCACAGAGGTATCCGCACCCAGCGCCAGCGTGCCGCGCGTGAAGCTCACCGCCGCGCCGCCGAGAGCGTGCTCACTCATCAGGGTCAGCGTGCCGTTCTGCACCGTTGTAGTGCCTGTATAGGTATTATTGCCCGAAAGCGTGCTGTTGCCGTAGGAATCCAGATGCAGCGAGCCCGACAGATTAGAGGAAACGTTTGCCCCCTGCAACTCCACGGCGGTATTGCCGCTGATGCTCGCCACCGAGCTTTCCCCCGTGAGCACCAGCTTGGAGCCGGAACGCGTGTCCAACACCACGGAACCCTCACCCGTCAGCTTATCGGCTTGCCATGTGGTTGCAACCTTATCCGTATCGGTGATGAGGGTCGCCGTCTTGCCTGCATCCACGGAAAGGTGTTCAAAGGAGCGCGTGACGCCCGCATTCGCGCCCATGCTGTGCAGGGTGGAGTTGGCGGACACCTTCAATTCACCGCCGATGCGCTGGGTATCCTTGGCTTTCATGTCGCCCAGATAGAGGGCGTGATTGAGCAGCTGAATCGTGCCCTGCCCGCCTTCATTCACCACGCGATTTGTCAGCACCAGCGAATTCGTTGCCTCCGCCAGTTTCAGCACGGAGCCCTCGCCCATCGTCAGCGTGGCATTGAGCGTCACGTTGCGGGTGGCTGTCAGGGGATGCGCGAACGTTGCCGTTGCGGCGTCCTCCACCGTTACAGAGCCGTTAATAGCATAGTGACCGCTGTTGATAACGGCATTGTCACCCAAAATCAGGTTGCCGTTGAACTGGGCGAAATAGCCGGTGGTGGTCGTTGCTGCTACCGAGGCGTTACGCACGGTCAACTCATTGTAGACCACATTGTAACCACAGGCAAATTGCAGAGAACCGCCGAGAATCTCCATGGAGCCGAAGCGGGTGGGGTCTGCTACCTGCAACGCCCCGATGCCTTCCTTCACCAAACGGTCAGCCGTCACGGAGGAACTGACGGTGTAGCGGTCTGCATTGTCGATATGCAATGCGCCCACATCCACATGACCATCCAACCCTGCCGCCGTGGTCGTGGCAAAGCTCAACGTGCCTGTACGGCGGGCGGAGGAGTCGATGATGGCAGAGGAACTATCCAGCGAAAGCTGACGGAAACTCTGCTCCGTGCCGTTAAGGTCGATAACCGCATTGTTCCGCACGGTGACGGAAGCGGCGGCATCCAAAGCATGAGCGGCGGTGAAACTGAGGGTGATGTCACCCGCCGAGGCGCGGTCGGCATCATAGCCCTGCACCGTCACGTTACCCGTGAGCGTTGCTGTGCGGGCAAGAATGACCTTGCCGCCCGTGCTGCCCTGACCGTCCACCACCAAGCCGTGAGCACCGCCGAGCGCGGTTGCCATCGTCAGCGTGCCGCTTGCACCGCCCAAATGGTAGTCCGCACCGTTCGCCACCGTGAGCGCACCGGAGAAGTAGACATCACCATCCGCAGCCAGCGACAGATTCGGCGTGTTTGTCAGGTTCCAATCCGTGCGGGGAGAAGAATCCACCAACGCAGCACCCTGCGAGGCAGCGTCCAAAATCGACGTATCGCCGTGAACGGCGGCCAAGGCACCGTAATCAATGCGGAGCTTGGAGCCGCCGAGCGCGGCGTTGTCCGTGCAATCCAGACGAATGCCTTGGTTGAGCACCACGCCGCCCGTGAAGCTGTTCGCCGTGTTCGTCAGCGTCACCGTGCCTGTGGAATGACCGTTGCCGAGCACAAGCTGATTCGCACCCTCCAAGCGGAAATCCACCACAAGGTTACCGCCGCCGCCGCCCAGCACCCACTTGCCGTCGGCACTCTCCAGCGCGGTGTCCGCCGTGCCGTAATGCACGGTCGCACCATCCGCCGCGCCGATATCCAGCGTGGAAAGCGCCTGCACCGCCGTATCGCGGGAGAGGGCAATCACACCTGTGGACGCGGTGTCAATCACGGAAAAATCGTCAGAGTCGGGCATCACCAGCACGCCGTTCTCCTGCACCAGCCATGTGTGAGAGGTATCGCCCATGGCGGCGGTGTCCGCAAAGGAAACCGTGCCGTTCTCCACCGTGCGGGTGCCGCTGAAGGCGCTGTTATCGCCCGCCAGATGAATCGTGCCGTTGCCCGTGGCCACCGTCAGCGCGCCGTTGCCGGAAATGGAGCCGCCGTAAGTGGTGGTCGCATCCGTATCCTTGCTGAACTCCACGCGCATGGCACCGCCGTTCAGCGTCACATCACCTTTCAGCCCCACGAAAGCGGCATACTTGTCCGTGTTCTCCAAGCGGCTGCCGCCTTCCACGTATTCCATTTGGTGCTGCACCGCCTCGTTCATCACGAAGGTGCCGCCGTTCGCCACGGTCACATCACCCTCCAAGCGGGCATGGGAGCCGAGGGTGAACGTACCGCCCTGCACCGCCACGTTCATGGCGGCATCGGCATAGTGACAATCGTTGTCGCGGGAGAGTCGGTTGTCATTCGTGCCGCTTTCAGAGCCGATGGCGTGCACGGTCTGCGTGCCGCTCAGGGTCACGGAGCCGCTTTCCACGGTGAAACCGCTGTTGCCGTGCGTCAGGTCGGTGGCAATGCTGTGCAAATTCCAGTTACCCTCGCCCGCGTACACGATATTCAAATCCGCCGTTGCCGTATCACGGAACGAGCCGAGGAAGGTGTCGCCGCCGTTCGTCACGCGCAGCGTCACCGCCGTGTTGCCGCCGTTCGTGATAACCGCTTCTTCCGTCAGCGCATGGATGGAGAATCCATCCGCTTTCACCTCCGCGCCGTTGTTCCACGTCATCGAGTGTCCGTTGAAATCCAGCACCGCGCCGCCATTACCGAAGGTGAAATCGCGGGCAATCTGGTTTACATCATTCAGCACCACGCGCGTCCCCGTGTTCGCCAGCACGTTGTAAGCCGCATAACCCTCCTTTTCGTTGAGGTAGGTCGTACCCTTGCCGCCGAGATTCAGCATCACCTCGTTGTTGCCGGTACCCTCAATGTACAAATCGCCCGCGCCCACCTTGCGCCATTCGCGCATGTTGGCGGCATCCATGTTGGCAGAAGACAGATGCACCGCCACGCCCTCATCCACAATGTAACCCGCGTGGTTGAACGCGCCGCCGCTCACCGTGTAGCTCACGGGACTGCTGCCTGTGCGGGAGAACTGCGCGTAACCCACGCCCAAGTCCACGCCGTCCGCATCTATACGCACGGTGTTTTCCGCCGCAACCGATGTAAACACCAAGTTTTCCGTGCGGAAGAGCGTGGCCATACTCATCTTGCCGTCCGTGCCGCCCTCATTCGCATTCAGGTATTCGGCGCCGTAGGCATACCATTTATCGTCATCTTTCAGAGAGCTGAGCGAGTTCCACGTGTTCACCCCGCTCTTCACGCCGTTGTAGCTCAACAGCGTGTTGCCAGAAGCATCCTGCACCGCACCTGTCCACAGCTCACCCGTGCGGCCGTGGTTATCCGTCAGGGATGCGCCCTGCGTCATCTGCCCGCTCACGAACACATCCTGCCCCGCTGCCTGCACATTCACCTGCTTGCTGTAGGCATCCATCTTCTCCTGCGACCACTGTGCCGCACCGTAGCTGCTGGTCACAACACCCGCGCCGCCCACGGCGTTCACGGACTGCATGGCAGCAACGTATTCGTAACGCCCTGTCGTCTCATTCCAAATCAGCACAGGGCTGCCGGAGTCGCCGCTGTCGCCGTTCACAGGCAGCGGCGCGGCATCGGAGATACCCGCCGCCGTGTAATCAAAGTTCGTCACCACGCGGTTGTTATCCGCGCCTGTTTCCACATTCACCGCGCTCGTGATACCGCCCGTGATGTAGTTGTAAGGCCCGCGCAGCGTGCGGATATTGCCCTCCTTATCACGCACGGTCATGTTGCCCGAACCCGCGCGGTACAGCAAATCGCCCGCCTGTACGGTACCCGTGTACAGAGTCGCCATGTCCACATCCGTCACCACCTTGGAAAGGCGGGTGATTTTGTAGTCCACGGAGGGGGTCAGCAAAAAGGTGTCGGAGTCGCGGTATTCAATGCCGTTGTACTGCACGGAACTGCCCGCGGGCAGCAGATGAGAGGTGAACGTGGGGTTCTGTACGCCGTTGTGCTCCACCGTGGCAAGGAAGTTGAAGCCGATACCGATGGACGCGCCGTTATCCGCCTGGGCATCGAAGCTCACCATCTCCGTCGGAATCAGGCGGTAATCACTCTGCCCGCCCGTGTAGGTGATGGTGATACCCTCCTGCGAGCGGATATGCGACAGCAGCGCATTCACATGCCCGCCCGTCACATAACGACCCATGTTCTGACCGAAATCGGTGTAGGTCTGCAGGGAGACGTCTTCATGCAGGGTGCCGGCGTAAGTCCCAAGGCTGCCCAGCGTGGCAACTGCGGCAGCATAACAGGCTAACAAGCAACGGCGCAAAGAGAGAGAAAGGCGCAATTTCATCGGAATACAGAAAAATAGTAAGCGTTTCTTAAACGATACCACAAACGCCCCCCTCATTTCAAGCGGAAAGACAGAGATAACAAGAGAATTTTGTTAGAGATTTGAAGATTCAAAATTTTTCGGATTTGTCAGATTAACCACTCGGCGCACCTACGGCGCGCAAAGAAAAATGCCCTGTCTGACAGAATGTCAGACAGGGCTTGATTTCCCGCGCGGCGAATGCCGCGCCTAAATTCAACACTTCCAACCTCCAACTTGCAACTTCCAACTTCCCTTTACATCTCAACGCGCAGGGCGGTGTGGTTACCTACTTTCACGACCTTGGCCTTCATGGCCTTGTCGCAGTGGTGGCCGTGGGAGACACGGACGGTGGCTGCACCGATGCGCTTCACGTCCACGGGGTTCTCCGGCGTGCCGAGCAGAATGAGGACCACCTTGGGCGTGCCGTCCTTGAAGGCGGCATCCCCCAGAATAAGCTCAAGCGTGTCCGTCTCCAGCGTGCCGCCCGCCATGCAGGTGGCATAGAAAGAGAAGATGCTACGCTCCACTTTGCTCTTGATCCGTTTCCCTATTTTCAGCCCGCCGCTGACAATGGCCTCGCTCACCACGGGGTTGCCCGCCACCATGCTCACCTCGTTCGCCCGCACGGCGGTATCGCGCAGCATCTCACCATTAAGAGCCAGCCTACCGAACACGTTGTTCGGGTTGCTCAGGCATATCGGATTGCACGAACGGCCGCCGCCGCTGATCACCACGGTGCTGCCGGCAGCGGCGGTGATGCGCCCTGCATAAGTGTACGGCGTACCGCCGTGCCGGAACTTAAGACGCCCGTCCTTCTCCACCGTCACATCGGCTTTCAGCCCGGCGAACTCCGCCACGGCGGAGGTGGGTTCGGGGCGGTCACCGCCCTCAATGTATTCCTCTGCCGCCGCGAAAGGGCAGAACACGTCGAAACAGCCGCCCTGTTTCACTTGTACCGTACCGGAAAGGCGGGCATGCGAGCCCAGACTGACGCAAGCATCTTTCTCCACCACGACATGAGCGGCCACATCGGCATAGTGCCAATCGTTATTCGGATTGGCGCACTTACTGTCCATGCGCTTCAGGCGGTCGGCGCTCTTGCCATCTGCCGAGCCCATGCCGTGTACGGTGGGCGTACCGTCCAAGCTCGCAAACACAGGCCCACGGAACACCCACGCGCTGCCTTCTTCCAACAGGCTCGTATGCGTGGGGGAGAACGTCATCCCATCGGCGGCGTGTTTCTCCGCCGTTGTTTCCACCACCAGCGCGGCACCGGGGGCATCCGTAAAGGAAGCCTTGTAGGGGGTATCCACCGTTTCGCCGTTCATGAATTTCCGCCCGTAGCCCGCCGCAAATAAATCCTCCATCGACAGCCCCAGCGTGGCAGTACCCGCGGTGTTGGTAACGGTGGAATCCTGCGTGAGCGGGGTGAGGCGGAACCCCTTGTACCTGTCGGGGCAGTCGTGGCCGTGCAAATCCAACACAGCATCCGCCAGCACCACTTCGGAGCGCACTTGTTTCTCGCCGTCCAGCACCACCGTGGAGCCGTTGGCGGCATGCACCGACCAAGCCGCGGTGCCGTCCGCACGGCGCAAATACGTTGTACCGCCGCCCAGCATCAGGTTTGCGCGGTTATCGCCGCTCCCCGCCACGATGAGCGTTCCCTCGCCCACCTTGCGGATTTCGCGCAGCATCACGGGGTCTTCATCGTGCTGTGCCAGCGTCAGCGATGTTCCTGCATCCACCACAAACCCCGACGAACTCAGCACGCCCTTGCCCTGCAAGGTGAACGAACCGCCGCCCGACACCTGAACGTAGCCGATGCCCATGTCCACATCCTCCTCCACCGAAAGCGTATGCTCGCCCGCACCCGTGAAGCGCAGATTCTCCGTCAGGAAGAGGTCGGCCACCGTCACCGCCTCATTCGTGTACTCCTTGGGTTCGTAGGCAAACCAGTCGGGCTTGTCCGCCAGCGGCAGGAAATTCTTCCAGTAGGTTGTTCCCTGTTTCAGACCGATGAAGCGGGCGGCTTCCTGCCCCGCCACCGTCACCGTACCCTCGTAGGGGTGAGCCGTCACCTTGTTGGCGGGGTCGCTGATGTCGCGCCCCGTGTCATGCACCACGGGGGTGATGGCGGCGTTCTGCCCCGCCGCCAGCGTCACGGTCTTGGTAAAGGCATCGAGCCGCTTCGCCGTCCAGTCGGAGGCCATGGTGTAGTAAGTGACACCGCCGCCGTTCATGCCCTGCATGGTGCCGATGAACTCGTAACGGCCGCGCTCGTCGCTCCACCACCAGACGGGGGAGCCGGAATCGCCCTCATGCCCCGCAAAAGGCAGCGGAGAGGTCGTGGGCGTCAGCCAGTCAGATTTCTCGGTGAACCAGCTCGTGCCGCTGCAACTGTCATCCTCCCCCTTGCCGGGGTGGCCCAGCCAGTTGTGCTCGCCCGTGGTTTCAATGGCGGCAATACCGCCCGTGATGTAGATGTAGGGCGCGGCTTGCAGGGCGAACTGCTGCTTCTCCTTGTCGTAAGCCACCTGCGTACCCGCGCCCGAGCGGTAGATGAGCTGATGGTCGAGCGTTGCCCCCTGCACACCGGGGAACACCACGGCGGGCTGCACATCGGTAATGAGCTTGTTGAGACGCGTGATTTTGTAATCCGCCGCAGGGGTCAGCAGAAAAGCGTTGTTGTCGGAGGTGCGGTACTCGATGCCGTTGTACCGGATGGAGTGCTCCGCGCCCAGATAACGCGCCGTGAACGTGGGGTTCTGCACACCGTTGTGCTGCACTGTGGCAATGGCGTTGGGGGCAATGGCCGCCAGCGCGCCGTTATCGCCTTGGGCTTCAAAGGAAATCATGCCGTGCGGCAGGGTAAAATCCGCCTGCCCGCCCGAATAATGCAGCGTCACGCCCTGTGCCGCCAGATGCTTTTGCAGGGCATTCAGCTCTTTCACCGCAAAACGCCCGCGGTTCTGCCCGAAATCACAGCACGTCGACAAAGGAACATCGGGATGGCGGGTCATCCCCGCCGCCCCCATAGGACACACCACCGCAGCCACAGCAGCCACCGCCAACACCCGCCGCAAAAAAAGAGAAGATTTCATACCCCAACATCCTACCACCCCACCCCTGCCCTAGCAAGAAAAAAGCACCGTGGGTTCAATTCCCACCACAGACGGGAATTGAACCCACGGTTTTCTGAGCACAAGTTTTCTACTTATGCAGATTCAACTTCGGCACACAAGGGGTCGGCCATATTTATGCTTTTCAGCAATGATTCATACTGGCGAGAGTCAGCTCGCTTAACAGCCACCAAAATTTGTTTAGCAGCGTTTTTAATTTCCGGAAACTCTACTAGCTCACTTCCCCTTTCTAAGCCGCCATCAAGATGCGACATCTCATTATTGATTCTGTCCGTCCACAGAGCAGCTACGTCTGAGCCTAAGAATTCAACCAAGGTTTCCTCACAAGACCCTTGTTTTGGGTACTTGTAATAGAGGTAAATCTCCAAAAACTTTCGTGCGTTATTTCCAAAGTTATAGAAACAAGGATAATTGTCATCATTAATACCATTCGTTGCGCAATGACAGATTTGTTCAAAAAGGTACTCAAACTCGGTAACATGATTTTTCATATATTTTGGCATAATCCGCAGAAAAGCGTTATTTTTCGTACGTTCCACCATCAGCCAAAAGGTACCCTTACCCTCACCTACTTTTAACCTCTTGAGATATTTTAGAAATTCAAGATTGTGAGTTGATATAAACAATTGTTCGAATATTTCACACTTAGATAATTGATTTCTTATCAAGCTATAAACAAAAAACACATGATTACTATCCAAACTACAAATAGGGTCATCAATCCAAACAATTGCCTTCTTTCCACTCATTTCAACATCATTCAACTTAGCCAAGAAATAACAAAAAGCTATTATCTTTCTTTCACCCTCACTTAAATTTTGAGCTTCAACGCCATTTCTTGAAACCTGAAAGTAAACAGACTTTCCATCTGCGTCTTTTTGAGCAACCAATTTAAGAGAACACCCACCCAGTTGTTCTAAGTACTCATTTACTTTCTCTGCCCCCTTACTTTCATCAACCATTGAATTTTCCCATTCCTTAATTTCGTCTTGCAATTGAGCAACTTCTTTATCAACAGCATCCTTATTAGAAAAAGCAACATTCTTAGCATCCATCTGCAATTGTATTTGATTACATTTCTCGGAATAACCAATTTGATACACAAAATTATAAACCTCGAAAAGCCTCAATGAATCCTGCGCTTTTTTTCTGCTGGTTTGTTTTTCAATAGTGTCATTGTTATTCAAATCAGAGAGAGAATTATATCTTAAAATATTGTTATCCAACAATTTTGCAATATCAGTATTGTATTCCAAACAAATGACAGAAAGCATATTATCCTCCTTAGATTTAATCGTATCTAAAAGCAAATTGCACTCATTTTTATGTTTAATCAAAATTTCCAAATAATCCTTTTTTAGAGCATCAAAAGAGCTAACATAGTTATCGTAAAATAATTCTCTTTTATTGAAAAACATGCTATCTATTTCATTCAAATAAGAAATAACATTTTCTCGCAACTCTTTCAATTTTCTCGCAACAATTTCCGACTGTTCATCAAAATGCCCAACAATACTATTCCATCGTTCAGGCGAAAATACACCACCACAAAACAAGCAACGTTCATGATTACACTCGTGTAGCTCCTTACCCCGTCTCGCCCATTCAGAAATTCCTGATTTAAGAAATTCCGCTATTTTATTCTCGGAAATGATTTCAGTTCCAATTATTTTGTTAATTTCTTCACACAAACGAGCGTACTTTTGAGAAACAAGAGGCAATTTATTGACAATCTCCTTTGATGGTTCAGACACAAGAGAAATTAGTCTTTGGAACTCGTTTTCGTTTAGAGGCTTATAATTAACTTGCCCAACAATAGAAATATCTCTCTTTAACTTTCCGACATTATAATTAAAATCCCCAAAAAGATTATTTTTATTCTTTATTGACTCAATGCTTTTCGTTGCTTTCTTTTGCAACAAATCATCCAATTCCTTTTGCAATCTATTTAATTTTTCATTTTCTTCTTCGTAATTCGATTTTGCCTGTTTCTGTAAAAGATATTTTCCTGTTTCGTTCCCATCTTCGTTATTACCAAGAACAAATTTTAACTCACTAATTTTTTCATTTGCTTTATTGTTATCTACTCCAAAAACTGCAAATGAAGCAATTTGAGCATCATTTGAATAATCACTAACAAACGATAAATTTTCCAAGCAAAAATCCTCATTAAAAACGCGAATTGGATAATTTCTAATAACTCCTTCTTCATATCCAACGATTTCTCCATCTTTCATCTCAAGAAAAAACGATGGATTTTCATAATATGAAGACAATTTACCATCTGAAAAATACCTAAACATTCGTGATAACGTCGTTTTGCCTGAGTAATTTCTCCCATATATAATATTAAGAAAATTAAAATTTTCTGGTCTACCATGTATATTTAAAACTTGATTATCCCAATCAAAAGAGGAATAAAGCCCCAGTGAACCGATTTCCTTAATTTTTTTAATCATCATAACTGTATTTAGATAAATATAACCCATAAGCGTCCTCAAGAAAAGAAAAAACAGCGTATTACAATCTATCAAATCCAAACAGCCATGGAACCTGAGCTTTTTCCTTGATTTCTCGCCGATTCCGTGGTAAATTCTCCGCGAATGAAGCCGGAAGAAAAAGCGCGTATCAGCATTGACCGTCACCTGCGGGATGCAGGGTGGGAGGTGCTGGATAGGGAGCAGTTGGGAACAGCTGCTTCTTCGGCGGTTGCTGTGCGCGAATTTCCTACCAAAACAGGTCCTGCGGACTACCTGTTAGTGCTGGACGGTAAGGCGGTGGGCATTGTGGAAGCCAAGGAAAGCGCCAAAGGCGGCGGCATAACAGCTGTTGAACAGCAGACGGAACGCTACATGACTTCCCCTCTCATCGGGTTTTCGGGAGTGGATAAACGCCGTTTTGCCTATGAAGCTACGGATGAAATCATCCGCTTTACCGATTACGCCGACCGAAAAAAGCGCTCCCGCCAAGTCTTTTGCTTTCACCGCCCCGAAACAATGCGCGCCCTTTTAGCCAAAGGCAAGGCAACAGTCCGCAACAACCTGCGGCACTTCCCTGCCCTCAACGACAAAGGTTTTCGTGATTGTCAGAAAAAGGCCATCAAGGGGTTGGAAGCTTCCATGGCTATGGCGAAACCGCGCGCGCTCATCCAAATGGCAACGGGTGCGGGCAAAACCTTTACCGCTATCACCGCCACTTACCGTATGCTCAAATACGGCAAGATGAACCGCGTGCTCTTTCTGGTAGACACCCGCAGTCTGGGCGAACAGGCAGAACGCGAGTTCCAAGCCTACAAACCCAACGACGACCCGCGCCCCTTCTCCTCCATCTACGGCGTCACGCGTCTCAAATCCCCCACCATCCCCAAGGATACGGCAGTCTACATCTCCACCATCCAGCGCATGTATTCCCTCCTCAAAGGGGAACCCATGGACGAGCGGGAGGAAGAAGAATCCTGCGGCAAACAGGCCGACAAGCCGCGTGAGGTCGTGTACAACCCCGCTATCCCGCCGGAGTTCTTTGACTGCATCATCGTGGATGAATGTCACCGCTCCATCTACAACATCTGGTCGCAGGTGCTGGAGTACTTTGACGCTTTCACCATCGGCCTCACCGCCACGCCCGACAAGCGCACCCTCGGCTACTTCCATGAAAATCTGGTGAGCGAGTACACGCGCGCCGAAGCCATTGCGGACGGCGTGAACGTGGGCGAGGATATCTTTCTTATCGAAACCAACATCTCCCTGCACGGGGCAACCGTCCTCAAGCACAAAGATGTGGAGTTCCGCGACCGCCTGACGCGCAAACGCTCGTGGGAGAAGCTGGATGACGACCTCACCTACGCCCCGTCCCGACTCAACGGAGACGTGGTGAACCCCAGCCAAATCCGCACCATCATCCGCACGTTCCGCGAGCACATCACCACCACCCTCTTCCCCGACCGCCAAGAAGTGCCGAAAACGCTCATCTTTGCCAAGGATGACACCCATGCGGACGACATCGTGCAAATCCTGCGCGAAGAATTCGGCGAGGAAAACGACTTTTGTCAGAAAATCACCTACCGTTGCGATGACCCCGAACGCACGCTCAGCGCGTTCCGCAACTCCTACTACCCGCGCATTGCCGTCACCGTAGACATGATTGCCACAGGCACAGACGTGAAAGCCATCGAATGCCTTGTCTTTATGCGCGATGTACGCTCCAAGAGCTACTACGAACAGATGGTGGGGCGCGGCACCCGCACGTTGGACAAGGAATCCCTGCGCGCCGTCTCCCCCTCCGCCAAGGCAGACAAAGACCACTTTGTGATTGTGGATGCCGTGGGTGTCACCACCTCTCCCAAGACGGAATCCTGCCAGTTTGAAACGAAGCCCACCGTCTCCCTGCGCGAGCTGATGGAAAGCATTGCCGCAGGAAAGACGGATGAAGCCACCTTCACCGCCACCGCCAACCGCCTGCTGCGCCTTGCCACCCGCATGACGCGCAGCGAACACGCGGAGTTTGAAAAGAAAGTCGGCCCGCCCCTGCGTAAAATTGCCAAGGATTTGCTCTACGCCTACGACACAGAGGAGATTGACCGAGACATTGAACCGGTGCTGGCAGCGGCTGACCATAGCAGTATCGAGGAAGCCGATCCCCTCCTTCAAGAGGCCTACCATACGGCACTGAATGTCCGCATCACCATTGCCGCCATTCCCTTCCACAGCCCGCAAATCCGCGAACTGATTCTGGAGTACCAACGCCGCCACCGCCAGCTGTTGGACACCGAGAACACGGATTCCACGGTCTTTGCGGGGTGGGATGCCGACAAGGACGGCAAGGCGGAGGAAATGCTGCAATCCTTCCGCGCGTTTATTGAAGAGCATCGGGATGAACTGACCGCTCTGGGTATCATCTACGACCAACCGTTCAAGCTCCGCACCGACACGCTGCAACAGCTCAAGGAGTTACAGGAGCAGCTGCGCGCCCGCGGGCTGACACCGCAAAAGCTCGGGCATTGCTACGACCTGCGGGATAAAAAACAGCGCGGCACACTGGCACAGGTTACGGATTTGGTAACGCTCATCCGCTACGAACTGGGCTTGAATACCGAGCTTTCCCCCTTTGCCGACCGCGTGCGAACCAACTACAAGAGCTGGATTTTCCGCCGCAATGCAGGCAAAGGCCAGTTTACCGAAGAACAGAACAAGTGGCTGCAACACATCCGCGACCATATCATCAGCTCTCTCAATATCACCAAGGATGATTTTGAATACACTCCCTTCGGTGACATCGGCGGGCTTGCCCGCTTTTACGAGCTGTTCGGCGCAGAGTATGAAGCGTTGCTGGAGGAAATGAACATTGAACTGGTGGGGTGATGATTGGCAAAATATACACATTAGGAGATGTTGCAACCTACATCAATGGGCGCGCTTTTAAGCCTGCCGAATGGGAAACAACAGGATTGCCTATTGTACGCATTCAAAATCTTACTGACAGAACGGCACCCTGCAATCGTTCAACAAATAAATTTGAAGATAAATTCTTGCTAAAAGATGGAGATTTACTTTTCGCATGGGCTGCATCTTTGGGTGTCCATATATGGCAAGGTGGTCCTGCATGGTTAAACCAGCACATATTTAAAGTAATTCCAAACGAAGGCATAGAGAAAAAATATCTCTATTTCTATCTTCTCTACACCATATCCGACTTGTACAGAAAAGCTCATGGTTCGGGTATGGTACATATCACGAAAGGTCCTTTTCTCGCGACAAAGATACCCCTTCCTTCCCTCGCTGAACAGCAGCGCATTGTCGCCAAGATTGAAGAACTGTTTTCCGAGCTGGACAACAGCGTAGCCGCCTTAAAACAAACCAAAGCCCAACTGTCCGTCTACCGCCAAGCGGTGCTGAAAGACGCGTTTTCACGTTACTCCTGCAGCATCACAAATCTAGGTAACCTCATCGAGAAACCACGCTATGGTTCAGCAAAAAAATGCACATATGTTTCCAATTCTAATTCCATTCCTGTATACAGAATTCCTAATATAAACCACTCTTTGGGACGAATTTCACACACAGACCTCAAATATACCTCATTTGATGATACAGAAAGGAACCGTCTAAAACTGAACGAACATGACTTATTAATGATTCGCTCAAATGGTAGTGTCTCCTTAATTGGCAGATCAGCCTTAGTTACCAAGGCTGACATAAACGGACTCTACGCCGGCTATCTCATACGTCTTAGATTACGCGTACCCTCTTTACTGTTATCAAAATACATTTTACACTATTTGAATTCGCCTGATGCAAGACGCTACATCGAAAGTAAAGCTAAATCAACTAGCGGTGTTCACAACATCAATTCCGATGAAATTTGCCGACTTCCTTTTCCCATCTGTGATGAATGCTCCATGGCTCTCATAAATCAAGAATTAGAGGCTAAACTTTCTGTATGCACAAAAGTAGAAACAACCATAGACAAAACTCTCCGGCAAGCAGAATCCCTGCGGCAGAGTATTTTGAAACAGGCATTTGAAGGAAAACTCGTATGAGCAACGAACAGGCAAACGCGATTGTGAGCAAGGTGTGGGGGCTGTGTGATTCCCTGCGCGACGATGGTGTGTCGTATGGTGATTATCTGGAGCAGTTGACCTACCTCATTTTCCTGAAGATGAGTGATGAGTTCTCCCGCCCGCCGTACAACAAGCCCACGGGGATTCCGGAGGGCTACAGGTGGTGCGATATGAACACCCTGCAAGGAGCGGAGCTGGAGCAACAGTACAAGGCCACGCTTGAAATGCTGGCCAAGTGCAAGGGTATTCTGGGCGAGATTTTTCAGGATGCCGCCAACCGCATCTCCAAAGCCGCCGTGCTGTACCGCGTGGTGCAGATGATTGACCGCGAAAACTGGGTGGCCATGGCGAGCGATGTGAAGGGCGAGATTTACGAAGGTCTGTTGCAGAAGAACGCCGAGGACGTGAAAAGCGGCGCGGGGCAGTATTTCACGCCGCGCCCGCTCATCCGCACCATGGTAAGGGTAATGCACCCCGAACCCAAGACCGTGATTGCCGACCCCTGCTGCGGCAGCGGCGGTTTCTTCCTTGCCGCGCAGGAGTTTATCACCAAGCACTACAAGCTGGACCGCGAGGAAAAGGAATTCCTGAAAAAGGAGCAGTTTCGCGGTAACGAGCTGGTAGCCACCACTTACAAGATGGCACTGATGAACCTGTACCTCCACAACATCGGTGACATTTACGGGGAGGTTCCCCTCACGCAGGGGGATTCCCTGTTGAGCGAGCCGTCCGTCAAGGTGGACTATGTACTCACCAACCCGCCCTTCGGCAAAAAGTCCTCCATCACCTTCACGAATGAGGAGGGCGAGACGGAAAAGGATGATTTGGTGTACAACCGCACGGATTTCTGGGTCACCACAGGCAACAAGCAGCTGAACTTTGTGCAGCATATCAACAGCATGCTCAAAACCACGGGCAAAGCCGCCGTGGTGCTGCCGGACAATGTGTTGTTTGAGGGCGGCGCGGGCGAGGAAATCCGCAAAAAGCTGCTGCAAACCTGTGATTTGCACACCATTCTGCGTCTCCCCACGGGCATTTTCTACAAGCAGGGCGTGAAAGCCAACGTGCTGTTCTACGACAAAAAGCCCGCCGCCAAAGAAATGCAGACCAAGGAGGTGTGGATTTATGACTTCCGTACCAACATTCATTTCACGCTGAAAAAGAATCCCCTCAAAGATGCGGATTTGGATGATTTTGTCACCTGCTACAACCCCGACAACCGACACGAGCGCACGGAAACATACAGCGAGGAGAACCCCGACGGTCGTTGGCGCAGATTCAGCATCGAGGAGATTCTGAAACGCGACAAGACCAGCCTTGACATCTTCTGGGTCAAAGACAAGAGCCTTGCCGACTTAGACAACCTCCCTGCCCCTGAAGAACTGGCCGCCGACATCATCGAAAACCTGCAAAGCGCCCTAACGAGCTTCGCAGAACTACAGGCGCAGTTGAAGTAAGGAGAGGAGTGTAGAGGTTAAAGCTCTATGATTTGCACTCTTGTTCCAGATTGGGTTTTGCTACCCATTCCTGTTGTCTTTATTCTTATTTACTTAAAATCGTTTGAAGAACACATTTCCATGTTAAACAAATACCCCTCGTGGTTAACCCTCACACTATGCTGTATCTGTTCGGGTTTTATCCTCATTTGCTTTGTAGCACCCGATTTTATTCTTCAAAAATTGACATACTCATCAGAAAAAACGAACTACGAAGCATTTAGCGCACTATTCTCCGGCATGGCTTTTGTAGCAGTCTTTTATACTCTGCACCAACAACAAAAAGCCATTGAAATATCCAATCGGCAACATCAAGAGGCTCTCGTAGCTCAAGAAAAGAATGAAATATTACAAGCAATATCATCTGTAAGGAATTCCTTATCCGAACTAAACCAGCTTTATCAGAAAAAGGATACCAGTAACGACAGAAGATCAATTCAACAGCCTCACTTCAGCGATTGTATATACGAAGAATTGCAAGAACAATTCAGAGATTTCCAAGATGCTTACAATCTCGCAAAAACAGAAGATGAACGAATTTTTATAAAAGAGAAAACAGCTTATGTATTTGGCTATATTACTCAACCTTTTTTACAAATAGCTGGGCAGATTCGTTGTATATACTCACGCATTGACAATTCGCCTATTTTATCCGAACAAGACAAAAAATGGCTTGCTGCTCAATCTTTCTGTATACTTCACCATGTAGACGTAAAATTATTAAACATCATCTTCGCAGAAAGTATTTTCAGAGATGATCTCGCTGAGGATAATAGACAGTTTGAAAAAGATTTCGATTATAGCGCAGGGAAAAAAGTAGTTTCTCTTCTTGGTATGGGTTCAAGCCCTGAAACAGAAGAAGCATATTACGATATTATTCATAATTCTTATAATTTACAGGAAAATTTTGAAAGAAAACACCAAAAGGTTTTCAATATGATGACTTCAAACAAACCATCATTTGAAATTTCCGCAAACAGCAAGGATAGTGAGATATCCTTTGCATTTTACACATACAGAAACAGATAAATATTTGTAGAATTATTTAATAATAAATACTCACCCCTCGTAGTACCCGCCCGTGCGTTTGGAGCCTTGGTAGGTGAGTTTGCCTTGGGCTTTGAGGGCGGCAAGGTGGCGGTCGGCTTGGCGGGGAGAGAGGGTCGGATAGGCTTGCAGCAGGGCTTGGCGGTTGGCTCCGGGGTGGCGGCGGAAATAGCTGACGATGCGGGCGGGGGTCGGTGTCTTTTCGGCGGCGTAGAGCTTCTTCTGTTGCAGCAGCGTATCACGCACGGCGCGGAGCATGAATTCTATCATGGGGCAGGAGTCTGCCCGCGCCGTGCTTTGGGTGAAGGCGGCGTAGTATTCCTCTTGCCGCGAGTGGACGATGGTTTCTACAGGCAGGTATTCAAACAGGGAACGCCAATGGGAGAGAATAAGCGTTTGCCACAGACGACCGATGCGACCGTTGCCGTCGGTAAAGGGGTGGATGGATTCAAACTCGTAATGGAACACGGCGCTTGCCACCAAGGCGGGCACACGCGTCTCCTGAAGCCACGTCAGCAGCTGCTCAATGAGGTACGGCACACGGTCGGCGGGCGGTGCCATGTGGACGACATTACCCCGCTCATCAAAAACGCCTTCATCACCACGGCGGAACTGCCCCGCTGCGGACACAAGCCCCTTCATCATGCAACCGTGAGCGCGCAGCATATCCTGCACGGAATAAGGAGAGAGGGTTGAGAAAAGATTGTAAGTTTCAGCGGCATTTTGAGCCTCCAACACCTGACGCTGCGGGGCGAGCACCGCCTGACCTTCCAAAATAGCGCGAACTTCGTCCTCGGCCAAGCTGTTCCCTTCGATGGCAAGGGAGGAATGAATGGAGCGGATTCGGTTTGTTTTACGCAACCGCAGCGGGATTTCCGCATCGGGTAAAACAGCCAGCAACTCCACACACTCGGCATGGAGTTGAACAGCGGTTTCTGAAATGGTAAACGGCGGCGTATACGGCATACATAAACTATAGCAGAATCAAGAACTTTGTCAAGCATTTCGGCGATAAACTTGGCGATAAACTTGGCGATAAACTTGGCGATAAACTTGGCGATAAACTTGGCGATAAACTTGGCGATAAACTTGGCGATAAACTTGGCGATAAACTTGGCGATAAACTTGGCGATAAACTTGGCGATAATCTTGGCGATAAAATCACAACAACATCTCAGCCTCGGAGCGCAGTTCTGCTTTGGCTACAATGCCGCCTTGTCGAGCCACCAGGCATTCTGCGGGGCGGTGTCAAAGCATGTGGCGACTGCGGCATGCAGGGCAGCGGCAATGTCGGCAAAGGGGGCATCCAAATCCAGACAGCGAACCTGCATGCGGAACTTCTGCATGGTGTAATCACTATCGGGAATATCCGCCCCGTGCGGCTTGGCATACAACAGCATGCCGCTTACCTTGCAGCCCGGGTGGGTACCCCGATAATTGTCCGCATACACATAAATTTGGTTCAGATTGACGGAATGATACTTCTCTACCCCGTGATAACGCTGAAACACATTAGCGTAGAATTTGGTATCAATAATCAGCGCCTTGTCACCGTTTTCCAGCAGGACATCCGTGCGCAGGGACGGCAGGAAACGAATGGAGGAGGACGGCTCGGACATCGCCCAATCCACATGGGCGGCGGTGGGTTTCAACACCGGGTAATGTACCTTGTAAAACTCCCGAACAAAGCACTCATACAATTCATGCATCGTCCTTTCTGACAGCTCGGGCAGGTAATGAGACCCCTCACCCGTGGCAGGCAGCATGGCCTGCGACACCAACCAGCACAGCCCCAACGCCTCGCGATAACGATGTGTCTGACGCGTCAGTTGCAGCGTGCGCCACACCGTGTGAGCATGCGGCAGCTCCGACACCTCACCGAAACGCGCCAACAAGCGGCGCAATTCATTGCGGCGGGCGACTTTCACCTCGTCTTTTGCCAGCAGTACCAGCATGGTGGTTTTAAGCAGGCGGTTCAACACGTTATCCACCGTCAGGCGTGAATAACGGCAAAACAATGCTTGATAATCCCCCTCGGCACGCAGACGCAGCGTTTCTTCCAACATCAACTGCCCGCGCAACTCATCGCAAGCCTCACGGTGCTGCACATATTCACTGTGAAGGCCGCGCTTAATCAAGTCGCCGACTGCCACCGCCAAGCGGTGAGCAAGGAAATCGAACAAATGCCCGAACTCCTCACCCGCTACAGGCGACATATCCTTGGGCAGCGGCGCCTTGAAAGCATACGCCAACAGATAATAAATGTTGCGTATGCGAATAGCTTTTTCTTCTGTCATGCTTTAGCTAATGACCGCCAAGAGTCGATTTTTCCACGTCTTGTACTTATCTTCGGCATCAAACCAGTACTCCCGCAGCATCGGCAACAACATGTAGCGCACCACCAGCGACACGGGCGCATCGGCACAAAAATAACTGTGACCGATGCAGAACCCGCTGCCCAATGATGAATCGGCGGTAATATCGAGGTTCAACTCCCGCACCGTTTCCAGCAGTCGCAGCCACACCACCGAATCCGTGCGGGCAGACAACAACTCTGCCAACTGCGGGTGTTCCAGCGCAGGACTCATGTCATAAAAGGCGAAACGGCGGCGCAAGGCATAATCTATTAACGCCAGCCTGCGGTCTGCCGTGTTCATCATCCCGATAATGAACAGATTTTTCGGCACGAAGAAGGGTTGACCATCAGCCAACAGCAACGACTCCCCGCGGTGTTCACACTCCATCAGCATAAACAACTCGCCGAAAATTTTTGAGGGATCACCGCGATTAATCTCATCTATCAGCAGAAAGTAATCGCGATTTCCGTCAAGTGCCGCGCGGCGGCAAAACTCCACAAACGGACCGGAGCGCAGCACAAAGCCCGCTTTATCAGGGAGAATCCCCTGCACAAACCGCGCATACGAATAACTTTCGTGAAACTGCACCATCATCACGCGGCTTTCATCGCGCACCCCCATCATGGCATACGCCAAGCGCTTGGCAGCATAGGTTTTACCCACCCCC
>JAZLFB010000087.1:0-6716 GCA_045615585.1 Akkermansia sp.
GGTGGCAACCGTGTCGCTGCCGGTCAGCAGGTAGTCGCTGTAATCCACCGTACCTCCGGCGGTGGCCACACCGTTGGTGCCCAGGGTCAGCTCCAATCCCGTGGGCAAGTTGCCGTGGGTGATGACGGCACCATTGTTCACAGTGCTGCCGCCGCTCACCAGGGTCACGCTGTAGCCGCCGCTCTTGGCGAATCCGCTGTTCCCCGTGTTGCCGTTCACATCCACATGCGTGGCCTCACCTTGAGTGAGGGTCAATGCAGAAGCGTTGAACGTACCGCTCATGGTGAGCGTTCCGGTGTTGGAAATAGTGGAGGAAAGCATATAGCCACTGCCGTTCAAGGTATTCACCCCGCTCAAGGCGGCATTGAGGGCACCGCCGGATGCGTTGATGACTGCGCCGTTGACCGTTCCATTGAGCGCACCACTGCTCATTGTAATGGTACCTCCCGTCGAGTAAACCGTGGCAGTGTCGTTCACCGTCAGACTTCCACTTTGCTGGGTAATAGTGGCGGAAGACGCCTTGCCGTGAACAGCCGCACTGGAAACAGAATCGCTGCCTGTAAGCAGGTACGTGGAGTAGTCTGTGGCACCCGACATGCGGGCGATGCCATCCGTACCAAGCGTCATGTTCAGTCCACCGTACCGGATAGTGGCACTATCGTTCACCACGACACCTCCACTCACCACAGTGAGGGTAGAATCGCCCAACTTGGCGAATCCGCTGTTGCCGCTCTTGCCGTTCACGTCGATGTGCGTGGAAGAATCCGTGTGGATTTCCAAATCGGAGACATCGTAGGATCCACGCATGGTAAGCGTGCCTGTGTTCACAAGTACAGCGGCTAGCCTGTGGCTGTTTCCCGTAATCGTGTTGCTGCCACCAAACGTGGCGTAGATACTGCCGGTCCCAGCAGTAATGGTCGCCCCGGAGACTGTTCCATTGAGCGTACCGTCATTCAGGATGATATCCCCCCCTGTCGAATAGACCGTGGCCGTGTCGTGGACTGTCAGGGCGCCCCCCTGCTGGGTAATACTGGCAATTTCAGCCCCCGTCACCCCATGAATAGACGCGCTGGCTACCGTAGCTCCGGCTTTCAACAGATAATCACTGTAATCCACCTCACCACCAGCTGTGGCCACACCATTGGCTCCCAGGGTAAGCGTTCGCGAGCCGTGAATAACAGTGGCATGTTCGTTCACCACTGTGCCTCCTGTCACCAGAGTTACGGAGTATGAAGCTGCTTTGAAGAAGCCGTTTGCCCCGGCGCTGCCCTTCACGTCTACATGCGTGGCATCCGCAGTCTGTAGGGTCAAGGCACTCGCATCATATGAGCCGCTCATGGTGAGTGTCCCCGTATTGGTCAGCGCCTTGTTCAAGGCGTAGTTGGCTCCTGCTATGCGAGAACTGCCGCTGAATACGGCGTTCACGGTGCCGCTCACAGCAGCCACACCGGTGTTTTTGATCGTACCGTTCACGATGCCGCCGGAAAGCAGGATATCACCACCAGTCGCCGTTACGCTCACGGCATCGTTGGCTGTCAGAGTGCCGCCGCTCATGGTCACGGTGGCAGCACTCGCCACGCTGTGAATGGAGGCACTATCCACAGTATCACCACCAAACAGGTAATAGGTATTGCGGTTCACCTCACCCTCCAGACGCGCCACGCCATCGGAATCCAGAGACAGCGTCAACTGCCCGTGCTTCACGGTAGTGGAAGAACTGCTAATCACCCCGCCGCTCACAACAGTCACGGAGCGGTCTGCCGCCTTGGCAAAGCCGCTGGAGGAACTCGCTCCAGAGACATCCACATACCCCTCTCCTGAGCTTTCCAGCGTCAACGCACTGGCATCCAGTGTGCCGCTCACGGTGAGCGTTCCTGTATTGGAGATAACTTTGCTCAACACATAGTTGGCGGCGTTCAATGTGTTTGCTCCGGACAATGCGGCACCAAGTATGCCGCAGGACGCGTTAATGACTGCACCGGTAACGGTGCCGTTTAACGCACCGCTGCTCAATGTTATGATGCCGCCGGTCGAGTACACGGTGGCAGTGTCGTTAATGGTCAAGGCGCCGCTCTGCTGCGTGATAGTGGCAGCGGAGGCTTGCGGAACAGCGTGTACGGCTCCACTGCTCACCGTATCGGAACCTGTCAGCAGATAGTTGCTGTAATCGACAACGGCGCTTGTAGAAGCATACCCGTCCGCACCTACAGACAAGGTTAAGGCTCCATGCGTCACAATCGCATTGTCGGATACGGTGCTGCCGCCATTTACCACCTTGACGCGCTTAATCGCGCCGCTGGCAAAACCGCTTGCTCCGGCCCTTCCCTCTACATCAATGCGGGTGCCTCCAATTTCCTCAAGCTGCATAGCTGAAGCATCAAATGTTCCGGCCAGCGTCAGCGTTCCATTATTTGATACAGCGGATTTCATTGCATAGTTGCTACCCGTCAGCCTATTGCTGCCGTTGAGCGCCGCTGCCAAAGTGCCGCTGGAAATGGTGATGGAAGTGCCGCTCAGTGCGCCTGTAACCATGCCGCCGCCAACAAAGATGTTGCCTGCTGTGGCGGTAACATAAGCGGCATCGTCCACTGTCAGAGTACCGCTCTCCATGGTGATAGTGGCAGCGGACGCGCCTTCAACTGCATGGATGGCCGAGCTGCGTGCCACGGATGTCCCGGTCACCAGATAGTTGCTGTAGTCAACCGTGCCGCCCGCCCGAGCCACTCCATCCTCTCCCAATGACAATGTCATATCGTCTGGCAATTGCGCATGGAGCACCTGGGCATCCGTACCCACTGTGCAGCCTCCCTGCACTATCTGAACATTTCGCTCTGCCAGCTTCTTAAAGCCGCTTGCCCCGCTCTTTCCGCTGGTATTGATGTGCGTGTCCGTGCCGATCACATTCAGCGTCATGGCAGAGGCATCTACCGCACCACCTATTGTCAATGTACCGGTATTGGCGATAGGATCCTTCAACGCCAGCGTCTTCCCGGAATCAATAGTCAGGCTGGATTCGCCTTCGGAGGTGATGGAGTTAGCGAATTCGTTTGCCGCAATCTGCAGTGTTCCCCCGGAGAGCTTAACTAGCCCGGTTCCCAAGGCTGCGGCATTGCCCGCCACCAAAACTCCGTTCCGGATGGTTGTACCTCCTGTATAGTCGTTCGCCGTGTTAATCGTCAGCGTTCCCGCACCGTCCTTAAGCAGAACCATGCCTCCCGTCAATTTTCCACTGCCTGCAAATGTATAGGCATGGGATGCATTGTTGTCCACATGAACACCTCCTGGTGCCAAGGTACCACTCAAATTCACCGTACCGCGTGCGCCGTTGCCAAAGACAACGCTGTCACCATTTTTGTAGGCGCTCTCTTCTCCGGATTTGGTCCAATTCGGCAGGCCTTCCCCCCATACGTCGGAAAACGCTCCCGTCCAAGTCACCGGTACAGTGTAGTTCAAATACAGTATGCCATTTTTCCATTCCAGGCAGTCAGCAGAAAGAGGAAGCCCTGAGATGCTGACTTTCTCAAGACTCCAACTTGCCGGGCTGCTGCTGTCTGATGTGGTGATGAGCTTATACGCTCCATCTTTCGCCAATACGCAATCAGCAGAAAAATCAATAGTCAAAGCACCGCTCTGATAGAACACATTGCTGCCAGATATGTCAAGTGCAGCTGTTTTCAAATTGTCGACATCCAAGGTGAAACTCAGTGTGCTGCCTGACGACATCATCACATTGGCAGCTGTAACGTAGTTCTTTCCTTGTAGCACAAGAGCGGTGCCTCGGCTTATCGTAAGATCTTCCGTAAGATTTAGTGCTCCGTCTTTCAGAACCACTTGTGCCCCATTGCCTGGCTGGGCCAGCAACCCTGTTCCCTTGTAGATTGCTCCATCTTCGATTATCAAACGACCGCCATACAGGCGCGCATTGGAATAAATCTCACTTGTCAGGGAATTGGTCAAATCTGTTTCTGTATATTCAGGATACAACGATGCCAAGTCATTCTTGGTGTATAGGCCACTAAATATGATGTCGCCGCTTCCTTTTTGAATTTCACCGTCTCCATCCTCGTAGTCACCATTGTAGGAAACGGTAACCGAGGATGCCGCATATATACTGTCATAAAAGGTGATTGCACATCCATCACCAGCGCTCAACTCCATTTTGTAACCCAACGTATATATACTACGCATCATGAACTGAACAGCATAACTCCCTGACATTGATCGAATGCTATTTCTCTCATAGTTTCCTCTAAACATAGTGTTTTCGTTTCCACATATACGTATACTGGACTTCTCTTTTGCATATATCGCACCTCCGTATTGAATACCTGTTGTATTAGGTCCGAGGTATTCTGCTTTATTCCCTCTCAATGTCACATTTCCATTATTCGATAGGTTGATTTCGCATGAAGAATCGCCGTATATTGCGCCACCACCATATGCCCCCGCAGTATATATTGTGCTGCCACCCTTCACATTACTAGTGCTGTTTCCAATGAATGTCACTTCTTCATTATTCGTCAAGCTAATGGCGCAAGAGGACGCAGCCAATATCGCCCCACCACTGTATACAACCTCATTCTCGCTGAATATCACGCTATCATTGTATGACAAGTCAACAGCGCTAGAGGAACCAACGCATATCGCGCCACTGTTATTATTGAGGAACGACACTTCGCCATTTTCAGTCAACATGATTGAGCAAGATTCTTCACCATATATTGTCATTCCGGTATTTTCACTGAATGTTACGATGCCATTCTCCGACATCGTAATAGAGCTTGAACTTCTTACATATATCCCAGAACCTACCCCGGCATGATTTTCACAAAAGGAAACATTCTCATTATTTATGACATTGACGGAACAAGCTGTTTCCGTATATATCGCTCCGCCTTTGCCCTCATAATGGACATCATCACGCCCATAAACAGAATTTTGACTAAATATTATGTTTTCGTTATCTTCTAAAATTATTGAACTTCCATCCTTAACATAAATTGCTCCACCATATGCGGGAGCAGGCCCATCATAAGATTTACTGTAACGTGCGCAATTCCCGAGAAACGCAACATCGCCGTTGTTTGAAAGCGCAACCGTACTCAAACTATCGCCGTATATTGCGCCGCCTTCAGCAGAAGTGCCAACGCCACGCGGCTCCACAATAAATTTATTACCACTAAATGTTACGCTATCGTTGTCCAATATCGATATTTTCAAACCATATAAAGCTCGACAAGTAATAAGATACTCACTCCCTCTAAACACAACATTATTGTTGTGCAATAGGTTAATTTCATCACTCTCTATAGCCTGCGAATATCTAGTGTCATCTATCTCAAAAAGATATAATCCTTCAACCGTTAATAATTTTGCGCCCCGTACGAACCCATTCTGTACGGAAGAAATAAGGGAGCGCTGTAAAGCGGCATTGTCGCATGTCCAATACTGGTGAGAACCTTGCATACGATAGGCGGTGTCATTGATATCGGCACGAAGAATAAACGCTGTGTAATCCTGTGTGGTATAATCAGCCAACTGCTCATCTTTGGAAATGTAGGCAGTCGTGTACCCCTCTGGAATTTCGCCGAAGGAAGAAAAAGAAGAACCGAGGGCCAAAGCAAGACACGTCAGCAGCCTTCTGTAAAGTTTTGTTGGCAAATGAAGTTTCATAATAATTATGTTATATTGATGGTTAATGATTTTGTGTTGATTCAGGCAAATTGTATTGCTGTTGAAGAAGATTGAAGAGAGCCTTTTCGTAACCTTTCGTTCTCACGATATCGCCTTCGGAGCTCTCTTTAAGCGCTTGCTTGAGAACACTCCATTGAGCATCATCAAATTCAAGATTCAAACGCCACACCGAGGGAACTGCCTTTTGTTGCTCCTCCTTACTCAATACTGCAGGAGCTTCCTTAACAGCGAAGAGATTACCATTCGGCTCCATCTTCACACAAGTGGACTTACACCCCGACATGGCGCTTAGCTTACGCTGTATATAGGCTTGGGGCAATTCGCACCTCCATCCCAACATGACCTTGGTGATGTACTTAGTAAGGCCTTGGACAAAATAACAGCCGTCATGGTAGGCCAGGCAGTTGTCCAGCGTGACGAACAGACGCCATTCTTTCTCGTACGCCCATTCCTGGCCCTTGGCAGCAAAGAGACGGCTGTAGCGCGCATCCGTGACAGTTTCACCGCTAATGATGCAGCGCACCTGGGATTTGGCGGGGTGGGAGCGGTACGGCCAGTATTTCACCTTCATCAATAAGGGAGCGTATATCTCCTGATTCGGTATGGGCAGCAGCGAGAACTGGCGGTTCAGATCCGTGGCACCAAAGTCGAGAAGAAGGGCATCGGAGCAGCGTTCGTCGTCAGTCTCCTCTACAGCACTGCCAAATGCTGCACCGAGGGGGAAAGAGAACTCCAGACACACTCCCTTGTGCTTTTCCGCATAGTGCCCCCACATGGTGGATGAAGCCCATTCCTCCGAAAAGCTGATGAAACCCACCCCTGCGGTATCGGGAGGATTGCACCCCTCCTTTTTCGCTGGGAGGAATTCAAACGGGTCATTGCAGTCCTTGGGAAGACAGACCTTGATTTCATCCTTCTCCAAGCAATCAAGAAGGTACTCAGCCTTCATGAAAAGGTAGAGTTTGGGAGGAAAGGCAGTCTTAGCGTTGGACGACGTGTGTGAAGCGTTCTGTTCCATACCC
>JAZLFB010000088.1:0-32870 GCA_045615585.1 Akkermansia sp.
GGGACGAAGATATGTGGATTTGTGTCCGAGTATCCCTTTTTTGAAGGGAATTGACTGGTCTTTGATAGAATGATATGGGACAGCACATGGCCATTTGAGTCTGTTTTCGCAAAAAAGTTCTAAACCCTATTTTTCAAAATACTACCTCACAAGCCCCTGTTTATACAGATAGAGCCGACTCATCGTCGGCTCTATGGGATGGTAATGATTTAGAATTTATAATTTATAAAGTTGAAAATTCGGCGCGGCAGAGCCGCGCGGGAATATTCGCAAAAAAGCCCCGCCCGATGTCTGCCATCGGGCAGGGTCTTTTTGTCGGCGACATCTCTGATGATAAAAAAACAAAAAAAAGACACTCTTTTCCGCCACTCGGAAAACCTTGACAAATCGGTAAAAATATGATAGAAAAAAAGGCACTGATTCACCTGCTATCCTCTCCTGACCTATGACTGAAATTATCCTGTGTCTTCTCCTTTTGTTTGCCGTTGCCGCTGTTGGGTTGTCCGTTCTGCAAGGGCGGCGTTGCAGTGCCGAAAATGCCGATTTGCGCGCTCGCTGTCTCACCTTGGAGCAGCAGCAGACCGCGCTCACCCAAGCGCATGAACAGGCGGTATCAGCCCTCAAACAACAACAGGAAAGCGAGCTGCAACACGAGCGCGCCCTGCATGCGCAGGAGAAAGCCCACCTGCTTGAACAGCTGCAACAGGCGAAAGAGGGGCACGCCCGCGAACAGGCCGAACAGGAACGCCGCTGGGAGGAGAGCCGCAAGACCTTGGAAGAGCGTTTCAAGGTGCTGGCGGGCGAGGTGCTGAAAGAGCGCAGCACCGACCTGAAAAGTGCTAACAATGAGCAGATGAACACCATCCTTGCCCCCCTGCGCGAACAGCTGGAAAGCTTGGGCAAAACGGTGGCGGAAACCCGCAAAGAGGGGGCTGTCAACAAGGCGGCGTTAGAAACCACCATCCGCGAGATGATGACGCAGGCGCAGCAAATCGGCAAGGATGCCGTGAACCTCACCAACGCGCTGAAAGGCAACTCTAAAACGCAGGGCGACTGGGGTGAAATGATTTTGGAGCAGATGCTGGAAAAAAGCGGATTGAAACGCGATGAACACTACTTTATGCAGGAATCCGTGCGCGATGAAAACGGTAAGCTCTACCGCCCCGATGTGGTGGTGCGTTTCCCGCGTGAACGCAGCGTGATTATCGACTCCAAGGTATCGCTCACCGCCTATGCGGCCTACATGGCGGCAGAGGATGAAGCGGAACGCCGCTCCGCCCTGAAAGCCCACGTTCTTTCCGTGCGTAAACACATTGATGAATTGGCCGCCAAAGACTACACCCATTTGGTGAAAGAGGCCATCGGCTATGTGCTGATGTTCATGCCCAACGAGGCGGGCTACATTGCCGCCGTACAGGAGCAGCCCGACCTGCCCAACTACGCTTATTCTCAAAATGTTCTGCTGGTCAGCCCCACCAACCTGCACATGGCGTTGCAGCTGGCCGCCAACCTGTGGCGCAACGAGGCACAGGTGCAGAATGTAGAGGCCATTTACGCCCGCGCCACCCAGTTGTATGAAAAGTTCCAAGGTTTCCAGAGCGACTTTATCAACGTGGGTGAAAAGATGCGCGCCGCCTTGGCCGCCTATGACGGTGCCGACAAGAAACTGAGCACGGGTGCGGGCAACTTTGTGCGCCAAGTGGAAATGCTGCGCGACCTGGGCGTGAAACCCAACCCGAAGAAACGCCTTGTTTTGAAAGACGACGAAGAGAAAGTTGAAGGTTGAAATTAGGCGCGGCTCTGCCGCGCGGACATTCCGGAATATCGGGCTGACCGCTCCTGACGAAAGCACGTGGCGTTTCCCCCTTTTCTCTGCGCCGCAGGCGCACGAATTCTCTACCTCAAACTTCAAACATCAAACCTCAAACATTTACCACGTTTTGCCCGACTTTGCGGGTAGTTCAGGCTTGACTTCGCGCGCGTGAAGCGTATACTTAGGCGCGAGGGGAATTCTTTATTAATCACCACCCCCTCTTTCTTATCATGGAACCTATCTACGAAGGCAAGGCTAAGCGTCTGTTCACCACGGACGATCCGAATGTTCTGCGCATGGAGTACAAGGACTCCGCTACTGCGTTCAACGGTGTGAAGAAGGAAGATTTTGAAAATAAGGGCCGTTTCAACAAGGCCATCACGCTCATCATCTACAAGATGCTTGAAGATAAGGGTGTTAAGACTCACCTTGTGGAAGATGTGGACGATATCAACCTGCTGGTGCAGAAGGTTTCCATCATGCCTCTGGAGGTCATCGTGCGTAATGTGGCCGCGGGTTCCTTCTCCAAGCGCATGGGTGTGACGGAAGGCACCGCCTTCAAGAAGCCCATCGTTGAGTTCTCCTACAAGGACGATGCGCTGGGTGACCCCTTCATCAACGATGACTACGCCCGCGAAATGGGTGCCGCCACCGAGGAAGAAATGGCCTACATCAAGTCTCAGGTGCTGCTCATCAACGAGACGCTGAAAGAGTTCTTCCTGAAAGCCAACCTGCGCCTCATCGACTTCAAGGTCGAGTTCGGTCGCCTGGCTACCGACCCCTCCGTCATTGTGCTGGCAGACGAGATTTCCCCCGACACCTGCCGCCTGTGGGATGTGGACACCAACGAGAAGATGGACAAGGACCGCTTCCGTCGCGGTCTCGGCGGCTTCATGGAAGCCTACGCCGAGGTGCTTTCCCGCCTGCAGAAGTAAGAACACAGGCAAGCCTCTTAAACCCGGCCACCGGAGCCGCCCGCAACAGGACGCCCGGTGGCTTTTTCACAGAGAGAGAACAAAACTTATGGCAACACTGACGTTAGAAGTATTCAGCCGCTTCCAGTCCGCCACGGACGCGAACAAACTGCTCTACACGCCGATTGCGGACAAGCTGACCTACAACCACACCCGCCTCTACACCGTGGAGTGCGAGGGTGATGTGGACGCCGCCCGCGACTACATGCGCCGCGTGCTGGTGGATTCCATCTCGCAGAAGGTGCAGGAGGATGGCACGCCCGCCCTGACAGGTGAGCTGTTCTGCATTTCCTACGGCATCAAGAAGGGTGCGCTTGACCTTGAAAAAGAGGCCATTCTCACCAACTACAGCGGCCGCAAGGGTTTACCCTTCACCATCACCTCCCTCAAGATTACGCAGAAGGTGTACATTTTCGGTGAGGGTGATAAAGAAGCCCTTTCCGCCCGTTTCTGCAACGATGTGTGCAACCCCGCCATCCATACTTGGAGCGTGAAATAACAAGCAACAAACCGAGAAACAGATTTTATGGCTACCTACCGTACGATTCCCGTCCGCAACCTGAGCGAAGCCGAACTGACCCAGCTCAGTCAGGACATGAAACTTTCCCTCTCCACCGAGGATATGCTGGTCGTTCAGCAAATCTTCAACGAAATTGACCGCGAGCCCACCGATGTGGAGCTGGAGGTGATTGCACAGACCTGGTCTGAGCACTGCAAGCACCGCATCTTCGCCGCCACCGTGCAGCACACGGTGAACGGTCAGACGGAAGAGATTAAATCCATGTACAAGACCTTCATTCAGCGCCCCTCTAAGGAGATTATGGCGCAGAAGCCCGGTTTTGTGCTGAGCTGCTTTGTGGACAACGCCGGCTTCATCAAGCTGGATGACGAGCTGTCCGTGTGCCTGAAAGCCGAAACGCACAACCACCCCAGCGCCATTGAGCCTTACGCCGGTGCCAACACGGGTCTCGGCGGCGTGATTCGCGACATTCTGGGCGCGGGCAAGGGTGCCAAGCCCATTGCCAACCTCGACGTGTTCTGCTTCGGCGCCCCTGATACCCCGCAGAGCATGGTGGAGGGTCACAACATCATTCACCCGCTGGGCATCATGCGCGGCGTGGTACACGGTGTGCGCGACTACGGCAACCGCATGGGTATTCCTACCACCAGCGGTGCCATTCAGTTTGACCCCACCTACATCTACAACCCCCTTGTGTTCTGCGGCACGGCAGGCGTGATTCCGCAGAGCGACATTGCCAAGGAGATGAAACCCGGACTCGCCGTTGTGGTGATTGGCGGTCGCACGGGTAAGGACGGCCTTCACGGTGCCACCTTCTCCTCTGCCGCTATGGGTGAAGCCTCTCACGAGGAAGACCAGCAGGCCGTGCAGATCGGCAACCCCATTGAGGAAAAGAAGACGCTCGACGTCATTCTCGAAGCCCGCGAGCGCGGTCTGATTGAGTTCGTGACCGACTGCGGTGCAGGCGGCTTCTCCTCCGCTGCGGGTGAAATGCTTTCCGAAACGGGCGGCAACCTGTACTTGGAGCGCGCTCCCCTCAAGGAGACGAACATGCTCAGCTGGCAAATCTTCCTGTCCGAATCGCAGGAACGCATGGTGCTGGCCGTGAAGCCCGAAAACCTGGATGAGCTGCAAAAGCTGGCCGACACCTTCCAGACGGAGATGACCATCCTCGGCGAGTCCGATGACAGCGGCGTGTTGCGCGTGTGGCACAATGGCGCCCTTGTCTGCGAGCTGGACAACAGCAAGCTGCACGACGCCCCCACCAAGCACCTCACGTCCGTCTTCACCCCCGGTGAAGCCAAGACAGGCGTGACCCTCAACGACAGCGACCTTACGGGCGACCTCAAAAAGTTGTTCGGTGACTTCGCCATCGTCTCCCGCGAGCCCATCATCCGCGAGTACGACCACGAGGTGCAGGGCAACACGGTGTTAAAACCCCTTGCCGGTGCCACCGCCGATGCCCCGCAGGACGCCTCCGTCATCGACATTGACGGTTCCGACAAGCTGATGTCTCTCGCTCTGGCTATCCTGCCCGAATGGGGCAAGACCGACCCCTACGCCATGGGTACGGGCACGGTGGATGAAACCGTGCGTCAACTGGTGCTGGCCGGCACGAACCCCGACAAGATTGCCCTGCTCGATAACTTCTGCATGGGCAACCCCGAGGAACCCACCGAGCTGGGTCGCATCGTGGAATGTGCCAAGGGCATCCGTGAGGCCGCTCTCGCCTACGGTGCTCCCTACGTCTCCGGTAAGGATTCTTTCTACAACTACTTTGAGACGGAAGACGGTCCCGTGAACATCCCCGTCACCTTCCTCTGCTCCGGCTTCGGTGTGGTGGAGGACGGCACGCACGTCCACGGCTCCTCCCTGCGCCGCAACAACAGCGTCATCTTCATGGTGGGCAACACCGAGGATGAGATGGGCGGCAGCGTCTATGCCCGCGTCAACAAGCTCACGGGCTGCAAGGTGCCGCAGACGGACTGCAAGGCCAACTACGCCGTGTACAAGCAGTACTACGAGAACGCGCTTACCAAGGGTCTTGTGCTCTCCGCCCACGACCTTTCGGAAGGCGGTCTGGCCGTAGCCGCTGCCGAGATGGCGTTCTCCTGCAAGGGCGGTATCAGCATCGACCTCGACAAGCTGCCGACGGTGAACGGATGGCAGAACAATTCCGTACCCTGCTTCTGCGAAAGCACGGGTCGCTTCCTGGTGGAAGTGGACGAGGACATGGCCGCCGAGTTCGAGCAAGCCATGGCCGGTACGCCCTGCGCCCGCATCGGCTCCGCCACGGCAGACGGCAAGCTGACGGTCACCGCCAAGGGTCAGACCGTCCTCTCCGCCGACATCACCGAGCTTAAGCACATCTGGAAACACGGCCTCACGCCCTACTATTAATGTGTAAGCGCGTAACAGCTCAAACTTTATAAATTATAAATTATCAATTATAAATTATCGTCATGCCTCACGCATTACTTCTCAAATATCCGGGTACCAACTGCGATGTGGAAACCGCACGCGCTTTGAACGCCGCGGGCTTCTCCACGCAGGTGCAGCCCATTGCCACCGCCACGCCCGCCCACGTTGCCAAGGCGCAGCTCGTCGTGTTCAGCGGCGGCTTCTCCTATGGTGACTATGTGATGAGCGGCCGCCTTGCCCAGCTGGAAACCGAGCGTTTCCTGGGCGATGCCCTGCACAAGCATTACGAAAACGGCGGCTTCCTGTTCGGCATCTGCAACGGCTTCCAGATTCTCACCAAGCTGGGCATTCTGCCCAAGGCCTCCCTCATCTGGAACAAGAGCGAGCGCTTTGAATGTATGTGGGACAAGCTGGTGAAGGTATCCCCCACCAGCCCCTACACGCAGTACCTTCCCGCCGAGTTCGAGCTGCCCTCCGCCCACGCCGAAGGCCGCCTTGTCACCGAACCCGGTGACGCGCAGAAATACCTCGACAACGGCTGCGTCGCCCTGCAATACGGCGACAACCACAACGGCTCCGAACTCCGCATTGCAGGCCTGCAAGACCCCACGGGTCGTGCCATGGGCCTCATGCCGCACCCCGAACGCTTCCTGAAGCCGCAGCACCACTACGACCCCGACTGGAGCGGCGACCCCGACTGGGGCTGGGGCTACTACTTCTTCAAAGGCGCCTACGATGCCATTAAGTGAAGTAGAAATCATTTCAAATAACGGCGCGCTAAAACCGCGCAAGATAACAAAAAACGGTCTGACCTGCGGGTCAGACCGTTTTTTCTATAGCAGAGTACGGCGATTGTTTTTATAAACCGCGCATAATCAATCCCTTAACGTATAATGAAAGTATACTTTACTTATTTTATAGCCTATAATGAAACTATACTTTCATTATAGGCTATCTATTTGGAATTCAATAGGTAACACAATGCAAAAGCGGGGATGCGGGATTCCTGCGGGAATATAAATTGTTTATACGCCGCCGCATTTCCATCTTGTTGTTCTACCCTGTTATGTTACAATAGCGGCAAAATACTGCCATGCCGAACACTCTTTATCTGGCCGACACCTGTTCCCTGTGCAATGCCGATATGCGCGCGTACTGGGAGCGTGATTTTTTCCCGCATCCCGACCGCAAGCTCACCATTCTCTTTACGGTGATGTGCGAGCTGACCCGCCGCTCTGTTTGTCATCCGAGTGCCAAAGCTGCTTTGGATTTTTTGGAGACACATGCCAAGCAGATTATTCTGTTGCCGGAACAGGACGGCTACCCGGTCGGCAGCGTGGCTGACCGTGAAATTTTTTACCATTGCGCCCTACGGCAAGACAGGGATGTGGTGCTTTACACCGAGGATAAACCGCTGGCTTCGGCGCTCACGCGCTTCAATCCTCTTGCAAACATTCAACGAATGCAAAAGGGTGTGATGACGCTGGTCTCCTCATCATGGCACAAGGTCTATGCCCGCTTGGCGGAGAAGTACATCATCTATCTGACTGCCGACTGTGTCAACAGTCCTGCCTTTGCCGCCGCCATGCGGCAGCCCGGTATTGCCCCGCTCTTCCGCGACAGGATGATTTTTTCCACGGCCTCTCTCCCGCTGCTCAATGAGCAAGGCAGAGCCACGCTCCGCGCGTTAGAGGAGCAACAGCTTGCCCCCACACTCCGTTTGCAGGGGCATATCTGTGTCTCTGAGCGGGATGAACTCACCGCGCGGCTTCTGACGCACAGCGGCACGCCTTCCGCTATGCTCTGGTTGGGGGAAGGCGATGAAGTGCGCGACTATCTCGACATGAGTAAAATGCAGTTTGCCGCGCTCCACCACAAGGGCTATGCCGTTGCCGTGCTCAAAGGCAACGGTCGTCTCTACCTACAGCAGCAGGAACCCGCTGACCCTGCCGCGCCCATGCCTTGTGCGGAAGCGAAGACGCCGGAACCTAAAGAACCCGCCGCATCAGTCGCACCCGTAGTTCCTGCCACTCCTGCCATCCCGGACCCGCCTGCCGAAGCCGCTGCGCCCACCGTTCCCGCTGCACCTGTCGCACCCGTAGAACCCGCTGTCCCCGCGCCTGCCCCTACGGCAGCCACGGAAAAAGACCTTCTTTTGGAATGCTTGTTGCAGGGAGATGTGAAGAAAGCGGGCACTTTGCTGGAAGCAAACCACAAGCTGATTTCTCAGGCAGTCAAAATCTGCTTTGAGGGGCATATCGACAAACTTCTCCCCCTGCTTAACAGCCTGAGCCAGCGGAAACTGAAGGTGCCTGCCAACAGCCTGATGCATTACATTGAGAACTATCTGCCGCAGGAAAAGACAGCTTTGGAAGCACATTTGAATGACGATGGGTTGCAAAAAGTGCTTCGCCGCATGATTAAGATGTCGCTTGTTCCGCCCGACAAGCATGCCAAAGCCATCCAAACCCTGCTGCAGATGAAAGAAACATTGGGTGTCAGGGAAGCGACGCGGGTGCAGAATCTCATAGATGTAGCGCGCTTGGCGGCTCAACAGTAAACGCAAGGCTCTCCCCCTTTTTTCGCCTTGCGATAGGTAACGCCTTGTCAACGGCAGGGGAATTTGTTACTCTGCTAACGACACGAAGGTACGGATGAGCAAGGAATTACAGTTTCTGCTGATGGTGGAAAAACATACAAAACAGAATCATGAAAAAGCGTTTTTCTTTTCTTCTTCTGCTGCCGCTGTTGCTTGTCTCCTGCATCAACTTCGGCGGCAAGCTGGACAGTGTGGGGCGCAGGGACGCCGTCTTTGACCCCCGCAAGGAGGTGACGACCCGCTGCCGCATCGGAGAAAAGACCTACGTTCCCGTCACCATCCGCTACTGCGCCGCGCAGGAGCGTTGTTACGATGATATTTACTACGCTTTCGGTGAGGCCTATTGCACGGGTGAGCCGGAACCGCAGGGGCGTGAGGTCACGCTGTGGACGGAATACACGGGAGACAAGGATAGGTATTATACGACCTATAGGCCCTTGCTGACGGAAGGGGAGCCGGATATGGCCCACGCGGTGAAAGAAGAGGGCAAAGCCGTTCCGCAATCGCGGCTTATCCTGAGTGGGAAAGGGCAGGAAAGCAACGTCTATTATTGGCGTAAGAACCCCGACCGCAACGTGTTCGACCCCGCCAATCCCCGCCTCTGCTTTGCGCGCGACATCGCCCCCGAACGCACCTTAGGCAACCGACTCCGCCGCCCCCTGACCTATGCCCTCAAAGCGGTGGATATCCCCCTCTCCTGCATCAGCGTACCCGCCACCTTCCTCACCGGTAATACCATCTTCATCCAAGGCGCCCCGGTACCCACCCCGCCAGAGAAGAGAAAATAACCTCAAACCCACTCTCTCATGTAAAAGAAATGCGTTTTTCTTTACATGATACCCCTTCTCATGTAAAAAAAATCCCATTTTCTTTACATGAGAACGATGTTCCCGATCCATTCAGGCATCCGTGACCGTCCGAATCAGCTCCTCAGAGCTAAGTTCTTGTTCCCCATTGGCAAAAAGATTCACCAACGCCGTGTTGATGTAATAATTCTGTCGCCAAACCTTAGATTTTTTCAACAGTCCACGCTCCGTTAAAGCCTCCAAATATTTGGAGGCAGTAGGACGCGAGATAGAAAGATGCCCTTCCAAGTGTTCCACTTTGGTATAGGGGGAAAAGAACAGACAATTCAATAAGTCATGGTTATAAATCTTCGGAAGTTCAGAGCGTATTTTTTGCTTATACTCCGCCATTAGTTTCGAAATGCCATGTACTAAATCCAAGGTTTCGGAAGCTGTTTCCTCAATACCTTTCAGGATATAGAGAATCCAGTTCTCCCATGCAACAGGGCTGTTGTCAGAGTTGCGTATTTCCTGCAGCAAACGGTAATAATCTTGCTTATTTCGGGTAATATAACGGCTTAAATACAGGATGGGCAAATCAAGAAGTTCTTGGATTACCAAATAGAGAACACAGACGATACGCCCGGTGCGTCCGTTGCCGTCATAAAAGGGATGAATGCTTTCAAACTGGTAGTGCAGCATGGCCAGTTTAATCAAGGGGTCGATGTCCTGCAAATCCGGTTCATTGATAAAATGCTCCAGATTGTCCATCAGACGAGAAACATCAGCACTGTCCTGAGGCGGGGTGTACACTATTTCACCCCGATTATTTTTCAGGACAGTACCGGGAACAGAGCGAAAGCCCCCTGCATTTTCCACCAAGACACTTTGGATGCGCTTGATGATATTGTTGGTCAGAAGTTTATGTTGACGTACGAACGAAAAGCCTTCCCTCATTGCTACACCGTATCGCACAACTTCTTTTGTGGCAGGATTGCTTTCATCGTGCTGCAAAGCAAGCCCGGCACGATACAGCTCATCCTGTGTTGTAACGATATTCTCTATAACCGAGCTTTCTCGGGCCTCCTGAATCGTAAGAGTTTGGATAAGAATATCCTCATTCGGAATTGTACGCGCAACACCCTTCAATTCCGCTAATTTTTTGTTAGCAAGATTGAGTTGTTTCAGAACAGCCTTTGTCTCAACATCTATGTCGAGAGGGAGCATGCGAATGTGGCATACGGTATTCATCCTATGAGCTGACCCTATCACGAATGAGATTGATTGTCAAGGGTATCAAATGTATGCAGGCAGGTATCCCCAAAAACAACAATACCAATCCGATGGCTTATCTGTTACCCCTCTTCCAAAGGTAAATAAGTCTGGCTTGGCAGAGCATCGTGTTCGCGGAAGTATAGGATGCGAAGCAAGTTAGCGGCAAAATCAGCATCGGTGAAACGAATGAAGTTTCCCTCTTCTTTCTTGCGTGAAAGGACATTGATATCACCATACCATACAATTTTGCGGTCAATGATGACCACATGTTCATGCAGTTCCTTACAAAGCACAACGGTTACCCCCCGCTGCTGTAAGTGCTGAATGTTTGTGGCGGCATTCCCCCTTGCGGCTTCAGGATAGTTTTCCGGAGCGAGCGTGTACAACACCGGATGAATATGCCGCGCAAGGAGAGAACCGATAAATCCGGAAAACCATTGTATCTGGGCGTGATTTATCCCCGGACTGCAAAGGGTGAGGTGCGAAGCTGCTTCCAGAAAATCCCGTTCCATGTAAGGTTCATATTCCGTGGCAGAGAATACTCCCTTTTCTGCATGCGGCTGTTCGTTGGGACCGAAGGGTGTCCAAACGGCATATCCCATTCGGCGGTATGTTTTCAGCCTTTTATGATACATTTTTTCCAGCACGCGCACATGAATATCCACATAATCATAAATGACCACATGTTGTTTTCCATCATAATCACGGTGCAGTCGGCCTGCGTACTGCTCCACATTGCCCTCCCACGCAATAGGAGCCGTCAGCATCAGGGTATCCAAACGCGGAAAATTAAACCCTTCACCGATGTATTGCCCGGTGGCAATCAGTATCACACTTTCTGTCGATGGAATCTCGGATAATCTGCGGCGCAGTTCCTCCCTCTCTTTGGTGGAACGACCGCCCACCAACACCAACAAATGATTCGCTTTGCCCTCTAATAGATGCCGCAGCGTTTCTGCATGGCGACGGAACTTAGTCAGCACAAGAGGTGTACGCCCCTTGGCCAACGCAGCAACGACATCTGCCGCAATCAGCCTATTGCGTTCGGAGTCCTCCGTCAGCGTATGGTAGGCCTCCTGTATAGTTCTCATGGATTCGGAAGGTAACATGGCTGTAAACCGAGGATAAACGCTATGCTGTACCTGCTGCATTTCGGCGCGTTGCCGGGCGGTAAAACGGTAACGCACGGGGCCAAAGAGCATGTTCAGTTTCGGCTCCTGACCATCATCGCGTTTAGGGGTTGCTGTCAGCCCGTACACATAGCGCGCATGGACGCGTTTTAACACAGCCTCCGCCCCTGCTGCCGCAGCATGGTGGCATTCATCCATCATGACCATACCATATTGTTTCAACCGCTCATCATCTTCGTTCAAAGAGGAGAACATCGCCACGTCTATCAGCCCCGTTGTGGAATCATGCCCGGCATAAAGAGAGCCGATGCAACTCTTACGCTGCCTCTCCCGCCCTGATGCCGTGCGATACTTGGGTGGAGTCTTATCCAATAACAGGAATTTACCGAAATCCTCCACCCAGTTCTTCATAATTTCACGGTTGTGTACCAGTACTAACGTATTGACTTTCCGCTGTGCCACCAAATAGGCACCCACCGCTGTTTTACCGAAAGCCGTAGCGGCGGCAAGAATGCCGTTCTCATAAGCCAGCATCCTATCGGCAGCGTCTTGTTGGGTGGGGTAAAGTTCCCCCTGAAAAGTCACATTCAACTTTTTCCCCATGCACCGTTTGTCCTCTACCGTACAGGGAATTTTCGCCGTGTTCAAACGCATCTCTAGTTCATCCCATAAGCCGCGCGGCAGACCGATATAGGGCGGGGCTTCCTCATGACAGGCAATAATGCGCGGGATTCCTCGTACCGAAAATCCGTGCCGACGGTGTCGATAATAAAGCGGATTTCCGAACGCCGCCAGCCGCCGCAGCGCGTTAAGTAAGCGCGGGCGCACCCCCTGAGTATCCACCCAAAGCATATCTGCGCGCACAATCTTTATCTCCCTCTCAACATCGGAACGCAACCAAGGAGAAGCGGCTTCCCACGGCAGAGGTGAGGGGGTCGAATCATCAGGTGCAGAGCCTTCGTGCCGAGATGCCAATATCCCCCATGTACCTTTCGGAGCCCATTCCTGCGTTTTTCGCTCAAGGAAATCAAGGTCGATACGGCGGGCAGATGTAACGACTTCCCATTGGTTCGCATACGGCTGCCATTTTTCATCAACAAAAGCACTGTTGCCCTTTCGCAGAGCCACACCTTGCAACGGCAAGGCAATCAAATTTCCCAATTGCCCTGCGTCCAAATGCTCCTGTGCGGGAATCATGCGGTCATAGCTGATGAAACTCCGTTGGTTGACGGACTCCGCACCTTTTGTTAATAAGGCTTCACCAAAAGCACGGGCAGCGGCGGCGGAAACAGCCTGTTCAAAAAAGAGCCACACATGAGCACCGTTCCCCGATCGGGAACGTTCCACCAAAACGGGCACCTCCTGCAAGCGGCAAACTTCCCGAAGAGCCTCCACTTCCTCTTTCCAATGCGGCAGTTCTGCTTCATGGTCATCGAAGTCAAAAACCAGCAGACGGCACATATCATTTTCTAACATGGGGTAAATTCCCACAACAAAAGGTTGTTCCTTCGTGCCACCTTCAAAATGCTGCAAAAGAACTCTCTTAGAAACAGGTTTCCATGCCCGCGCCGTACATTGGGAGCATTTGATATTTTTCTCTCCCGCTCGGCGAGGGCACACGCCCTCTTTCCAAAAATTGTCACATACGGGGTAATAGGCAGCTCCCCCTTCCTTTCTTTGCACGCGGTGGCTGTATACATCGGTTCTCCCGCGGAACAAAGAGAAAAACGCCGCTGCATCATCGGGTGTCAGTTCAGGCAACACAACACCCTGCTCCGAACCTGTCAGCAAAGCCTGCCGCCCCTCTGTCACCATCAGCATTTCGGCTCTGAGGTCTGCATTCTTGGCACGTTCCTCTGCCAACAGGTTCCGCAACCGAGCAATCTCATCTGCCTGCCGCTTAATTTCGCGCAACAGCAAACTTACAGAAGGCTTTTCTTCTTCCATGCTCTCATCATATCTGCCAAACCTTCTCAAACGCAAGATAAAATGCGCAGACTGGGTAAAAAAGATGAAAGTGTTTGCCGATAGCAAGCCTCTTTTTGAGAATTTTCCCCAACGGGGGGCGCGGTGCCTTTGTGGCTCACCACCCTGCCGCAGAGGGGTAACACGAAACAAAAAAGGTCTCCAACAACCGACAGGGGGATCTTTCGGATTCTCTCCGCGAGGTGGTTCCCGGTTATTGGAAACAACATCAATATAACAAAGATTCCCCCCAAAGCAATACTCAAATATAACTGCCGAGACTGAATAATGACAACAACAGCGGTAGAGCTGTAGGCCGTTGGGTGCGCGGTTTCGTTGCTGTTCACCACTCTGCCGAAAAGAGAGGGGGACATGAAGACTTTTGGCCTTAGCTGTTCATCTTAGAAATACCCGGCATGAAATTTGTTAGATTGTAATACAGTTAGAAATAATTGACTTCATATTTTTATCCGTGTTACAATACACACCTATGTCAACAAAACTATTAGTTTGCGTTTATGGTCGTGCCAATGTCGGCAAAACTTCTTCACTGGTGGAGTTAAAATATGAAATCGGAAATGAATTGTTGAGAAATAGCGTATTCTTTAAATTTAACGATGTATGCTCTTTCCCCAAACCAGATTTTTGCGGGTATTATGACACTTCGAAAGCAAAAATCGGTATTTCCAGCGCAGGAGACGATGCCGCTTCTGTCCAAAAAGGATTGAATGCACTTCTTCAGGTGAACTGCGATATGATTTTCATTGCCAGCAGAACTAAGGGGCAAAGCTCCGATGCTGTTCAAAATTTCGCAAAAACCAACAACTACGAATTGATTTGGCTGGCAAAAGAAAACCTGTACGATTTTAATCAAGCTTGGGCAAAGACCAATGCGCAAACGATGAAGGGTATCATGATTAAGCACACTGTAGAAACGTGTGAAGCAATCATTCACTCTGTTTATCCAAACCTTATCTGAACAATTACCATTCAAGGAAAAGGCGGTGTTCTTTTGAACACCGCTTTATTTCATTTTCGGTTTGGTGACAATTGTATCTCTCTTCGCGCTTGCAGGGGGCGCGGGGAATATGGTAGAATAGCGCACAGAGGGTGAACAATGCCCCGACACGCATAATGGCTACACTATCCATGAATCAGGCCGTCATCCGCAAGGCAAAAGCGGCGGCAAAAGAGTTTTCTAAAAAATGGCAGACCCGCCCCGGTGATGAAAAACAGGAGTGCGCCGCCTTCTGGCTGGAGCTGCTGCGCACGGTCTACGGCGTGCGTAATGCGGAGGACATGGTGCTGTTTGAAGACCGCGTGAAGGTGGACCACACCCGCTTTATTGATGCCCGCATCCCCTCCACCCGCGTGATTATCGAGCAGAAGAGCGCGGATGTTGCGCTGGATGCCCCGCAGAAACAGTCGGGCGGCGCCCTGCTCACCCCCTACGAACAGGCGAAACGCTACGCCGACAGCCTCTCTTTTGATGAACGCGCCCGCTGGATTGTCACCTGCAACTTCCGCGAGTTCCGCGTCCACGACCTCAACCGCAAGAACCCCGCCGAGCCTGTAAGCATCATTGCCTTGGCGGAGCTGCCCACCTTCTACCACCGCCTGTTCTTCCTCACCGACACGCAGAGCCAGCGCGTCGAAAAGGAAAAAGAGGTGTCCATGAAAGCGGGCGAGCTGATCAGCCGCGTGTACAACGCCATGCTGGCGCGCTACAAGAACCCGAATGATGCGGACACCCTGCGCCACCTCAACAAGTTCTGCGTGCGTCTCGTGTTCTGTCTCTATGCGGAAGATGCGGAGATTTTTGCCAAAGACCAGTTTCTCAATTATCTGAGCAACAGCAACCCGCGCGAAGTGCGCGAGCGTATCAAAAAACTTTTCCTTGCTCTCAACCGCCGCAAAGAAGAGCGCGACCAATACGATGAGGAGCTGCTGGCTTTCCCCTATGTGAACGGCGGGCTTTTTGCGGAGCCGGACATGGAAATCCCGCTCTTTGATACGGAGATGGTTCAGCTCATTCTGGATGAAGCCAGCGCGGGTTTTGACTGGAGCGACATCTCGCCGACCATCTTCGGCGGTCTGTTCGAGAGCACCCTCAACCCCGAAACCCGACGCAGCGGCGGCATGCACTACACCAGTATCGAGAACATTCACAAGGTCATCGATCCGCTGTTCCTCGATGCGCTGAAAGAGGAGCTGGATGCCATTCTCAACAAGCAGTACAGTGCCGCCAAGCGTAAGGAAAACCTTCTCGCCTACCAAGACAAACTCGCCAAGCTGACCTTCCTTGACCCCGCCTGCGGCAGCGGCAATTTCCTGACGGAGACGTACATCAGTCTTCGCCGATTGGAGAACGAAGCCCTGCGCGCCATGAGCAACGGACAGGGCGAATTCGGCGGCGAGTTCAGTAAGGTGCGCGTCTCCATCCAGCAATTCCACGGCATTGAAATCAACGATTTCGCCGTCTCCGTCGCCAAGACCGCCATGTGGATTGCCTCCGCCCAAACATGGCGCGAGACGCAGGAATTCTCCACCCAAGAACTCGGTGACTTCCTCCCCCTCGAAACCTACGACAACATTCGTGAAGGCAACGCCCTGCAACTCGACTGGCTAGCCCCCCTGCCCAACCGCCATGTAGACTATATCATGGGCAACCCGCCGTTCAGCGGTGCACGTTACATGAGCAAGGAGCAGAAAGTCGACCTCATGAACGTGTTTGAAGGGTGCAAAAATGCGGGTGACTTGGATTTTGTCACGGCTTGGTTCATGCGTGCTGCTGAACTCATGAGGGACACAACAACAAAGACGGCATTTGTAGCAACGAATTCTATTTCTCAGGGACAGCAAGTCGCTATTCTGTGGCCGCCGCTCGTTCAGATGGGGTGTCACATTGATTATGCGTATCGCACCTTCAAATGGTCAAACGAAGCAAAAAATACAGCTGCCGTGCATTGTGTGATTGTGGGCTTCTCCTGCGGCAGCAAGACATCAGCCAAAATGCTGAAAGCCGAAAGCGGAGAAACTGCATGGGTGCAGCATATCAACGGCTATTTGGTGGACGCCCCTGATGTGTTCATCGACAATCGCACTCATCCACTTTGCTCCGTCCCAGAAATGGGTATCGGTAACAAACCGATTGACGGCGGTAATTACCTGTTTACGGAAGAAGAAAAGGCTGCCTTTTTGCAGCGTGAGCCGCAAGCTGCTCCGTATTTCCATCCGTGGATGGGAGCAGAGGAACTCATTAGCGGGAAAGTTCGTTATTGTCTGTGGTTGGGGGATTGTTCGCCTGCAGTTCTTCGCCAGATGCCGGAGTGCATGAAACGAGTTGAAGCGGTACGCAAACTCCGCGCAGAGAGCAAAAGTGCCCCGACTCGCGCCATCGCAGATAAACCGCGCCGTTTCCATGTGGAAAATATGCCATCGGGCACATATATTGCAGTACCCGAAGTTTCTACCGAACGTCGACAGTACATTCCTATGGGCTTTTTAACTCCTGATGTACTGTGCAGCAATCTGCTGCGCCTTATTCCTGATGCATCTCTGTACCACTTTGGTATTCTGACATCGACCATGCACATGGCATGGATGAGAGCTGTTTGCGGACGTTTGGGGATAAGTTACCGCTATTCAAATAAGATTGTCTATAACAATTTCCCATGGCCCACGTCCTCAGCTGAGCAAAAAGCTACGATTGAAACATACGCTCAAGCCGTTTTGGATGCGCGTGCACTCTACCCAGATTGCACGTTAGCAGATCTTTACGACCCCCTCACTATGCCGCCTGAGCTTCGCACTGCTCATCGCAAACTCGATGCCGCCGTAGAAAAAGCCTATGGCCGCAAGTTTAAAGACGACGCTGCCCGCGTGGCGTTCTTGTTTGAAGAGTATAAGAAGCTGACCTCAAGAGATTGTTAAAAATCTTGCTCCAATTTTGTATGAGCATAATTGGAACCATTATCACGCATGAGTATAAGTATCTTTCGCATATGATTGTGAAGTTCTTTTTGCTCTTTTTTGGATAAATCCACGTTGGTGTTATCAATCATTCGTTCGAGTTGAAAAATCGTTCCTGCGTCGAGAGTCAGTTGATGCCTCAATTCAATAATTTTGGTGAGTAAACCATATGAATGTAAGGAAATTTTATTGAAATGAATTGAAAATATAAATGCAATAGCTTCGAAAATCCTTTGCTTCGATATAACGTTCCCTTCGATGATTTTTTCAAAGAAGAGATAGAATTCTTCATCTATCAGGATGCTACAATCTAAGCCTCTGAAAAACAACCTATCGCTAAATATTATTGCGCCTATAATGTCAAAACAACTTGAACTGTTTATATTTTGGATCTTGAAATAAATAAGGTTCCATATTTTCCAAAAACATTCAGACTTTTTACAGCCTATTGAGGCGAATAGAATAGAATGTAAAATTTGGGTGCCGCTGTGTGTGTTATCTACGATAAGCGGTGAAATGTAGTTGATTTTAGATTCTATTTCATTTGACGGGAGAGAGATTAAGTATTCTCCAAGACTTATGCAAAATTCAGAATGCAGCGTGAAATCTTTCCATCCTGAATTAATAATAAGCGTAGCATTGATATTTATATCCTCAAAAATGCGTGCAAAATTGTTAGAAATGTGAACACTGGTTTCCTTGTTGGGTAAGAAGTAAAACAAGAATTGCAAGTTTTGAAGTTTGTTAATGGGAATTAATTTTTTCTCTGTGAGCGTAGCATACGCAGAATCCCAAACTGTCTGGAGTTCTGATTGAAACCGTACCCATAAATCAGACTCGTGGATGCTATTGCAGAAATCGAAAATTTCATGAGTGTTGTATTTTTGATTGCACAGTTCACAAAATTTGATATTAAGTAGATGCAATGCTTTAGATCTACATTCTTCGATATCGTGAACAATCATGGGCAGGAGCTTTAATAAATCTGACTGTTCAGAATAAGGAATGCTATTTTTTGTCGATTGAATTCTATTAAGAAGATTCTCAGAAAGCTCTATCAGATACGGCTTTGGTATCTTGTTTCGACATCTGAGAAATATTGTAGCATAGATTTCATCAGGGCGAAGGACAGGAATCTCATTTCCCGTATATAGTTCTGGTCGCTTCTCTATATCACGTACCAATTGAAGAGCCTCCATGGGATGGGAATCCCAGTAGCTTGCTTCATTTGAATTGGCGGTCGAAACGCGATTTTGTATACACCAATGCTTAAGATCCCTCAATTTTTCTAGCGTTTCTTTATTGGTTTCGTAATTCGTGTAATACAAACGAAGGTTTGTTGGTAATTTTTGGATATCTAATTTGGGAGTGTGTTTTATTGTGTTTGAAGAGTAGGGAGCTGTTTCAAATAGAAGATATCGTTTATCCCGATTATAGAGAAAGACCCTGTCATTGAAGAAATTTTCCTCGTTTTCGTGCAGTTTGTGGAAATCATCGAATGAATCGTATAGCAGTTTAGCTGTATTAGAATCTTCAAACTGCAACTGAAGTGCGAGATTTGCAAGATGGTGTTGCCTATGCTCTAATGAATCACTCTCTTGCCGCTCTTTATAAAATGCATCTTCGTTTATATTATCAAAAGTGTTTTCGTTCAGAAATTTCGCATACCTTTCATTGACCCATCTATCAAAATCATAATTCAGAAAGCGTGCTGTCCGGCACAATATGAGAGCAAGAGTTTTGTAAGTTTCTGGTCGAGCAAGTACAACGCTGCTGATAACACCAGCAATACAAATAGATTTTGACTTGCTTAAAAGATTGATTAAAAAATCCTCATTTAAATTATGCGAATATTCCAATAGGTATTTCTCTAATGCCATAAGCATTGATTGGAGAACATGACCATGGGTAGGGGATTCTGTCCCTCTATATGCTCCCCACAAACTGGAAGAACCATAAATCTTTATGCATTCTGTTTCACTTATGTACATTGAGATTTCCTCAATAGTATCATAAGGGAAATGGTCGACTAAATAGGCTTGCATTTTATCTATGCAGCCTAAGTAACACGGAATGGCCTCTTCTGTATGCTCTTTTAAAAGCCAATAGAAAGGAGTTTGGTAGGCTGATGAAGGGGTATATTTTATATCTCCATAAAGCGGTTCTACGAGCCCATGGTTGCTCCCGTACCATGCGTTTGATGGTTCGGGCAGTACCTCATGGGTAAGCCACTTCGGAATAAACTTCGAAAATATGTGTTCATGTATGGAGCTGACAATTCTACGATATTCAAGTGTATGAAACATTATTTGTTTGTAGAGGGCGTTTGCCCAAACATCGGAGTCATTAATCTTTAACTCGTCTGAGATAACATTTGGGGCATAGGAAATAAGAATTTCACAGATGCTAAGAATATTATTAGATAAATATGGATTTGCCTTAAAACAGTACCATGAAAAGCGGAAAAAACGTTGGTAAATGCTAGAATCCCCGATGAGAAGAGTAAAGAAGAATAGACCTTCTATGATTTCTTTTAGTGCATATTTGTCGATGTTTTGATATTCATTCAGCACAAAAATCAAAAGATGATACCAGCATTTCCCTTGATAATGATATAGAGGTATCAGAGAATCTTTGTTAGGTATTTTGTACTTACACGTTGCGTTTATCGTCTTGGATAAAAGAAGTAGTACCCTCGCGCGGTCTTTTAGGAGCTCATTCCTGTACTTTTCAAGAAAGTTTGGAAAGAAATCACTCTGCAAAAGAGCGCTTATTATATCTGTGGTGTAATTCCCTCCATTATTAGTGTTAATGATTTTTTCGCATATTTTTATTGCAACAGTTCTATCCGAATCTATTTTCTTCTTTAACCAACTTGTCAGGTTGTAACCTTTTGCAAATTCGGGAATTTTGTCAAGAAAAACTGAAATATTCCTTTCATCTTCCCAAACCTCATGCAGGATGCGTTCAATGCCCCAGTCAAGAAATTGGTCATGTGCGGCGGTACAAAAAGTGTCGTTATCTAGGGGCAGAAGAATTCCATCACTCTTAAGTGAAGCAAAGCCTACAGCTTCTATGCATCGAGTTTTGACGACGTACGAGCTGCACTGGCATACCTGATAAACATATGTTTCAAAGGCTTGAATCCTTTGTGTGGCTAGTGTCTCCCCATATTTTCCCTTGATGACATTAAGTGCTATATCGGTTGTGCTTGTAGTGTCGCCTGATTTGAGAAAAAGACTGAGATAGAACAAATTTTTGTAGAAAGACAGATCTTTCTGATATTGTGGCTTTCTGCCAAACGTGGATAAAATTGAATTGACGTTTTCTTCCGAAATTTCAGGAACCTCTATTAGGACGCTTGGGGGATATTGAGCGTCTCGTAATATGTTTAGAAGTGCAACAAGATTTTCGGTTCTGATAGTAAAAAGAATCTTCCATCCTTTGCATATAAGCTGCGCTAGTTCATTTAAGATTCCGTACAATCCGGCTGAGTGGAGAATATGCTCCGCTGAATCAATTACAAGGCACTTGGTGCAATTTGCAAACTCTACATTGTGCGCATTGTCAAAATCTTCAAGTGTCCAGTCAGTCTTGCCATAGTATATGAGTGTCGAAGCGCGACTGCTTTGCATATATTGCCCTCGGCGATAACAAAAGACAGTATTATTGTGACATTTTTCCGCGACTGTACGTACTACCGCCGATTTCCCTGTTCCGCTTTCTCCGTGAATGATAATGAGAGAATCGCTTTCAATGGCCGCGGCGATAGACGATTCCAGCTCTGGGCGTTCCAAATGGAATTGCAGGTCTGAAGCATGCAGTCCGTTTTGTGCATACAGGAAAAATGCGTCTTGCTGATTTTTTTCATGAGCAAGGAGCTTCTTGTATGCCTGTAGTGGGTCAAAGAAGTACTTGTATGCAAGCGCGTTTTTAGCAACAAGATCTAAAATTTGAGTGCCCATCCGCAGAACGAGCCTCAGCCCGTTTTTGTTCGCGCATGCACTTATTTCATCTTCTGTCCGGGTGACATCATTCCCCTTTGGCGGATTCCCGAATTCGAGATTGCAATAGAAATACAGAACTGCTAGATTGGGATGACGTTCCTTTGCTGTGTTAATTGAGTCGATAACATCAGCCTTGTTAATCCTGTTATCATAGTGTTTTGCCTGAAAACCAACGAGTTCTCCGTTGTGTTCAACAGGCTCGGTTTCAATCCCTGCCTGATTTTTTCTCTGTTGAGGGGGTGCTTCAATAGATAACTCTGCTGTGAAAAGAAGTCGGCATAGATGCTCAAATGCTGAATTCGAAGTTTCTGCGTTAACGGAATAAAACTGATGCCAAGTAGGATATGTAGAGGGCATAGAGTAGATTTTTAGGCTGGATTACAGGGTACTTATGTTACTTTCTCAATTCCAGCAGCGTTGCCATGAGTTCACCCATGCCGGAGCCTTGGTGTTCAGGATGGCGCGATGTGGGTATGGGGAGCTTTTGGGCGCGTTGGGTGGCTTGCGCGATGTTCTCGCGGGTGATGGATGGTGTGCCGAGGGGCAGATTCTTGAAGTGCGGCAGAAGGTTCCCGACAAAGGTGTCGCTCATGGCGTTTTTCTTGGTCGGGCTGGGGAGGAAATGCAGGAGCAGCCAGTATTCAAAGCGCGGGGAGGACAGGGCAACGTGGCGGTGGGCTGCCGCTTGTTCCCATGTGTGAAGTTCTTGGAAGTGCTGTGGGAAGTGACATTCTTCATCGTAATCCAAGAGAAGCCAAATTTGGTCACCAAGCTTGGGGCGAAACTCGGCGGCCTTTTCATCCTTGGTTGCTTGGGTAATGAGTTGCAGGATGTTGGTGCTGTGCCCCCTGTATTGCAGCTCGCAATGCTCCGCCAGCCCTAGTTTCTTGGCGGCAACTTTCAGGTAGGCGGCTTCCGTCGCTTCGCCTTCCGTATAGATGAAGAACTTGCGTCTGTACGGAAGGTTGCGGTGGCGTCTGTTGAAACGGCTCATCAGCAGGGGTAGATTTTGGGAAGCCCGCCCATGCGGCCCTCCAGATAGCTCTTAAGAATATCCTTGTCGGCGCGGACATCTTTGTAGTCGGCAAAGGAGATGAGGCGGGATTCTCTGTCCTCATTGCGTTCTGCCACCCAAACCTCATCTTTGCGCAGATTATCCTTTGCCATGAGCAGGGCATCATGCGTGGTAAAGATGAGCTGAAGTTTTTGTGCCCCCGTGCTGACAAGGGAACGGAATTTCGAAACGAGGCCGAGGGAAAGGGCGTGGTGCAAGCTCCTGTCTAATTCATCCACAACGTAAACGTGGGGAATAAGAACATCTAAGAGGAGCGGCAGCAAATGCAGATAGCGGCGGGTGCCGTCACTTTCTTTGCTTAACAGGAAGTCCACATCCTTGCCATCCTCTGTTTTGTGGCAGGAGTAGCAACGGACAGCCTGAACGCCCTTGTCGTTCTTAAAGAGGACAAGTGAGCCGTCCATGGGGCTTACCATCAGATTGTTGCTCGATTGTTCAAAATCTCTCAGAATCTCTGCGGGAACACAGGTGCTTGCATCCACCGATTTGAAGCGCAGTTCTTCAATGCCGGTATCGGCCGCGCTAAGGGCTTCCTGATAATTTTCAAGATTGGAGAGAATATCGTAGCCCAGACCGATACGCTTGCTATCAGCACCAATGATGCACAGCGTATTGAGGAACCAAGAAAAGCAAGGCGCAATATACTGATAAAACTGCGCCGGGCGAAGCCGGACGAAAGTTGTCAGAAGAAGTTGGTTGGCAGGCAGCGTGGTTCCCATCTGCTCGATGTAAATCTTCTCGTCTCCTTTCATCTTGTGAAAGAGGTCGGAGGAGAAGGCGGTTTGGGGAGTGCGGTCGAAAATGGTAACAGGCGTCTTTTTGGTTAAATCAACCAACGATTCGTGGAGAACATGGTTGCTTTTCAGAGATAATGAGTACGAAAAAGTGGTTTCCGCCTCGATAAAGCTAATCTGAAAAGAAGTGGCAGCCTGTTCTTCTGCGGAGGAGAGAAGAAAGGGCTCTATGGCTTTGGGTTCGCCCGCAGCCACAGTATCTCGCAAGGCTTTGAGCGCTTGGATAAAATTACTTTTGCCGGAGGCATTGCCGCCGTAAATGGCTGCTATGGGTAGGATTTTGCTGAAACGCTGACCGGGAATCTTCATGAGCGATTCCTTATGCTTGGTAAATTTGTCAGCGATCATCGAAAAATCCGTCGTTTCCCGATATGATTTAAAATTGCTGAATGTAAAATCGATGAGCATAGTATGGTCTTGAATCCAAGGTCAGATTAGCTCTAGAACGAGCAAAAGTCAACAAAAAAGTGCGCTATATCCAGAAAAATCGGATATAGCGCACTTTTTATGAGCGGTGTTTCACCGCATTCAAATTCGCCACGACGATGCCTACGAAGAGGTTGAGGATGATGAAGCCACCGATGACCATGTAGGAGAAGAAATAGGCAACGGCTTGCCAGCCGAAGGCTTGCGGGGCGGGTCCTTGGGGGATGGGGGCGGTGGAGGGGATGATGTGGCTGCCGTAGTAGGCGGTGCCGAAAATCTCTTGCCAGCCCTCGAAGGTGAGCAGCCCGCCGAGGGTGATAAGCGCCGCGCCTAAATCACCGAAGCGCACAGGGTCGTTGCCGCGAAACAGCTCTACCCCGATAACGGCGTACACATACATGAGCAGCAGAAGCAGCAGACACACCCCCAGCGAGGGAATGATGCTGGCCATAAGCGCGTTGATGATGCGGCGCAACTGCGCATGCGCGGAGAACAGGCGACCGAGCTTGAACAGACGGAACAGCCGCAGCGTAATCACCCCGCTCCCCACGAAGGGCAGGGCGGAGAGCACGACGACAAGGAAATCAAACACATTCCACCCGCTCTTAAAAAAGCGGTACCACCCCTTGCCGCCCGCCGCAAGACGCAGACCCATCTCCAGACAGAAGAGGACGGAGACGGCGGCATCCACCACAAGAGATGTGCCCGCCCATTCCGGGCAAGACAACCCCACGCCCACGTTCACCGCCGACAACACAATCAACACCGCGACCGCCCACTCAAAGACAGTACTCGAAATGATAGCAGAGACACCTTTCATGACCTACCACAACCTAACACGCCCATACTCCGTTGACAAGCGCATAATCCCCGACTTTTGTCAGCGGATGCCCCCCTATCGGCTAATTAGCCGCAAATTAGCCGATGATTAGTCGATAGCGAATCGTACGGCGAATACGCGGTCAGCTAGGGCGTTAGGCTTCCTGCAATGCATCGGTGAAGAAGCGGCGGGCGGGGATGCAGCGGATGGTGCCTTGCGGGGTCGTTAAGGTTTCATCCTGTTCTTCCGTCACGATGATGGACTCGCGGATGTCGGTTTCACGCATGGCAGAGGTCAGGGCGCGCAGTTCGCGTTTGCGCGTGGTGTCCGCAGACATATCGGCGCAGACTTGTACCAAGCACCGCTGCCCTGTGGGGAAGACGGCAAGGAAATCTACCTCGTATTTTTCTTGGGTCGTGTAGTAATAGAGTTCCTGCGTTCGGCGGCGCAGCTCCACGCAGACCATGTTTTCCAGCATCTGACCGCGGTTCTCCGTGATTCCGATGCCTAGGGAGCTTGCCAGCGCGTGGTCGATGCAGTAGAGCTTTTTCAGGCGGCGCTGCTGCTCCCCGATGCCGAGGGAACAGGCGGGAACGGTGATGATGAAGTAGGCATCCTCCAGCCATTGAATGTATTGCGAAAGGGTTTCGCGGCTGACCTTGTAGCCCATGGAGGAAAAATCCTTGCTCAGTTTGCTCACGGAGAGAAGCGAGCTTACTTGGTTGAGCAGGCGGCGCGCCAGACTGCGCAGCACAAGCGGCTGAGAGACGGCGTTGCGCTCCACGACATCGCGGTACAGGATGGAAGAAAAATACTCTTGGTGCAGCTTGCGGCGCGCCGCGGTGCCCAGCCCGAAACATTCGGGGAAACCGCCGTTCTGCGTGTACTGCTCCCACGCCTGTTGCACGGCAAGGCGTTGCGTAGTGCTCAAATTTTGCGAGCTTTCGGGCAGCTGCATGTGCCGCAGGTATTCGCGGAAGGAGAAGGGAAAAAGCTCCCAACTCATTGTGCGCCCGCGCAGACAGGAGGCGATTTCTTTCGACAGCAGTTTGGAGGAAGAGCCTGTCAGGTAAATATCGCAGTTTTCCTCTCGCCGCAGTCGCTCGATGAAGAGCTGCCAATGCGGGTAATCCTGCATCTCATCGAAAAAGAAATAGACTTTTTCTTTCTGCCGCTTGTCGGGATACAAGCCGTAGTAGGCATCGTAAAGTTCATTCCAGTTGCCGCTCTCCAAGGCGGCCAGACGGTCGTCCATGAAGTTCAGGCAGACGATGTTTTCGGCGGGAACCCCCTGTTGCCGCAACTCACGGATACGGCTTTCCATCAACGCGCTCTTGCCGCAGCGGCGCACCCCCATGCAGATGCTGACCTTTTTCGGCAGCACTTCTACACGCAGATCACGAGGGGTATAAGACTCCGTTTCCGCAAGCTGGCGTTCACGGATGAGTTCGCGCAGGGCAGTTGACAGGGGAATCTCCTTCATGCCCCTATCTTGCAAAAGTTGTCGTCAAAAGTCAATACTTTTTTTAAATGTTGCAGTTGGTCGTTGCATCTTTTTTTATTTTTTTGCTGTTAGTGACTGCAACTTTTGTATTTTTACGCATCTTCGGCATCGTTTTGTCGTGTGCTGCGGCGCATGTGGCGGCAGCGGGAGAATGGGTTTGACGATAGGGGTGGGGTTTGTTAAAATGTGCTTATGGAGTACCATTTACGTTATGCCGAGGGGGCGGAGTTGCAGGGGGCGGTGAAGCGCGGGGTGAAGCGCATGCTGCGCGCGGCGTTCATCATCTTTGCCGCTGTTTGGGTGTTGGTGGCGGTGGCGGGTTTCGGAGCGGCGGTGTGGATGAAAGAGGTGAGCGTGGCGGTAGGAGTCGCGGCGGGTGTGCTGACCTTGGCGGGTCTGCTGGTGCTGCGCGCTTTCCTGATGGTGCGCGAGGCGGCGGGCGGTTTTTTGCCGCAGGGGGGCGAGGCGGTGACGCTGACAACGACGGAGAGCGGGTTGCTGATTGAGATGCCCGCATTCCATACGCGTTCGTTCTACCTGTGGAATACCTTACGTTTGCTGCCCCTGCGTGCGGGGGATGGGATGCTGTGCATGGTCGATGCCGCGTCGGGCAGTGCCCTTTTGCTGCCGCTGCACGGGCTTTCGGCGGAGGATAGCACGGCACTGCACGCGGCGTTTGCCGCTGCGATAGAGGCGGCCAAGCAGGAAACGGCGACCGCCGCACCGCTTCCCCCGCCCGATGGGTTCGGGGAGTCGGGCGTTGCTTGTACCCCAGCAGCTTTGACAGAGGGGTATGATAGGGCGGGGTGGCTGAAGTATCACCGCCGTTTTGCGGTGGGTGCCTGTTTGACGGCTGTTGTTCTGCTTCTGTTATGGGCGGAATATGGTATCGTTCAAGATTCTGAGGGGGCGGGCTTTCTGAGCCTGTTGTGTCTTTTTTCTCTTATTCAGTGGTGCCGCTTGCTGCGCCACCCCGGTCGCCGCCTGTTGCGGCAAATGCGCCGCTTTGTCAAGGATAACACCTATGCGTGGAATACCGACGGCACGGAGGTGCTGATTCGCCGTCCTTCGGGCGCGTGGGCTGTGTTCCCGCTTTCGTTGGCGGAAAAAGCGTATCAGGGCGAACACAGTTGCGTGTTGCAGCTGCAAAAGAAGAATTGTTTGGTGCTGCCGCGGGAGCTACCCCCGTCCGCCGCGCTGCCTGTGCAGCCCGCGCGTTATCGCCTACCGCGGTGGGCGAAAGGGTTTGTGGTCATGCTGGCGCTTTCGACGGCGGTAGCGGGCTATCTTTGGTATCACGCCCCTGCTGCGGAGGAGGCACAGGATGAGAGTCTTATTCATGAGACATGGCAGCAGTTCGTATGGCCGCAGTTCGACACTTCTTCCGACCGCGCGTCTGCTGCCGACGCTGATACAGCCGCCCGCTATCTGCGGGAAGAGGCGGATAAATGGGTCGCTTTTGAGACAGGGTGGCACCGCGGCAGCAGTCTTCGGCAGCAGGTTTTCCGCAGTTGCATGGCCGTTTCCCTGTATGTATGGGGCAATCATTTCCCGGAACAATGGCAGGCGGTGAAAGCAACGATGCCCGCCGAAGCACGGGCGGCTTTGCAGGAGGAGCAGGACAACCTTGCGGAGATACTGGAAGAGTGGGCGGAGCAGCGCGCGCAGAGCGAGCGGTTTATGGCTGCCGTGTCGGAAGCGCAACGGACGGAAGAACGCCGCGCAGCTGCCGCCTCGGATGAGGACGCAGATGCCGCCATCTGCGAGCTGCTGGAGGCATGGCTGGCCGTCCGTCTCCGCGAAGAGGCTTGGCAACAGGGCGAAGCCGAAATGCCCGATGAAGAGGAAATGAACAACAGTCTGCTTCTTTCCGTTCGCCTGAATGCGTGGCAGGAGCAGTTTCCCTTACCCTTTTTCACCGCCTGCATGACGCTGCCGGAAGCCTACCGCGCCGAGCTGTTGGAAGCGGATGCCGAGGACGAAGAAGAAGACCCCGCCGAGGACGATTAAGCCAAAGTGCTGCCAAAAATGCAGAGGTTTTACCCAAAAGTCGTGCCAAAAATGCAGAGGTTTGGGTGAAAAGTCGTGCCAAAAATGCAGAATTGACTTGCTAAAGCATTGAAAATGTGGTGTCATGGTGTCACACGCCATGAAGATGCACCGCAAAGCCCTCAACGAACTCCTGAAATGGAAGGAAAATCAGCCGCCGCGCCGTAAGCCGCTGTTGCTGCTGGGGGCGCGTCAGGTGGGTAAAACATGGCTCATGCGCGAGTTCGGCGCACAGGCTTTTGAGCAGGTGGCCTACATCCGTTTTGACCGCAATGCCACCATGCGCCGCGTGTTTGAAGAGGATGGTGCGGATATGCCGTTGCTGCTCAGTCATCTGCAGGCTGAGGTGGGGTTCAGGGTAGAGGCGGGCAGCACGCTGCTGATTCTGGATGAAATCCAAGAATGCCCCGCCGCGCTGACGGCGCTGAAATATTTTTGCGAAGATGTGCCCGAACTGCATGTGATGGCGGCGGGTTCCCTGTTGGGGGTTCGGCAGCATGAGGGCACAGGGTTCCCTGTGGGTAAAGTCAACACGCAGATGCTCTACCCCATGAGCTATACCGAGTTCCTACGCGCGGTGGGGCAAGGTGTGTTGGCTGAGATGTTAGAGGCGGGGGATTGGAGCGGCGTAGCGCCCTTCCACGACCGCTTGGCGGAGCTGCTGCGCCTGTACTACTTTGTGGGCGGTATGCCCGAAGCCGTGGCTCGCTATGCGGAAACGGGGGATTTTTCGCTTGTGCGCGAGGTGCAGCAGGAATTGGTGTTCAACTACGAACAGGATTTCAGTAAGCATGCGCCCAAAAACGTGGCGGCCAAAATCGCGCAGATTTGGGATTCCGTACCCACGCAGCTGGCCAAGGAGAACAAGCGCTTTCTCTATGGTGATGTGAAAAAAGGTTGGCGAGCCAAGGATTTAGAGGACGCCATGGACTGGCTTCTGCGGGCAGGGCTTATCTACCATTGCCACCGCATCACCAAGCCTGCCCTGCCTGTGGATTCCTACCGCGATGGCGCGTTCAAGGTCTTTTTCTCCGATGTCGGTTTGCTGGGGGCCAAGGCGGGGCTGGATGCCTCGGTACTCATTCAGGGCAACCGCATTTTCCAAGAGTTCAAGGGGGCGTTGGCAGAGCAGTATGTGCAGCAACAGCTGCGGGCAGAGAGCGGCATTTCCCCCTCCTATTGGCTTTCGGAAAGCAGCCGAACGGAGTTGGACTTCCTTTTCCAATCCGCTATGGCGGTGGTGCCTGTCGAGGTGAAGGCCGAGCTGAATACCCAAGCCAAGAGCCTGAAATCCTACTGTGCCAAGTTCACCCCGCCCGTGGCGGTGCGCACGTCTATGCGCCCCTACTACAGCCAATGCATGCCCCTGCCCGACGGTGGCAGCACGCAGCTCATTGATTTACCGCTCTATGCCGTTTGCCGAATGGCAGCGGAATGCACGGCCGCACAGGATTCTGCCGCAAAATAAAAGCATCCCCCTGATTTTTCGATAAAAAATCTTGCCCTCATAGCAGGAAATGCGCGATAATACGGCAGTGCCCGCGCAGGCGCGCCCCCTGTTTTTTACCCCGCCTATCAGCCATGTCCCGACCGATTAACGTCCGCAAACCCGAAGTGATGGAGCAAGTGCGCCGCGATATCGCGTGCTACACCTCGCCCTTGGTGGAAGCCATGCGCGCCGCCGACAACGTAATTGAACTGGACAACGTACGCCTGTATTTGGCAGAGTCTTTCGGCTTTTGCGACGGCGTACGCCGTGCCATCGAAATTGCCTATGCCACCTGCCGCATGTTTCCCGATCGCCGTCTGTGGCTGATTGGTGAAATCATCCACAATCCCGAAGTAAACGGCCGTTTGGATGCCATGGGCCTGCGCCATCTCCCCTTCAACGCCAACGCCCCCGCATACGACAGTCTGACAGCAGAAGATGTGGTCATTATGCCCGCGTTCGGTGTACCGACCGCCCTGCGCCGCCGCTTGGATGCCTGCGGTGCCACGCTGGTAGACAGCACCTGCGGCAATGTCATCAAGGTATGGAGCCGTGTCAAAACCTATGCCAAGGCAGGCATCACCAGCGTGATTCACGGCAAACCGAAACACGAGGAAACACAGGCCACCGCCTCACAATCGCAAGGGGAAGACGAGCGGGGGAACTACATCATCATCAATGGGCAAGATGAAGCGAACTATCTGGCCGATTACCTGCGCGGACACGGCGACCGCCGCGATTTTCTGAAACGCTTTGCGGGCTGCACCTCCCCCGGCTTTGACCCCGATTGCCACTTGCAACGCATCGGCATTGCCAACCAAACCACCATGCTCAAGGGCGAAACGTCCGAGATTCAGGAGATTCTGCGTGCCGCCGTTATCGCCCGCGACGGCAACGATGCCGCCTTCCACGCTTTCGACACCATCTGCAACGCCACGCAGGACAGGCAGAACGCGCTGTTGAAATTACTTGAAAAACCGCTGGATGCCATGTTTATCATCGGCGGTTACAATAGCTCCAACACCACCCATTTGGCACAGATTGCCTCTGAATGTGTCAGAACCTACTTTGTGAAATCCGCAGACTGCCTTGTCAGCACCGCCTGCATCCGCTGCTGGGATTTCGAACAGAAAAAAGAGGTGGAAATCCCCCTGCCCCGCGGCGCAGCTGATTTGAACCGCATGGCCGCCATCGGCATTACAGCAGGTGCCTCCTGCCCCGACAATGTGATTGAGCAGGTGTTGCGGCGTCTCGCCGAACTGCGCCGATGCCGATTCTGACACCGCCTTTGACCACCTAAAAAAAATCCGCCCCGCGCCGAGGGGACACTCGCGCGCGGGGCGGTCAACTTACTACCTTATGAAACGCAGAAGGACCTCTCATGGAACGCGGCGCTCTCTCCTTCACCGCTTTCCGTCTCTTCTGTTGAGGTAGTGACACCGCAAGGCGTGATTTCGTTCAAAAATTCTCTCTAACAAAAAAATTGTGGGGGAAGCGGTTTGATTCGGGCGTGGTTTTGTGGTAAGGTAGAGCCATGTTCCGCCAAGATTTGCTTGAACGTTGCAGCAACGCTGCCGCACCCTCCGGGTTCGAGGGGGAAATGCGCCGCCTGATTCGTGAAGAACTTGCCGATTGTGCCGACATCACCGTCACCAAGGCGGGTAACATCATCTGCGAGAAAAAAGGGGCGGATGATGCCCCTGTGGTCGCCCTGCTGGCGCACATGGATGAAATCGGCTTCATGGTGCAGGGGGTCACGCCTGACGGCTTCCTGATGATTGTTCCCCTTGGCGGTTGGTGGAACCACACGCTGCCCAGCCAGCGCGTGCTGGTGCATACGCGCAACGGAAAAAGCCTCCCCGGTCAAATCGGCACCAAGCCCCCGCATCTGCTGCCCGAAAGCCAACGCCACCAAGTGATGCCCAACGAGGCGTTGTTTATTGATGTGGGTGCCTCCTGTGCGGAGGAAGTGACCGCGCTGGGTATTCGCCCCGGCTGTGCCGTGACCCCCGATGTGAAGGTGCAGCCCCTCGCTGTCCCCCACCGTTGGATGGGCAAGGCTTTCGACAACCGCGCGGGCGTGTACTGCATGATTGAAACCGTGCGCCGCTCGGCAGGTGAAGTGCTGCCCTGTACCTTGCAGGGTATCGGCACCGTGCAGGAAGAAGTCGGTACGCGCGGGGCGCGCGCGCTCGAAAAGACGCCCGACTTGGCTATTATCCTTGAAGGTCCGCCCGCCGATGATACTTTCGGGCAGAGCGGTATCTGCCGCCAAGGCGTGCTGGGTAAGGGCGTGCAGGTGCGCCTGTTCGATCCCACCAACATCACACCGCCCGCGCTGGGCGACTTCGTGCAGGACTTGGCCGCCGAGCTGGGCATTGCCTGCCAAGTGACCGTGCGCCGCACAGGCGGCACGGATGCCGCCGCCAGCTACCCGCAATGGCACGGCACCCCCGCCATCGTGCTGGGTGTACCCACGCGCTACATCCACTCCCACAACGGCATCCTTGATGACCGCGACTTGGAAGCCGCCGTGCAGCTCGCCTGCGCCCTCGCCCAACACGCCCCCCAAGCCTTGGCAGCGTTGCAGGAATAATGGGGATTTGTTCTATGGGATGATAATAAAAAATTCAGAAATAGCGGTGTACTCGATACATGAGAACAGTTAAACCGGGTGTAGACCAGCTCGCCCCACGCGGGAGTCCTATCTACTGCGGACATCGCTCCTGCATTTATCTGCGCACGACCTGTCTCGGCGAAGCTTTAGCGAAAACGGAAGTGCGACTGCTTTTATCCCTTTCATCGGAGCCGTGGGATACCAAGGAGTCGACCTCTCACTTCGATGAAGAAGCAGATGCTTTTTCGGGGCGAAAAGGGCTTACGCCCTCTTCAAACCCATTGCCGAATGCGCCTGTGCTGTGGTAAAAAAAAGGCGTTCGCGGGACACAGTACATTCGGGCGCAGAAAGGCACGCCCACAACCCTATGAATGAAACATGGAGCAACCCCGCGAGCATGAGAGAAAGGTAGGTAGCCCCCGGTGCCGCAAGGCATCGGGGGCAAACCTTTTTGAAGGTTTAGCCGCTTTGTCAGAACAGAATGCCCCCCCGCAAAAAAAATCCGCCCCGCGCCGAGGGACACTCGTGCGCGGGGCGAACCAACTTTACTACCTATGAAACACAGAAGGACCTCTCATGGAATGCGGCGCTCTCTCCTTCACCGCTCTCCGTCTCTTCTGTTGAGGTAGTGACAC
>JAZLFB010000089.1:0-8907 GCA_045615585.1 Akkermansia sp.
TGACGGAAAACGGCGTAGTCACCACCAGCCACCGCTTCCTCTACCGTGGCTACCTGCAAGTCGCATGCTGCGACCGCACGCGCGCCAACCATCCCTGTCTCTGGCTCATCACCTGGGACCCCACCCAGCCCGTAGCCACCCGCCCCCTAGCCATCCAGAAGGATTCCACCTGGTACACCTACGGCTGGGACCTCACCAAGAACATCTGGGAGACCTACACCACCACGGGCTACATCGGCACCGCCTACACCTACACCGCCTACGGTCAGGTTACGGCAAGTGGCAGCATCACCCAGCCCATCCAATGGAGCAGCGAGTACAACGATACAGAGCTCGGTCTGGTGTACTACAACTACAGGTACTATGACGCAACCGCGGGCAAATGGCATAATAGAGATGCATGGCCCATCATACGTGGGGCTTCTGAGTACGATTTTATAAAAAATCAGCCTATATCAAGAAGTGATGATTTAGGATTGATTCAAGATCGAATTCGAGCGCTCTACAATGAAATGTCGTCATCTCTCAAGCGTTGTACTAATAAGTCTATTTCTTCCTTCAAGGAGTTCATTACAAGCTATGATGAAAAAGCAAGAGTGAGATATCAGCTGAAAGTCCGAAAGACATTGAAACAAATTAACCTGAAGTTTATACACTTCAAAGCAAAAGCTTATCTTAAAGCTTCCAGTGATGGATGTTGCCTAGATATAACTTTTGGGGGAAGTTTGGATACAGGTGCTAAGGGCGCTGGATTCGTAACGCTCACTGGAGGGGTTTCTTTTGGAGTAAATGGTACATATAAATATTGTTGGGCAACTTCCGAGAGAAATTGGACCGGATCCATTCAAGGTTCTGGACGAATTGGCGTACGTATCGGTGCTGATATACTTGTGACTGCGGCGTATTTAGAAGCAGGAATATTTGTAGGTTACAAATACGACTTTGCCTCTAGTCAAGATGAATTTACGCTGGGCATATATGGCCGCCTTGTTGTAGAATCATTCTGGAGTGATATTGAGCATAAAATATCATACGATGGTTCAGATTTTGAATTAAGTTAGATTATAACTAGTATCTATCATTCCTCTAATTTTCGTTTCCGAGCAATCAGCAGATTGAATATTCTTTATCCAACGCATGTCAAAAAAAAAAAAAAAAACACAACGTGCATACGAAGGTGTAATAATATGTTTTATTAAAATAGAGTCGCATGAAAATTACATTAAAAGCTATAGACAGGGATATCTGGCTCAACGATCAGATAATATTTAAAGCAATCACAAATAGATTTGTATTTCAATACGGAAGTTCACTATTCGTGATTAGAAAAAAAGTTAATAACATATTGCAAGCTTTATGGTCGCCAATCAGCAAACGAGTATGCAATTATGGGAGGGAAGAATATCTAATATACAATTACTACAAAGAAAACGCAGATAAAAGCGTTGGCTATTTAAAAAAAACTTCAAGGAAAATTAAAATCGATTTGGCTGTTGATTCTCGAAACGTTACAGGAGAAGTCTGTTATCGTTCTTTTTTCGGCTGGAACAGAATGCTCAATATTGGATCTACATCATATTATTTTCTAACGAAAGAATTTGGTTCAATGCGCCGAATTGTTTTGAGAAATGAAGACAATATAGACGAACTTGATGTTTTAGCGGGGTGTTTCATGCTTTGGCATTTTGATTGGATGAATACAGATTCTGAGCATGGAGATTCAGATCAGGCCGACTAAACCCTCATCTTGCAAACAAACTCTTTTGTTATTAGTAGCAATGAGATGAATTCCGCCCTATTAGGGCTAATTCTCCGTTGTCAGAAGTTATGCTTATGATCGTTCAATGAGATTAATCGTTTTATTATAAAGCAAATCATATGAATATTACATTAAAATTAATAGATGGTAATGTTTGGCTAGACAAGCAGGTGATTTTCAAAAAAATCACAAATAGATTCATTCTCCGAGACGGCATGTCATTATTCATTATTAGAAAGACAATCAACGTATTGCATGCTTTTCTGAGAAGTCGCACAAGCAAATATCGAATATACAATTACCACAAAGAAAGCGACGACAAAAGTATTGGTTATTTCACAATAGATAAAGAGAAGAAAAAACTGAGCATAGATTTAGCCAGCGATTCACGGATAGTTTCTAGCGAAATCGATTTTGAGCGAGGCCTTCTTTCAAACAATCAAACATTCAATGTTGAATCAGTAGCATATCATTGTCAAGATAAGGAAATTCGTTTGATAAGTGATAGTAATATAGATGAATTATACATTCTAGTCGGAGCTTTCATTTTATGGCATTTCAATCCACAAAGGGCGGCAGCGTAGAGTAAGATGGTTGTACCTCTGAAGCGGGTGATTATATATTTTCAGCGAATCATTTTTATAATCGATAGCCACCCCATCGAGGAGAAAAGGGAATCGATAGGAATTTGAACTCGGGCATAGCCTGTTCAAGAACAAGGCCAGGCACAGCGCAATGGGGAGAGTGATTGCGCCGATGCCGCATATGGCACCATCTTGAAGGTTTGAGGAGTCCATGACTTTCCAGAAAAGCCCTCGGGTTGGCTGTTTCCTCCGATAAAGTTTGCCTCATGCCAAAACATTCGAAATTTTCTTCCGTTTTTACGCATTGGAATTGCTAGCCTTGCAAACACACCGCATTTTTTTTGAAAAAAATGCATTTTTTTTCGTACATTTTGCCTTTTGGGTGCTTATAGGTAGTAGAGAACGCCATCATGCCGCGGGTGCGGCGGGTAGGCTACCTCACCTAACATCAACAGAGAAAGGCAACAAACCATGTCCAACATCGGATTCCACATCAAATACGGCGTTGTGTTCGGCCTCCAGCCAGCAGGGCTCATTACCATATTGGCACTGGGCTTCTGCCCGGTTTCATTCTCGCAGGAGAATTCCCAGGCAGTCCTGCAGCAGATTAAGGCTGTAGACAGCGGCATTCTGGGTGGGGACGGCCTGTCTATTGAGACAGCCATTGTCCTCACCAGCCAAGACAATTTTGAGCTGGTCAGGCAGGAGCGTGAAATTTTCCGCGCCGTCTATGGCTTCAGTCCGGAGAACCAGAGCCTCATAAAGAGAAACGGGCGTTATTATGACGTGTGGAGAGGTAACGGCAAAACGCTCTATTTCGATATTACCTCGTATTGGCAACACAAGCACGGCGCGCAGCCCGCCGCCCACGCCGCTCCCGCCACCACCCCGGTTCAGCAGGCCACAGACTACTCCACACCCGCGCAAGCCGAGCAAGCACTCCAAGCTGCCATGACTCGCTTGTGCGACACCCTGGACGCTTGCACCCCGGAGAACGCAGAGCAGAGCGCGACTACCGTTCGCAAAAGCATTGACACCATCGTCAAGGTCCGAAAGACATTCCAATCCGGTATCTTCAACATGGCGGATCTACAGAAAGCCTTTGCCGCAAGTGGAGCGGAGATAGGCAAGCTGGAATTCCGCATGCAGAAGAGCCTGAAGGCTTTCAAGGAACGCGTCGGCAAGGATACGACCGGGCGCATGAAGACAGTCATTTCTCCCGAAGAACTCGACGAGGTTTTCAGTATGTATGAGTAAAAGCAGGCGCTCATCGGCCTGATGCCCGCCTCCGTGCACGCGGGGTGGGTATTAGGCGCGCCTTGACTGCTTTTCTCCCCTTTTGGCTGCTTATCAGTCAAAAGGGGAGACTTATTTGTTATTTAGGAATCGTCTCCTTTTCTCAAAACGTACCCCGCTACCTGATTTTCCACTACCTCCAGCCCGGCAACGTTGGGTGGAGAACATGGCCTCTTTCCTTTGGGGCCTGGCAAAAACAGGCGGGTGGGAAAAAGGGAAGCGAAAGGGATTTGAACTCGGGCGGAAAGACGAGAGTTGAAAAGGGGGCATCTTTCACGGATTTGGCAAGGGGTTGCATCACCGATAGCCCCAAACTCTTGCCGCATGACAAAACCCACGAAATTTTCTACGCTTCTTACGCATTGAAATTAAGAATATTGCAGACGCGCCTCGATTTTTTTTGAAAAAATGCATTTTTTTGTCGTACATTTTGCCTTTTGGGTGCTTAATAGGGTATAGACAAGCGCATGACCAGCATCGCCACAGCTCCTGTTTCCCCAAGCCGCTCCTACCAGTACGACACGCTGGGCCGTCCGACTTCCCGCACGCTCGCGCGGCAGGGTGCCACCCGCAACGACGTGTTCACATACAACGACCGCAGCGAACTCATTAGCGACGTGGTGGACGGAACCGGCCTCAATGGATGGGACTACGACAACATCGGAAACCGCCTCGTCCAGCAGCAAGGCTCCGCGTGCGACACCTACACGTCAAATCAGCTCAACCAGTACACCGCCATCGAGGACGAGTCGCACGATGTCTTCACACCCACCTACGATGACGACGGCAACCAGACCCGTATCAAGACCAGCACAGGCATCTGGGATGTGACCTACAACGCCAAAAACCGCCCAGTACTGTTCAGTAAAGAGGGAGAGGACCTCACCGTCGCCTGCACCTACGACTACATGGGCCGCCGCGCCACCAAGGTGGTGACGGAAAACGGCGTAGTCACCACCAGCCACCGCTTCCTCTACCGTGGCTACCTGCAAGTCGCATGCTGCGACCGCAAGCGCTCCACCCATCCCTGCCTCTGGCTCATCACCTGGGATCCGACACAAGATGTCGCCACCCGCCCCCTGGCCATCCAGAAAGACGGCACCTGGTACACCTACGGCTGGGATCTCACCAAGAACATCTGGGAAGCCTACAACACCTCCGGCTACATCGGCACCGCCTACACCTACACCGCATACGGCCAAGTTACATCCAGCGGCTCCATCACCCAGCCCATCCAATGGAGCAGCGAGTACAACGATATGGAACTAGGACTCGTGTACTACAACTTCAGGCATTATAACCCGGTTGCTGGAAGGTGGATTGGGAGAGATAAAACAGAATTGACAACACAGCACAATTTATATGAAATGATTGCTAATAATGCGGTTCGATATATAGATCGTTTAGGTCTTTATGTCGTTCTTTGTTTTGCATATCATGAGGGTACCATTACAGGTTATAGAATGATAGGAACTCCCCCAATAAAAGAAGAATTGACACCTGAGATTAAAAATGTGTTTTCTGGAAATTACGATGAAAAAACAAAAATTAACCACTGTAACAATCCTTCGTCGCAACACATGATAGATCAGGGACCTATTCCAGTTGGAGAATATTGGATTGGATTTGAATATATCCCCGAAACTCATGTCCAAGACGATCAGAGAGGTGGAAACTATAAATGGCACAGACTTTATGGAGATGACGGCAAGGGCGGAAAATCATATACCAATATACCTGTATACGATTCAAAAAGTAAAAAATATGTGAATAGAGGTTGTTTCAACCTACATACAGGATGCGAAAGTAATGGATGTGTGACGATTGAATCCGAGGTGAAAGATAGAACATCTCCCGCATATCCTCAAAGCAAGGCCTATGATAAATTAAATAAGTTTATCAACGAAGCAAAGACACCACCATTGAATAACCCAAGAAAAAAGAATGACACATATTTAGGAATTCTGCTAGTGAGAGAATACCAAGTGGATTGTGTAAAGAGTATAAAACAATTCGAGAAAAACATTTTATCTCTAATCGTGATATTCTTCTATTTTATGGGTGCCATAGTGCAGGCCGAAAATGCAGTTGATACAAATTCCCAAGTTGTTCTCACGGCATTAACAATTGAAAAAATTGCCAACACACACCACGCTTTGTCACAAGAAGATGTATTGCGTAATCAAATAGAATGTGTCATATATAATATAAATGACGAACAAAAATTATTTGCATTGGCCATTATATTTCATGAAGGATATTCAGAGTTTTTAGAGTCACCGGCAGATAAGCTCATGTTTTTTGCTCAACAATACATAGTTTTGCAATTAGCAAAGATGGGCACCGAAAAAGCATATTATTACTTCAAAACATTAAAAACCTTATATGGCCGAGATGGGGCGGCATACAGAGGATACCGAATTTTAGAATACCGTTACTTAAAACAATATTCGGAAGATGCAGAAGTTAAAAACGCGAAATCTGAAGGCAAGTGGCTATAATAGAGAATATTATGCAAGCCAACATCCTGGGATCCGCCGCTCCTACCAGTATGACGCGCTGGGTCGCCCGACTTCCCGCACGCTCGCGCGGCAGGGAACCACCCGCAACGATGCGTTTACCTACAACGACAGGAGCGAAAGCCCCCGAAGGCTTGTAGGGGGATTGGACAAACCGCGAAGCGTGTTTGCCCCGCAGGGGGGAGCAGGCAATGGGGCGCCTGCGAGTCAACTCATCAGCGACGTGGTGGACGGCACCGGACTCAACGGATGGGACTACGACAACATCGGAAACCGCCTCGTCCAGCAGCAGGGCTCCGCGTGCGACACCTACACGTCCAACGCCCTCAACCAGTACACCGCCATCGAGGACGAGTCGCACGATGTCTTCACGCCCACCTACGATGACGACGGCAACCAGACCCGCATCAAGACCAGCACGGGTATCTGGAATGTCTCCTATAACGCCAAGAACCGCCCCGTGCTGTTCAGCAAAGAGGGAGAGAACCTCACCGTTGCCTGCACCTACGACTACATGGGGCGCCGCGCCACCAAGGTGGTGACGGAAAACGGCGTCGTCACCACCAGCCACCGCTTCCTCTACCGGGGCTATCTGCAAATCGCATGCTGCGACCGCAAGCGCGTTAACCATCCCTGCCTCTGGCTCATCACCTGGGATCCCACCCAGCCCGTAGCCACCCGCCCTCTGGCCATCCAGAAGGATTCCACCTGGTACACCTACGGCTGGGACCTCACCAAGAACGTCTGTGAAGTGTATGGATCTACTGGCTACATTCGCGCAGCCTATGAATACAGCCCTTATGGCGAAGGCGATGCTGTAGGAGATGTTACTCAGCCTTTACGTTGGGGAAGCGAATATGAAGATGAAGAGACTAAGCTAACATATTACAATTGGAGATATTATTCCCCTGTCTTTGGAAGATGGGTCGTTAAAGATTTGCTTCTTGAAAAACAGCAATATAATTTGTATAGATATTGTAGCAATTCTCCGATTTATCTATATGATCAGTTAGGAAATGCTTATAGTAATCAATCGAGTGCAGCGCGAGCAGCAATAAGGAGGTGGTCAAATGCTTCCATAAGGAATGATATTGAGTATTGCGGATTAATTTGTAAAGATAAAAAGACATCCAAATACACATATACTGGAGGTGCTGGTGATATAAGCTCTTGCTATCCGTTCGATTTCCCATGTCCGGCATGCTCGTTGGTAATTGCCTACTGGCATACCCACGGTGCATTTATCGATAATGATAATGATGGGAATGAGGATAGAGGATACCTGACAGAAGAGTTTTCCACTGATGATTATGATTTGGCTGATTCGTATGATGTCGACGCTTATGTCGGAACGCCTTTTGGTAAAGTAATCATGTACGATCATAACAACGGAGTAGAATACAATAAACGTCCATGGAATAAATAAATAAAAAAATTATGAAAAGAATATTATTTGCTATAATTTTGATTGCAACTCCTCTTGCTAAAGCTTCAAGTCCGAATATTTACGAGGATAACTCTAGGAGTGCTGTAGAGTCTTCAATTCGTTTTTCTGCGATTGAACGATACAATCAAACGTCTCCACGAGGAAACTACGGAGAAAATACTCACAATATTGATGTTTTTCTTTTGAAAGGAAAGGCATTACCTAGAGATATACAACGATGTGTGGTTGTAAACGATGAGGAGTTGTATTATATAGTATGCATTTCAGATAAAAAACTTCAATCGAATAATTCCCCGAGAACGGGCGGTGGTGTATTCTATGCCATTTTTGATGCGCACTCGTTGGAACTGCTAAATTTCTTCAGAACAAGATAATTCTTTTTGAAAAAAATATCCTGCACGCACCATTTGAAATATAATGGTGCGTGCGCGTAGTTTGAATCATTTGATATTTGGAAAACCGTCCTCCCCTAGAAATACCACCACTTAGGGTGACAGCATACCGGAATGGAACACGTTTATTCCAAAATCGCCTCAATGTGAATACGAATGAGTAATGTTAACACGTTTTTTAAAACTTCGAAAATAAGTATTTTCCGAAACTTTCTGCAATCCGTTATAAGTCGACCCGAATTCTAAAAAATCCGTTAAGCCTTAATTCATGCGAAAGAAAGTGCTAATGTAGCAACGAGAAAAAGCCGGTGCTGAACCGGCTGAAAGGGGAGGTTTATTCACTCCGGCGCTTGGTAGGTAGCCCGAAGAAATTATTGCCTCCGATTTGGTAGCCGGTGGCTTTCCAGCTGATGTGGGTGAGGGTGGGGTAAATCTCATCTTTCCACTTGTAGCCGCTATCGAGCACATCTACCTAGGGGGGCAGTACACCAGAATGGAACACGTTTATCCCTAGATCACGTCATAAATTTCAGCAATGAGAGTGTGGGTACGTAATGTTAACGTGCTTTATAAAACACTGAAAACAAGCACTTTCTGATACTTCCTGCAACCCATTATGAGTCGAGGCGAATTTCGGGGCAATTTTCAGAAAATGGCATCAATTTTCATAAGTCGTTTATACACAGCGTTTCGGAGTAGCTAAAAATCACAGTCACAAAAAAGCTAGTTCAGAAAGATCCTTTCCATGAATATGGAGAGGAGCTTTCCTGGGTACGACCGACGCGATATGCGAACTGTGGTGAAAGTCCACAAGGAACCGTGATGATGCGGAATCTCAAACCTGAAGAACAGCTGCGGTGCGGCAACGCCCCGTGGGAGAGGAAGTTCGAGGGGAAATCCCGACTGTACG
>JAZLFB010000090.1:0-12487 GCA_045615585.1 Akkermansia sp.
ACGCCCCCTCTATAGGCCGCCCCCGAAAGCGGAGCGGGGCGGTGCCTTTTACCCCCTCTTTTCAGCCGCTTTTTCCGCCGTTTCGGCACCCCGCCACGGGGTGAAAAAAGCACACGGCAAACACGCAGAAAAACACCGCTCGTTTCAAGCATTTGCGTTCTTTTCAAACAATCATTCACCCCAAACAAAAAATTCAAACTTTTTGTTAGTTAAGTCTTGACATCAGCATTCCAAATACTGTATACTCCCCGCAACACAAAAGCGTGTATTGTGGATACACGGCACGATAGATTTACATAAAACACTGCTAATCAAACTCATGAAACTTCGTCTTCCGAGCAAACTTGTGGCGGCCATCATGGCGGCTGCCTCTTCTGCTACCTTTGCCACGCTGGCAACAGGTTCTACGGCATACGGTGAAACAACGTATACCGACCTGACCACGTCGGATTACTTTGAAGCCAACGCCAACGTGTACAACACCGGCAAGGGTACTTTCTTCCTCGAGACGGAAACCTGCGAGCTGAACCTGACACTGACGCTCAATCTCAACGCGTTTGCTGCTTATCAGGGTGTGCATGACTACGCTAACGCCGGCTACTACAGCCCGTTTGTGACGTGGACGTACAACAACAATTCGAACTCCACCTACGGTATGGCGGATGTGTCGAGTGGCTACAGCAGCGCGAACTACAGCGGTATCACGGGTATGTGGAACGGCAGCCCCTGGACCACGAATACCAAGGTGACGACGGATACGCTGTGGAACTATGCTGATGCGGACGGCAATGTGACGCTCACCATCAACAATAATCCCTCTCCCAACTCGGGCAACGTGGTAGTGGCGGCGGCTAACGGCGACACGCTGTATTCGGCTAACGGTCTCCGATCGAGCAACTACACCAGCCAGCATATCACCTCCTTCACGGTGAATATGAACTACGTGACCTCGGTGACACTCAACTCGAACTCCATTCTTGATTCCTCCAACTTCACGGCACCGAAGGACTACACGGAAGCCTTTGTGAAGACGCGAGAGGAGTCCGTGGGGCGCATCGTGTTCCTCGGCGACTCCATCACCCACGGCGTGCAGGACATGAGCTGGCGCTGGGGCCTCTTCAAGACGATGGTGGACAACGGCATTGAGTACGAAATCGCCGGTCCGCTCACGGGCTATAACTCCCCTCCCCTGAATACAGATTATAATGGGGATGCCTCCGTCTCTCAATACGGCGGTGCTACTTTCGACAACGCTCACTATGCTCAGGCCTCCGGTCGTACGCACAACATGCTTACGGCCAGTAACAGCGGCAACTCGCTGGGCGGCAGCACGGGCGTGAACTACGGCGGCGTGACCTCCGCCAAGGTCGGTAATGAATATAATGGTGACACCTACGTCATGATGATGGGCACCAACGATATTCTCTCCGACGGTGCCAACACGGTTGAAAAGATGGCCACCGTCACCAACCGTCTGCTGGGCGAAGGTTCTCTGGCGAACGGCACGTGGACGAACGCCGGCGTAGAAGGTCCCCTTGTCGGTCTCACCAACGACAACGCGGCCTACCGCGGTGAGTGGGGCACCATGGGCAAGATTATCGACAACATGAAGATGGGCGAGAACGACATCATGTATGTCATGCCCGTGCCCACGTGGGGCGTGGGCCGCACGGGTCTGCATGTGTATGCCGATTTGGTGCCCGCTTACAACGAAAAGCTCGAGGCTTGGACCAAGGCCTACTCCGATTCCCACACAGGCACGGTGAAGTACGTGGACATCAACCGCGGCTTGGTGGACAAGACTCTCAACGGCCGCTACCTCGCCCCCGATGCCTTCTTCCGCACCACGGGTGGTGACTACATTCACCCCAACGAACAGGGCGCCCTTATCATTGCGGGCAATCTGGCGCAGGGTATGGGGCTTGCAGGTCGCACGGCGGGTCTCGCCCGCTCCGCTGCCGATGCTCAGGGCTGGAACGCCTTGGCCCCCACCATCAACATTGCGGCCGGCGAGACGCAGGCTCTGCTGAGCAACGTCTTCACCGAGGACGGCGGCTATACCATCGACTTCGGCGCTGTGTTCGGCAACGGCGCCACGGGCGGCTGGCTGGGCAAGAACAATGCGCTCTCCGTCTCCGTGGGTGACGGCATCAACACCGGCACGCTGAACATCTCCGAGGGTTACATCTCTTGGGGTGACCAGCTCCTCTTCTGTCAGGACAACTCCGTTGCGAACAACGATAAGATTCGCGTGGCCTTCCACAACGGCAATGTCGCGGAGAATGTGGCCTCCGGCTATTATGTCTGGCTGGGTGATATGCTCATCGGTCAGGGCCTCGGCAACCAGACGGGCAACTTGGTGAACGGCGTGAGCGTGAGCTCCACGGGTGCCGCTGCCACGCTTTCGGGCTTCAGCTACACCAACACGGCATACGCCCCCACCACCACTTACACCACGGCTACTCCCTACCTCGTGCAACAGGCACAGGGCAACACCGATATGGTGATTGCGGAAATCCCGCTGCCTTCTATGGAGAGCCACGACAGCGGAGCGTCTTCTCACCTTACGGATGTGAACTTTGGTGAAGGCACCGTGACAAACAACGAACAATTTGCCACTACCGGACAAACAGCGAACGGCACTCTCAAAGTTACCCGCACGGGTACTGTCAGCACAAATGCGTGGCTGGGTGCTGTCGGCACAGGGCATACGGGTGACGTGCTGGTGAACTACAATAATCTCACCTCGACCACCGCTTCCGTTTTGACCGTCCTCAACGCTTCCGTAACAGAAGGCGATGTTGCCGTCGTGTTGGATGGCGGCACTGATATCAGAGTAAAGAATGCCTTCGGTAACGGCGATCGTTCTTTCCACGGCGTGTATAACGGCAGTGTTGGCGGTGCAATGCGTTTGGAAATCAACGAGGCTACATTGGCCGGCGGTATTTTGATGGGCAACACGTACGGCACGGGTACCATTTCCGGCGGTACGGAGGTTATCGTGAACGCCGGTGCCTCCATCGGCGGTGACATTTTTGCCGGTTCCGGCTCCGGCGGCACCATCAACGGCGGCACCGCCATTACTATCACGGGCGGTGATATTAGCGGTGGTGTCTACGGCGGCAATTACAATGCCGGCACCATCAACGGCGGCACTGCCATTACCATCACAGGCGGCCACATTACAGGCGAAGTGAACGGCGGCAACCGCAAAGAAGCAACCGGCAGCGTGAACGGCGGCACCACGGTCACCGTGCAGGGCAACAAGGCCTCCATCGGCGGCAACATCACAGCCGATACGGTTAAGCTGCAGAACGTGGAGGCCTCGGGCTACTCCGATGGTTTCGACCGCTATGCCGGCACCATCACCGCCACCAACCTCGTGCTGGATAACTACACGGCGGGTCTGATGAAGGCCACGCTGGTGACGGACTACGTCACCGTCTCCAACGGCACGAACGCCACGATCCGCAATCTCACGCTCAACAACTGCTCCATCGATGCTGATGCCACCTCCACCCTCACGCTGGGCGGCGAGATTCACAGCGGCAACACCATCAGCTACACGGGCAACCTGTATCTGGAGGACAACACCACCTTCAACTTCTCCAATGCGGATGTTTACACGGCAGCTGAGGGGGCAGAAGGCGTCTCCACCGGTTCTTACATCTACAAGGTGAAGGCGGACTCCGAAGGTCACCTCTACTCTGCGGACGGTTCCGCACTGACCACGGCCCACACCTCCACCTTCACGGGCGCGGGCGTTGTGGAAGGCAAGTCCTTCTTCTACGAATCCGCCACGGGCGCGCTGATTGCCTACGGCTCCGATGCGACCTACAACATCACCGCCTCCACGGTGAACTACTCCGACATCGATGTCGTGAGCGGTATCTCCATGAGCGGTGGTCAGCTGAATCTCGATAAGGCACTCAATGCGGGTGTCACCGTCACCGCCACGGGCGGCACGGTGAATCTGGGCAACGGCGTGAATCTCGCCGCAAGCTCCCTGTCCTTCGCCGATGCGGAAAGCCTCACCATCAACAGCAACGGCGGCACGGGCGCGCTGCAGCTCAGCGGCGACCAGACCGCGGCTGCCTCCATCCTCGCCAAGGCAACGGGCAACGGCAATGTGACGCTGACGGGCAACACGACCTTTGCCGGCGGTCTCACCACCGCGTTGACCGGCACCCTGACGTTGAATAACGGGGTGCAGCTGAATATCGGCGGCGGTAAGACGCAAAACGTTGATATCTCCTCCTTCAGCAACATAGTGCTGGGAGCGGGCACCAAGGTGAATTACCACGAAAACGGTGCTAAAACACTGCGCAATATCTCCTTGGCAGGTGATGCGACGTTCTGGGTGAATGACACCGGTAGCATCAACAACCCTGTGACATTTGCGGGTGATACGAATGTCGGTGAGTACACCCTTTCGTTAACCAATCAGTGGAAGAGCACGATTAATATCCAACACCTCGTGGGCAACGGCACATTGAAACTATCGGCTCCTACGAATGAAGCCTCCGTGGTGAACATCAACTCCTTGGCCGATTACACCGGTAATCTTGCTCTGGTCTCTAATACCAACGCTTACACCATCAATGTCAACACGGGCAATAAGGATGTGCACATGGGCGCCATCACTGCTTCCGGCAGCGGCGCAAGTGCTACGACCCTGAACCTGGCAGGTGCTCACCAGCTGACGGTGAGCGGTCTCTCCGGTACGGGAAGCAACGTGATTGTTAACGCGGCGGAAATGCCCCTTGCCATCGACCTGAACGGCAACTACACCTACGGCAGCACGCTGAACGCGAACAAGCTGGTGGTGACGGGCAGCGGCACGCAGACGCTCAACGGCACCAACAACCTCAGCGGTGTTGAAATCGGCAACGGCGCAACGCTCGCTCTCGGCGGCACCACCACCCTGAAGGGCATGGTGACCAACAGCGGCTCGCTGGTGCTCAACAGCAACGTGGCGGTGGACGCCAGCAACATCGGCAACTTTGAGTTTAAGAACCCCGGCAGCGGCAACTACAGCGGCCAGGGCATTTATGAAGGCAGCGGCTATCTGTCGAACGCCGAGGTCTACCTCGTCAAGAGCAACGGCGGCTCGGTATCGGGCACCGGCTCCTTCACCGGGGTTACGGCCACGCATGACGACAATGGTAACTACACCTTCGCTGTTTCGGATGATGCCACCTATCACATCAACAGCGCGTTGACGTACAACGACACTGAGATGGGTGGTGCAACGGCGCTGTATATTGCGAAGGGGGTAAGCTTGACAAACGGTGATGCTGCATCCAAAACCAAGGCTCTGAGCGGAACAGGTACCTTCGTTATCAATTCTACACTCAATAATACCAACAACGGTCAGACCCTGCCCACGAACTTCTCCATGGGTGATTCGTGGAACGGCATCGTACAAGTCGTGGGCGGCACCATGCAAATCGGCACCACCATCAACAACCTGACGCAGGGTGATTCCTGGGTGGAGTTGAAGGGCGTGAAGGGCTATCTGGGCGGCAATAACACCTATGCCGGCAATATCATCCTGACCAATAACGGTGAAACGCCGGCCATGACGATTACCAGTTCGACCTCCAACAACACGACTGTGCTGGCGGGTAAGATTACAGGTGATGGTGATATCTACCGCACCATCGGCAATGGTAACACACTGAGCTTCACCGGTGATATTTCCGGGTGGACGGGTACCTACTATAATGGCGGCAATAATGGCTACAACTCCGGTTGGAGCACGGTAAACTTCCGTGAAAACGCAACCATCAATGCCAACTTTGTCAACACGGCCTACAGTAACAACTGCGTCCTGACGTTGAACTATTACGGTGACACGGTGGTGAACGGTACGCTGTTCTACGGTCTGGGCAGTAACACAAAGCCCCTCAATGTTAATGTAAACGGCACTTCCGTCACGTTTAACAACAGCGCGACCATCGGCACGCTTGCTGCCTCCGGCAAGACCGTGACTCTCGGCACGAATGGCGAGGGCGACACGGCTACGCAGGGTAACCTGACCATCAAGGGCGACAACAGCACGGTCGGCAACCTGCGCGTGGAAGGCGGCACCATCACCTTGGCCTCTACGCCCAAGAAGCTCTCCGTGCAGAACAGCCTGTATATCAGCGGGGGTTCCCTGCTGAATGCCAATACCGTGCAGGCGGCAAACAGCTCCGCCCCCACGCTGGAGGGCGAAGGCACCTTCCTGCTCAACCAGAGGAATCTGCCGAGCGGCTTCTCCCTGGGTGAGACATGGACGGGCAGCGTGCTGCTGAAGGATGTTACTCTGTCGGATGGCGGCGATGGTAACTATTGGATGAACACCCTGAGCCATGAGGGCTCTGTGCTGGAACTCTCGGGCTTCACGGGCTACGACTCCACATGGGCTTATCAGGACAATACCGCCAATATCCGCCTGACCGATAAGGAAGACGGAACGGCGGCCTGGACCTTCAAGGCCGGTACAGCCACTGCCGACACATACGACTTCTCGGCTACAGGCAAGTGGAGCGGCAGCGGCACCTTTAAGACGAGCGGCACCAATAGGCTAGACTTCAGCTTCGCCGGTGATATGGCGGATTGGACCGGTAAGTTTGACTATGGTAGCGGAAATGCCAAGCTGACCTTCAAGGGCGATGCTACGGAGGTTAACGCCGCTATCCAACGCACGGGCGGTACCCTGAACCTCGTTGTGGGAGAGGGCAACGGTGACTTTGCCTTCAACAACACGGTGACCGTGGATAAGGTGACGGTGACGGAAGGCCAGACAGCCTCCTTCGGCACGCTCACCACGGGCACGATCGCGCTGGAGAGCAACGCCGAGATGAGCATCCGCAACGGCGGCTCTCTGACCTATAACACGGCTGCCGATGCCATCACGCTGGCTGCAGGCTCCGTGCTCGATGTGACCGCGTTGGGCGCTGACGGCACTCGTTTGTGGAACCTGATGCGCTATGCCTCGGGTGCGGGTACGGTTAAGGCGAAAACGAACTGGAGTTGGTCTTCTTCCGACAGCATCACCACGAAAACCAATTTTGACCTCACGGGTGACCTGTGGGTGAATGCAAAGAGCTATCCGGGTTACACACTCACTGTGGGTGAGGGGACTCTGATGCAGGTGAGCGGCAAGACTCAGATGGAGGCTGCCACCCTCAAAGTGCAGGGCACGCTGCAAACGACCAACGTTGTTCTCGGCCATACTGATGTCAATACTCAAGCCGGGCACCTCATTGTGGATGGCGGTTCTCTGATTACCAACAGCGTGAGTGAGAATAACACAAATCCCAGCACGCTGACTCTCCGCAACGGCGGTTCTCTGCAAATCACCACGGATGGTGAGATGTTTACGGGTTCTAATGCAGACCGTATCGCTTTCACCATCGAGAACGGTAAGTTGGTGGCGGACACCAACAACTGGACGCTCAACCACGATGCCACCATCGGTACCGCCACCGTGGACGCCGTCGGCCACTCTGTGCTGACCGTCAGCGGCGTGCTGAGCGACATGGACGGCACACACGGCACTCTGACCAAGACGGGCATGGGCACCTTGGTGCTGACCGGGGCCAACACCTACACAGGCACCACCACGGTTGATTCCGGCGCTCTCGTGGCCTCGAACAGCGAGGCACTGAGCCACACCGTCCTGAGCTTCAGCGACAAGACGGCTGCGGAATCCCCCTACCGCATCTTTGCCTTCGCAACGGACCTGCGCTTCAACAACAGCACGGGCGCTCTCGAAGATGCCGGCACGCAGATTGACGGCACCATCAAGGGTCTGGATGGTCACCGCGGCTATGTAGTGGCCAACACGCTCACGATTGATGTCGACGCAGAGCAGGAGTATGCCTTCATGCATCGCTACGATGCGAACAACCAGACGACCGACCGCGTGGAGATGAAGATTAACCGCCTCGTCAAGACGGGTGAGGGTACGCAGATTATCGGCGGTGACTACAGCGAAGCCCGCGGCTTCACCACCAACGGTCTTGTCATCAACAACGGTGTAGAGGTGCAGCAAGGCACCCTGCACATGATGACGCGCGGTATCGTGACCACGGACTTCAACGTCTTGGCGGGCGCCACCCTCAAGACGACAGATGATAACGTGCATGCAGTCTCCTCGGCATCGGCCGTGCAGTACAACGGCATGGTGACGTTGCACGGAACGGAAGATTCCGCCGCCGTGCTGGATTACACCAACGGCTCCACCAACATTGCGAATGGTTTGTATGTGGATGGCTACGGTAAGGTCATCAATAGATACGACAAGTTCCAGTACATCAACGGCCTGTACAATGCCGAGGGTACGACAACTAACGATATCACCTTCACGCGTACAGACACACCCAGCAACACAGATGATAGCAACGCTGCTGCCATTGTGCTGACCGGCAGCGGTAACTTTGCCGGTACTGTTCACTTGAGCAGTGAGAGCGTTCTCAACGACGGCAGCGCAGTAAACGAAGCCTACGGTATCCAGATGCTGGGTGAGGCGGCAAAGACTGCCCTTGCCAACGCTGTGGTGAGCTTTGAGGGTGATAATGTGACGGTTCTTTCGTTCCTCAACGCCGACAGGCCCCTCAGTGTTGCGTATTGGGACGACCTTGCCGAAGCATACGCCACTCCTATGGACGGCACGGTAGGCGGTCTGCAGGGCACGAACGGCGCGGTCTACGCGAACACGCTGACCATCGGCTCTACGGAGAACTACGACTTCGGCGGCTCGCTGAACATCACGAACCTCGTGAAGAATGGTACGGGCACGCAGACCCTGAGCGGCGCGGTGACCTACACGGGCACCACCACCATCGATGCGGGTGAGCTGGTCTACGCGGGCGGCTCCGCCAACCTCGGCGCGGTTGTCATGCACGGCTCTGCCTCGAATACGACGGCCTCCCAGCTGCGCTTCAGCGCGAAGGACGGCGCCGAGAGCAACATCTACAACCTGACGACGCTGGAGATGTCCTCCGGTGGTAACACGGGCAAGAAGTGGTTGGTGGTTGATGCGAATACAACCGTGAATATCACGGGTACCACGACCATTGAAGGCGTGGGCGTTTCCATCAACAACCCATGGGGTGTCGCCGGCGGCGGTCTGGAAGTCAACGGTATCCTGAATGCGGCTGGTACAATCGCGATGGACAGTGGCAATAACGCTTCCACCATCAAGGGTACGGGTACCATCAACGTTGCGGGTATCAACATCTCTAACTACAACACTACGACCATTGATGGTGGTTTGACCATCAATATCACGTCTGATCGCGGTTTGTACGGTCGCACGGATACCGCCACGCTCAAGCTCGGTCAGGTGACCCTGCAAGCGCTGGACACCGACTGGAATCTCAAGAATACCATCGGTACCGTAGAGCTGATTGATACTGAGCACGGCACCACCTTTGAGGCAGCAGACGGCCGCACCATCACCGTTGATAAGGCGTTGAGCGGTGCCGGCTCCTTCAACAAGGCCGGCGCGGGTACCGTCATCCTGAAGGGCAACGACACCTTCACGGGCAATATCACGATTACGGGAGGCACGCTAGAGATGCGCAATGCAGACGGCGTCACCCTCAACCACGTGGTGACGAGCAGCGGCAACCTGGTGCTCGCGGGCGATGTCAACCTGAACATGGATGTGGATACGGGTAATGCCACCTTCTCCCACGGTGTGGGTAACACCTACGGCTACCTGACGAGTGCAGGCATGCAGATTGCCACGGGAGGCACGGTGAACATTGACGACGTGACCGCTTGGAGCATCGGAGGCTTGTCCGCCGAGGACCTCGGGCTGACGAGTTCCTCCCTGACGGGCACCACGGTGACCCTGAGCGGCAAAGGCGGCAAGGGGCTGTGGTTCATGAACACGGGCGAAGGCGGCAACTACACCTACGATGGTACGGACACCAACATGACGGCCATTGTCATCAACGCGAAGCAGGATGCCGAGGGCAACCGCGCGCAGCTGACGCTGGATACGCAGGACAATGTAGCCGACCACCTGAACGCCATTACGGTGAATGATACTACGGCCGCCATCAACATCGTCGGCGCGACCATCAGTGACGATGGGACCGTTCTTCATGCCGGGACCGTTCTTGCCTCGAGCGTGCTTAGCACCTCCAACGGCGGCAGCGCCGTGCTGCAGGGCAGCGGCACCTATGACATGGGTACCGTGGACTTGACATCGGGTAAGAGCGACAGCAATCGCTCGCAGTTCAGTCTGCCCGACCATGTGACGCTCGATGAAAACTGGACCGGCGCCGTCCGCGTCAGCGGTACGGCCAGTTGGATGTCTCGCGCCAACCTCGCCTCCCTCGTGGCCAACGAAAACAGCTGGGTGGAGATGAATGGCTTGGCAGGCTTCTTCGATGGTTCCAATGACGCCATCTCCGCCAACATCATCTTCACGAATAAGACGGTGGGCAGTGAGACCTACGCCTTCAAGCAGAACAACGGCTACAACAATAAGAACAACAGCTACTCCGGCAAGCTGAAGGGCGCAGGTACCTTCTTGGCAACAGGTTACACCAACGGCGACCACAAGTACACCTTCTCGGGTGATGCGTCCGAGTGGACGGGTACCTTCCACAGCGCGAACGCCAATCATACGACCACGGTTGATATCTCGAACGCGTTCGCTGCCACGCTGGAAAATGAGGCCGGTGCAATGGATGTGCACTTCAAGGAAGGCTCCGGATTCACCGGCAGCATCAAGGCCAACGGCGGCACCATGACGCTGAACAGCGAGGTGGATAATGTGGCCGTCAGAGATTTCTACATCAATCAGGGAAGCGTGGAACTCAACGGCGGTAAATACACCACCAACGCCCTCTTCGGTAACGAATATAATGCCTATAACGGTGCTATCGTCATCAAGAACGGCGCGGAACTCAACGTGGATGCAAGCGCCAATTTCTGGCGTTTCCAAGTCAACTCCGGTGAGCAGGCGGGTATCTTCGTCAAGGGGCAGGATACGGAAGGAAATGCCAGTGTACTGACCGCCAAGCTGAACGAAGGTGCGAACCTGACCATCAAGGCACTTGATACAAGCTCTGAAACCGGTGCAAGCATCACCGGTACCGGCACCCATATCTATGTACACGATGAAAGCGGAAGCAATTTTACCATTGCCGATGCAGATTTGAGCGTGAGCTTCGGGGCTGATGACAAGAATGTCACCAATAAGCTACAGAACACCGTCCTCACCAACACCGGCACAGGCACGCTGACCGCCAAGCACAGCGAAAATACCCTCGTTGGTGTACACGCCGAGAACGGCAACGTGGTGGTGAAGAACGCAGGGTCCTCCAAGGACTCGCTCAAGAGCGTCAAGGCCAAGGGGGCAGACGTAACGCTGGAATCGCTGGGTGATGCCACCTCGCTTAACCTCACCGAACTGGTGATTGGCGACAGCCAAAAAGTGACCGCCTTGGCAGGTACGAAAGCTCACGTTGATGACAGCAACACAGATGTCGCCACCATCGCCATTGCCGGCGAAGGCAGCAAGCTGACGGCAGGCGTCGGTGCCAAGCTGAACGCCAACCTCACCATGGGTGACGGCTCAACGCTGGAAGTACAGAAGGGCGGCCTTGAGCTGGGCTGCTCGCTGACCCTGAGCGCAGGTGAAAACCTTGTGCTGCATGGTGCCACCATGACCGAGGATACCCACTATCTGAACATCTACGACCTCTACACCGGCGTTGACTCCTTCATCCTGAACGGTAAAGCCATTACCGCAGAGGGCTGGTACAGTGCCGAAGGTATCATCAGCAGCATCACCGCCTACGCCTCCGCCGACACCAGCAACCCGCTTGCGCTGGCAGATGGCAGCAGCTACGTGATTGGCTTCTGGCACGGCACGGTGAGCATCGCCGAAGTGCATGTGCCCGAACCCTCCACAAGCGTACTGAGCCTCCTCGCCCTCGCGGGCCTCGCCGCCCGCCGCAAGCGCAAGTAAGCGACAGACACAACGCCAAAAACTTCAGGCACCCGCTCCCCAAAAGAGCGGGTGCCTTTTTGTACCCAACCATCCCCTCGCTCCCGCCGCAACCCGCCGAAACCACAGGAGACTAGTCACCCGCCGCCTCGCACTGCAACCCGCCGAAACTACAGGTGTCCAGCCACCCGCCGCTCCCACCGCAACATGCCGAAACCACAGGTGACGAGTCACCCGCTACCCCCGCCGCAACACGCCCAAAACCACAGGTGACTAGTCACCCGCTACCCATGCCGCAACCCGCCGAAAACCACAGGTGACTAGTCACCCGCCACCCATGCAGCAACCCACCAAAACCCCAGGTGACTAGTCCCCCGCCACCCCCGCCGCAACCCGCCGAAATCACAGGTGACTAGTCACCCGCCGCTCCCACCGCAACATGCCAAAACCGCAGGTGACTAGTCACCCGCCGCCACAACCGCAACCTGCCGAAACCACAGGGGACTAGTCACCCCCCCCCCCCCC
>JAZLFB010000091.1:0-4815 GCA_045615585.1 Akkermansia sp.
CGCACCCGCACCACGCATGGCAACGGCAGGTTCTCCACCAAGACCTGGATGTGCTGCGGTGTCCTTTCTGAAACGGACGAGGACGGCGTGCAGACCGACTACGCCTACGATTCCGCCCAGCAGCTGGTGGAGACCACCCGCGCCGCCGTGTATGATGGCGACACCTGCATCACGCCGGAAACCATCACCGAGTACGTGCGGGACGCCGCTGGACGTGTGATCATCACCACCACCCGCGCGGGCGCGCTCACCACGGTCACATGCACCGCGTATGATGCCGTCGGGCGCGTTGTCGCCCAAACGGATGCCTTGGGCCGCACCACCACCACCGCCTACAGCGCAGACGGTCTCACCACCACGCAGACAACGCCCTCCGGGGCCACGCTCGTCACCACCCGCAACACGGACGGCAGCATCGCCCGCGTTTCCGGAACCGGGCAGCGTGAGCTCAAGTACGCCTACGATGTGAGCAGCGGGCGCATGCGCACCACCGTGCGCCTGGCGGACGACAGCATCCTCTCCCAAACCCTGGAGAACGGCTTCGGGGAGACTGTGGTGGAGACTGCTCCCTCCACCACAGGGTTCATCTACACGCGCAGCGAGTATAACAACCGCGGCCTGCTCACGCGCAGGTATCAAGACACGGGCATGGGCACCACTCCCACCGCTTCCACCCTGTATGAGTACAACTCATTCGGCAATGTCACGCGGCAGGTGCTCGCCTTGGCGGCAGAGCCCTCGCCGCTCAACTCTCCGGTGGAGGAATTCGCTTACGGCGTAGAGGATGGCACGGACGGCATCTATTCCGTCACCACCCGCACGCGCTACAATGCCGCGGGCACGGCGCTCACCTCCACACGCAAGGAGTTGATCAGCAGCCTTTCTTCCACGCTGGCGGCAAAATCGGTTTCCATCGATGAACGCGGCTTGACAAGCACCGAGTGGACGGAGTATGGTGCAGGCACGGTCAGGGATTCCTACAGTTCCGTTCCCACCAGCTCCATCACCGCACACCGCGTGATGGTGGATGGCTTCACCGTTTCGCAGTCCGACCACGCGGGCGTGGCTTCCACGCAGTCCCGACGGTTCACGGAGACGGGCTTGGAGCTCACCCGAACGGACGGTCGCGGCAATGCCACCACCACCTGCACGGACATCGCAGGGCGCACCGTCAGCGTCACGGATGCTGCAGGGAATACCACCACCACGGCTTACAGTCCCTACTTTGACGAGCCCTCGGTCGTTACGGACGCTTGCGGCAAGACCGCCTGCTACAAGTACGACATCCGCGGGCGCAAGGTGGCGGAATGGGGAACGGCCATCCAGCCTGCTTGCTTCGGCTACGACGATGCCGACCGCATGACCTCGCTCGCCACCTTCCGCGCGGGCACGGAGACCATCACCACGGATCCCTCATCCCGAACGGACGGAGACGTGACCACTTGGGCCTATCACGCCTCCACGGGACTGGAGGTCTCCAAGACCTACGCCGACGGCAACGGCACCGTCAAGACCTACGATGCCTTCAACCGCCTGGCCACGGAGACGGATGCTCGCGGGCGCGTCAAGACCTATTCCTACGAACAGGCGCGCGGCCTCCTGCTGGAGATTGCCTACAGCGACGACACCACCGCTCGCAGCTACTCCTACAACCACCTTGGCCAGCTTACACAGGTTGTTGACGATGCAGGAACCCGCACCATTGGCTATAATGCCTACAATGAGCAGGAGACGGATAGTCTGCTTGCTGGTGGTAAGACGCATCTTGTCACGGAGCTTCGCGACGACTATGGTCGTTCTTCCGGCTATACCTATGCCAACAATGGCTCAGTTCAGCAGACCGTGTCAATCGGCTATGGTACTGATGGACGTATTGCTTCCGCCGGGTTCGTTCATGGTGGGGCACAAAAGCTCTTCACTTATTCCTATCTGCCCGGCACAAACCTGCTGCAGACTCTCGTGAAACCCAATAACATGACGCTCACGCAGAGCTACGAAGAGAAGCGCGACTTGCTTACCAATCAGCTTTATAAGCGAAGCAATGCTTCCGTAGCATCCCGAAGTTACACCTACGATACGCTCGGGCGTCCTGTGACTCGTAGCACTTCCAAAGACGGCTCAACGGTCAATGATTCGTTCGGTTACAATTCCCGTAGCGAGCTTAATACAGCCACGGTGAACAATGAGGCCTATGCCTACGACTACGACAACATTGGCAACCGCGAGACTGCACAGGAAGCGGCTGAATCAGCAACGTCCTACGAAAGCAATCAGCTCAACCAATACACTGCTATCGGTGACTTTGAGCCGACTTACGATGATGCCGGTAATCAGACAAAGGTGAAAACGAGCACTGGTATCTGGTCTGTAATTTACAATGCAGAGAACCGTCCGACTTCGTTCACAAATACAGATAGTGGCACCATTGTAGAATGCTCGTATGACTACATGGGCAGACGCGCAACCAAGAAAGTGACAGTCAATGGTAGTGTAACGCTGCACCAGCGATTCCTGTACCGGGGCAACCTTCAGATTGCTTGTTGCGACCTTACTCGCAGCAACCATCCTTGCTTGTGGCTTATTACCTGGGACCCATCACAATCTGTAGCCACGCGACCGCTTGCTATCCAGAAGGATGGCACTTGGTACACCTATGGCTGGGATTTAACAAAGAACATCTGCGAAGTCTACGGACAGCATGGCTACATGCGCACATCTTACACCTATACCCCATATGGCATAGTTGGAGAAAATGGGGATGTTTCACAAAATATTCAATTCTCCTCTGAATACGCGGATTCGGAATTGAACTTAGTTTATTTTAGAAACCGATATTATATACCTACAACAGGCACGTGGTTAGTACGAGACTTTATGCAAGAAACGCGACTACAATAGGTATAGTTATGTAAAAAAATCTCCTTTAAGTTATGTGGACATAAATGGTGATTGGGCTTTTGCTATGGCTCTGCCCTTAATATCGACGGCAGCTCTAGTTTCAGCACTAGCATCCACTGCAATCGTTGTAGCAGGAGCAATTGCTGTTTATGCAGTAGGTGTTGGAGCAATTAAAGCAGTAGAATGGGCAAGCGATAAATATCGACGAAAAAAATGCGAAAAACTGCAACGTCAAAAACACGAAGCGAAAAAGGCTGTAGAAGATCAAGCATGTAAGGGGGATGTTCCATGTAAGCCAAAGGTTTATCAATGTCTAGAATATATGAGACGAAAGAGACTTTTTGAGCGCCTTGCGTCTGCTCGAGAAGCTTATGACAGAGAATGTTTTGGCGGTTCTGATGAGGGGCACGATGAAGCTATTAAAATAGTAGCAGAAAATGCTATTAAAAATTGCAACGAAAAGTATGTTAAGTGTAAGAAAAAACTGATGAGCTGACAAAAGAGGTAGTTAAGCCAAGTTGACATTTCTCTCTCCTCTCTATGTTTAGAGGGGAGAGAGCAGCCATGCTTATTAGCACTTATTATTAGCGGTAAAAACGAAAAAGAAACTTTAATGTTGCATAATGAATATAGTTAGGGTAGTATAGTGTTGAAATGAATAACGACTTTTATCATAAAATTATACAAACAGCACAAGAGCAGTCTTGTTTTTTGTCAGAACGGCAAAATAAGATATGGGATTTTGACCAGCAGCGTCTGATAGAAAAAGCATTTAGGGGTGTGAAGTGTGTACGGGAAAAAAATGTTTTGCTGGGGGCTGCCGCGCAAGATGATGCATTTGCGTGTTCTTCACAAGCGACAATGAATGATTTACACAAGCGCGAGGAACGTAAGGATTGGAGTAAAATCTCCCCTGCTTTGTTGCTTGCCTGTGAGGAGGGGATATGCCACATGGGAGCAGAGGCTTTGCGGTTCATTATGCCTGCCTATATGATTCTTAGCCTGAAATATAACATCCAAGATTATCGCTTACAACTCTGGCTCTACTCGATGAGCGGAATATACATCAGAGCGCGCGAAAAAACTATAGCCTACTATTCCCAACGCTTTGAATTTTTCACCAAAAATCAAAAACAAGTGGTGCAAATGTGGTTCTCTCAGCAACGCAAAATCCAGCAAGAGAACTGCTCCTTCTCTGAAAAAAATGTTCCGTTTTTGCCTTGGGAGTACGCCGATTTTTTGGCAAAAGGTAACGGCATCTCTCCCTTTGAGTATTTGGAGCTTAATCCATGAATGGCCGAATTGCTGACAGGTAATATTAGTGCATTTTGCAAAGCTTTGATAACGAGCGCTTTCTAAAACTCCTTACAACCTGTTATGAGATATGACGATTTTCGAGGTGATTTTCAGAAAATGACATCAATTTTCATAAGTTGTTTATACACAAAGCTTCGGAGTTGCTAAAATTCACAGTCACAAAAAGGCTAGTTCAGAAAGCTCCTTTCCATGAATATGGAGAGGAGCTTTCCTGGTACGACCGACGCGATATGCGATCTGTGGTGAAAGTCCACAAGGTGCCGTGATGATGCGGAATCCCAGACCTGAAGAACAAACCTGCCGACGGAGGTAAGGCAGATTAGCCAGAAGCGGAGCTTCTGCCCCGAAGGGGTGAGGGCGCGAGGGGCGCGCCTGAGGCAACTGCGGGGAGGCAACGAACCGAGGGAGAGGAAATTCGAGGGAAAATCCCGACTACGCGTGTAGACAGGATACCGCCGTATGGCGCAGGCGCTCTAGAAAACCAGCCCTTCCCTTTCCTTCGGGGCATGGCAAAAACAGGCGGGTGGGAAAAAGGGTAGCGAAAGGGATTTGAACTCGGGCGGAAAGACGAGGGGGCATCTTTCACGGATTTGGCAAGGG
>JAZLFB010000092.1:0-21954 GCA_045615585.1 Akkermansia sp.
CCCGCGATGAGCAGCTGAGCCAGACGCAGTCCGACTCCTTCACCGGCACCTCCGGTGTTGTCTACCCGGTCATCCCCGGCCCTGCCCCCACCACACGCGACAACTAATTCATAACACAGCAAAAGTCCATCATTTATCATGAAATCACCGTTTTACAAGTATGGAGTGCTGCTTTTCTGCAGCACGGCAGGGGCGTATGGACTTTCGCTGTACGACACCGCACCGAGCATCGGGCTCCCGGAATCTCACGCCATCAAAAACTCCGTTCATTGGCGTGTTGGTTACGACACCAATTCCAACACCTCGTATAATCATAAGAAGGGCAGCGCCTACACCAATGCACACCTCTCTTCCTCTTATAGTGACATTGAGTCAGTAGACAAGATTTCCTACAGTGCACACGCCGGTGCTACATACTACTTTGACAGCGATGACCACGGCGGGCAAAAGTGGCATGCAGACTGCGGTTTATCCGCTCGCATGTCCCACTCGTTCAGCGCGCAGAGTCAAAACAACACTTCCGTATCTCTGACATACAGACCGGAGCCGGAATACGATGATTCCTACTCCAACCACGGGCGCCGTGGCGACTGCTTCACATGGAATGTGCATAACACGTACAGTCAAGCCATTGATTCCCGTTGGAGCTGGAATATCGGCGGCAATTACTCCGGCACAAAGTACACCTCGGGTTCCTCTACGGGATGGAACGATAACCGCCAATACATCAGCCTGAACACCGGGCTCTCTTATCGAGAATCCGACCGCACAAGCTATAACGTCAACTTCTCTGCCCGAGAAGAATTACGCACATACGGCGTCAACACTCAAAGTTACAGCGGCACCGTTGGCTTTAATCATTCGTTAACCCCGGTATCCAGCATGAATGCAACACTGGGTGTTCAAGCAAAGAAATTCAAGGGTGATCTTACATGCAGTCCGACTCTTTCGGGCGGCTACAATCGAAAAGTCACCGAGGGTCTTAACGTCAACTTCTACACTCACTTCAGCAACGAAAACACCGACTCCTACCGCGGTTTTGGCTCGAGCTACAAGAACGTCTATACATGGCGTAACGGCATCCGTTGCACCTATATCCTCACCCCTGTTGTCAGCTACAATTTCGGCACCTCGCTGTACACCAGCCATTACAGCGGCGGGCAGCATGGTATGGCCAACGAAGATAAGATTACCTATGACTTCACCGTCGGCATGACCTACAAATTTACAGACACACTGACAGGCAATCTCAATCTGAACTTCAGCCATTCGGATTATGACCGTGAGCGCGGCAAATACAGCTACAACCGTCTGAACACTTCTGCCGGACTCAACTATTCGTTCTAAACTTTCGAAGGTTCACGGCATCAGCACACCACAACGCACATGGATTTGAATATTAAACAGGAGGAAGTAGTTCTGCACGCGCAGGACTACTTCCAAATCATGAAGAGCCGCTGGAAGGAAGCGCTTCTTGTCTTCCTTCTCGTGTTCGTGAGCAGCGCCATCATTACCCGTCTGCAAACGCCTAAGTACACCAGTTCAATGACCTTCGAGATCATGCCTCCCAATGATCTCATCAACGTCACCACCAACGCAGATGCCAACCCCATCCAAACGGTGGCGCGAGGTGGCGGCTCCTACATGCAGACCCAATTTGAGATTCTGGTCTCTCAGCAAAATCTGATTGCCGTTGCTAACAAGCTCAATCTTCCTGCAGACTGGCAGGTGGACGAGAACACGGCAGCAGCCATGCTCTCCGGCATGATTAAGGTGGACCCCCGCACCAACACAGACTTGGTTGATATCACTGTCACCAACTCCGACCCCCGCGTTGCCCAACAGATATGCGAGGCGGTACCCGACTGCTACAAGGAACTGCGCGAAGCTGACGAAAATGCCATCATCAGCGAAGCTATCAACAAGCGTTATGAGGTGCTCCGTTCCCGTCAGGATGAACTGGAACGCAAGGCCGATGTCGTGCGCCAGTACATTCGTTCCGGCAAGTACATTCAAGGCGTCTGGAACAATAACGGTTCTGCAAGCCCTCAGTCTACCGGGTCTGAAGAGCAAACCCTTAACCAGCACAACACGCAAAAACTTGCCTTGGAATCGCAGATTGCTGAGATGACCGTTCATATCAGCAAATTACAGAACCTGAAGGATGCCGAGCTGTTGAGCTACGTCACCCGCACCGGTCTTCTTACTGCCGAATCCTACTGTTCTGACAAAGTGCGTCAGCTCAATGAGCAGTACACCAAAGAGGAAAACGAGCGCGCTCAGATGCTGTTGAGCGGCTACGGCGAGCTACACCCCACCGTGCTGCGCATGGATGAGCAGCACAAGAAAACCCGCGAACAGTTGTATGAAGAACTGGTCGGCATGCGCGATGCCATGATTGACCAGTTGGATGTAAAGAAATCCGAGCTTCAGGATGTGCAGCGCCGTTTCAACGATTCCAAGGATCGACTGCGTGACAAAACACTGGAAGACCAGAAAGTGCAGTCTGCTCTGCAGGAGTACTCTGCAGAAAAACAGCGTTACGACAAACTCGAAAACGACTACATTGCGGACAAGATGCGCATGATGACCCCGCGCATCTGTCTGAAAGTCTACAATAAGCCCTTGGTCGCTACCGCCCCCAGCAGCCCCAAGTACAAGCTGAACTTGATTATCGGCGCCGTGGCCGGTCTCATTCTGGGTATTGTTGTTGCCTTCATCTACAACTACTTCGACACCTCCATCAAAACGCTGGAAGATGCTGAACGCAGCCTCGGTCTGCCCGTTCTGGGTGTCATTCCGCAAGATGCGGGTCTGTTGATTCTGCAGGGCAATGACAGCCCCGATGCCGAAGCTTACCGCATTCTGCGCACGAATATCGAGCTGAAGAAGGCGCTCTTCAAGGCGACCACCTTTGCCGTGGTATCCGCCAACGCCGGTGAAGGTAAAACCACCACCCTGAGCAACCTCGCTTACGTATTCGCCCAGGCCGGTTACAGCACGCTGATGATTGACGCCGACTTGCGCCGTCCCCGTCTGGCGCGCTATGCCGAGCTGAAGAGCAGCGTGGGTCTGTCCAACTATTTGACCGGCGGTAAAGAGCTGCAGGAAACCATCTTCCAAACCAGCGAGCCGAACCTCTACCTCATGCCCTCCGGTCCGATTCCCGTGGACCCCTCCGGTCTCATCGGTTCCTACCGCATGGAGCGCCTGATTGCCGAGGTTTCCAAGAAGTTCGATATCGTACTCTTCGACTCCCCGCCCATTCTGGGCGTATCCGATGCCTCACTGCTCGTCAGCAAGGCCGATGCCACGCTACTGGTGCTTCAACCCAGCAAGATGCCCCGCAAGGCTCTGCAACGCTCCAAGCAGCTCATTCAGAATGCGGGCGGCCAGCTCATGGGTTTGGTCATGAACAATGTGGACATCAGCGGCGATACGCAGTACCAGTACTACACCACATACTACTCTTACTACTCCAAGTCCAAGCGCAAAGAGCCGGTTTCCAAGAATTCCGTCAAGCCCATTGAAAGCGCCGCAGACACTGCTGTCGCTGTTGAGGAAGAGCGGGTCTCACACCATCATCACAGCACAGTGACAGAGCAACCCGTTGCCCAGCAGGAAAACAACTCCGACGACCTGTATTAATTCTATATTCACATTCCATGAATCTGTTTAAACAACTCTTTTTTGCGCTGGCAGCTGCCGTTTTGGTGCAGCCCGTCTTCGCGCAAAATGAAGCTACCGAAGCAAAAGCCATGCGCGGTGCGCCTATTACGGTGACCCTGAAAAATATTCCGGCCGAAGACACAGGCAGTGTCAACGGCGAGTATAAAGTTGACCGTACGGACGGTACGATTGCCATGCCCTACCTCAAGGGGCGCGTCAAGGTGGACGGGATGACGGCCCGCGCCATTGAAAACAGCATCCGCAGCCGTTATCTTGCCGAGAAGATTTACTCTGACCCCATTGTTCAGGTACAGGTCGGTAACAAGGGCGAGGTGGGTGTTGACACTCGTTTCATCATGGTGTCCGGCTATGTCGGCACTAAGAAGAATCTGCCTTATCGCGAAGGTATCACCCTTATTGAAGCTCTGCTTGACTGTGGTGACATCACCGACTATGGTTCCCGCAAGATTCAGATTACCCGCGGAACCGTGACCCGCACCTACGACTACTTCAGCGCACGCGACCGCGCCATCAAGCTGCAGCCCAGCGATGTGATTCACGTTCCCCGCCGCGGCGCGTTCGAACCCCGCCCCGACCACATCGGGCCCTAGTCTGAACCCTCTCTTCTTTCAGGGCTTCGGTTGACCGACCGAAGCCCTTTTTGCTATTATACCGCCAACCTGTTCCACCTGTCATGGCAGCTGAAACGCATCCGAAAAAGCTACTGTTGCTCTCTGTCGGCTACGGTCAGGGACACCACTCAGCTGCCGCCGCGCTGGCAGAGGAATACGCCGCGCGCGGTTGGGAATGCCGCACGCTTGACCCCTGTGCTGCAGCGCACCCCCTGCTTTTCGGCATCTCTCAAGCGTACTACGCCTTCTGCGTGCGCCGCGCGCCCGAGCTGTGGGCCTTCACCTACGACATGACAGAAACGGCAGACTGGCGCTACTGCGTCCGTTGGCCCGCACTGCGCGGCGCAACAGCTGCGGTAGAGGAAGCCCTCGTCAGCTTCCGCCCCAGCCTCGTCATCTGCACCTACCCGCTCTTCGCCTACATGCTGGACGACATCGCCGCCCGCGGTCGTTATCGTGTCCCCTACGCGATGGTCGTTACAGATGCCCTCACCATCAGCAGCCCGTGGATGAAATCTCAGGCCCCGCTGGTCTTTGTACCCGATGACCTTTCGCAGCAGCAGGTCTGCGACCGCTATGGGCTGACCGCCGACAAGGTACAGGCGGCGGGCTTCCCCGTGCGACGCGCTTTTACCCCTAACGCCGCACTGCCGCCGCCCTCTGAAAAAGACTTCCGCATCATTTACGCCTGCTACATCAGCAAGCGGCGTTCGCTGGAGCAGGTTCAGGCTATTCTCGACCGTTTTCCGCAAGCTCATCTCACCGTTTTAGCGGGGGATTTTCTCCCCCTCTTCCGCAGATATTTTACGGCAGAACTAAAGAGCGGTCGGCTCACCCTGCTGCACCACAGCGAGAAGATGTCCGAACTCATGCGCGCCGCGCACGTCTACATCGGCAAGGCGGGTGCCGCCACCCTGTTTGAATGTTACTGCACCGAGCTGCCCATGCTCGTCAACTACGCCCTGCCGGGGCAGGAACAGGGCAACCAAGAGCTGATGCAACAGGACGGCGCGGGGCAGCGCATTCACAGCACGGCAGATTTGATGCACGCCCTGCAACGCCTCTCCTCCGCGCAGGGGTGGTCTGCTTGCCGCCAAGCCATCCGCAACACGCGCCGCAGCGGGGCTGCCGCCCGCATCGCCGACGCGATAGAAACGAGATTCTTCTCATGAGCACCACCCGTACATGGCTGTTGATTGATAACTCCAACGGACGCACCAAGTTCCTGTTGTGTCGGAACGGAGCACTCTCCCCATCCTCCGCCGTGCTGTCCACCGCAGATGTCAGCCCCGCAGCTCTGAAACAACTCTTGGACGCATGGTGCTACGATGCCGTGCTCATCGCCTCCGTCGTACCTGCCTGCCGCGCCGCCTTTGAACAATTTTTCACCTCCGTGCCCCTGCACTTTCTGACACCCGAAAGCGACACAGGCATCGACTTCTCCGCTTACAGCCGCACGCTCGGTGCCGACCGCGTGGCCAACACCGCGGGCATCCCTGCCGACTGTCCCCTGCCCGCCGTAGCGGTCGACGCGGGCACCGCCGTCACTTTCGATGTCGTAACGGCAGAAAACGCCACTCGCCGTTTCCTCGGCGGTGTCATTGCCCCCGGTCTGCCCACCCTGCGCAGCAGTCTTCACCGCAACACCGCCCAGCTGCCCGAAGCCCCCCTCAACGAGCAAGCAAACGTCCTCGGCACCGACACGCCGTCCGCTCTGCAAAGCGGGCTGCTGTACGGCTTTATCGGCTCCGTGCGCGAAATTCTGTCTACCCTCACCCGCGAACTCGGCACGCGCCCCCATGTCATCGTCACGGGCGGCGATGCCCCGCTACTGGCCCGCCATCTGCCCGAGGTGATTGATAATGTAGACCCGCTGCTCACCTTCCGCGGACTGGCGGCTGCAGCAAAACGTATGTCCGTTTGACACAACGCGCTCGATATCTGCTTGTCTCCATCGGTCTGCTGTGTTAGAATGCTGCTCGTAACCGCGCATGAAACGCCTTCTGACCATCCTCCTGTTCGGCATGACACTCACAAGCTGTCTGCCCCCTGCCGCCACCTACCCCTACACCCCCGCTGTCACCACCAAGCGAGCCACCCTGAAAGCCCACTTGCTGACACTGCTGCCCAAAGAACAGCAATCGAGCCAAGCCGCGCGCGATGAAGCCACGTGGCTGGCCGACACCGCCTACAAGGCCGCTGCGGGCATCTCGCGCGTCAACGATTCCTGCATGCCCGGCTGGTTCGGCAACGCCCTCATCAACACGCGTCTGCAAGACCGCGGGCTGTGCTGGCATTACCAGCACGACATGTACCGCGAGCTGCGCCGCCGCCCGCTGCACTTCTTCCGCATCGGCTGCTGCGTGCGCGATGCCGCCGAACGCTCCGAACACAACTGCATCTACATCGCCGCCAAGGGGGGCGAATGGCCGAACGCTTGGATGCTGGACGCGTGGAAATATAACGGGCGTCTCGTGGTGGATGACGCACGCACCCTCAACCCCAAGCGTTGGAAAGACTTACCCTCCGTCGGACATGTGCAGAGCACCTACTATCCGGAGGGACACGACCGCCCCATCGAGTTCTGGAGCGTGATTCGCGGACCCAAGGGTGACTATCAGGGCTGCTTCGATGAGGGTTCGACCTCTGCTCCGCAGTATTTCCGTATGTACGAGAACATCCAACGCGGCATGCTGGAGCACCCTGACTCCCCCACCAACTACTGATGCGAGCCATGCCGTTCCGTCTGCTTCTGCTCTGTGTGTTGTGCCTGTCGGCAGTGGGGTGTCTGCACGCCCCGCCCGCGGGCTACGCCGATACGCCGCGTATAGAGGAACGCCGCCTCAAGCTGGCAGAGCAGCTCCTCACCTTCCTGCCGCCGCAACAGCAAAGCGACCCCGCCGCACAGGCAGAAGCCCGCTGGCTGGCCGACACCGCCTACAAGGGTGCCGCCGCCATTGCCCGCCACAACAACCCCAGCCTCAAAGGCTGGTTCAACAACATGCAGGTCAACAGCAAAGACAGCTGGAAAGAGCGCGGGCTCTGCTGGCATTACCAGCATGACATGTACCGCGAGCTGCGCCGCCGCCCGCTGCATTTCTTCCGCATCGGCTGCGGGGTCATGGACCGTGCCAGGGGTTCCGAACACCACTGCGTGTACCTTGCAGCCAAGGACGGCGGGTGGCCGAACATCGTCATCCTTGATGCATGGATTAACAACGGGCGCCTGAAACTGGTGGACACCGATATTGCTGAAGAACGCCATTGGGAAGAAGAACCGGCCGTGCTGCAAAAGCTCAAGCCCTTCTACCCCGAGGGTCACACCCAGCCCTTGGAGCACTGGGCACTTGTCCGCGAGGGGCGCAAGGTGGGCATCTACGTCTACTGCAACACGCCCGAGGGCGAGACAAGCCGCCAAGGGCAGCTCATGCGCGAAAACATGAAACGCGGGCTGCAAGAGCGCGGGGGGAAACCCGTTCCCTACTGATTTTACCCCATGAATAACCCTCTTTTCACCCACGCCCGCCATACTGCGGGCGTTTTTTGCGCCCCGACAAAAATTTGTTCACAAAGTCACACCCTTTTGACTTGCACCCGCGAAAAAAAGGTGCTAGATTTAGAAATCACATGAAATCTCTCCTTCATCATTTTATGGCGTTCTGTCTGTTGGCAACGGGTGTTGCACAGGCTTCCGAGGGCGGTCACGAGGGCTTGTCTGCCGATGCCCCGGTGTTGTGGAACATCGATATTCCTTTCTGGGAGGGGCACTCCCTGCCCATCAACAACTCCCTCATCATGCTGGTGGCGGCGGTTATCGTGCTCTCCGCATTCCTGATGCTCTCCACCCGCAAACGCGAGCGCATTCCCCACGGCATGCAGAACTTTGTGGAATGGGTGTTTGAAACCCTGTACAACTTTGTGGAAGGGCTGACAGGCAAATACCTTGCGCGCAAGTACTTCTGGTACTTTGCCACCGTGTTCCTGCTCATTCTGGTGAGCAACTACATGGGGCTTATCCCCGGCGTGGGTGAAATCACCTACAAGGGGCAGCCGCTGCTGCGCGGTGCCAATGCCGACCTCAACACCACGGTCTTCCTCGGTTTCGGCTACGCCATCCTGTGGTTCATCTGGGTCATGCGCGAGCAGGGTCCGTGGCACTTCCTCGTCCATACCTTCGGCCCCAAGGGCGGCCTCACAGGCTTCCTGAAATACGCCCTCATGCCCATCTTCTTCTTTGTGGGCGTTATTGAAATCCTTTCCATCTGCGTGCGTCCCGTGGCTCTGGCCGCCCGTCTTTTCGGCAACATCTACGCCGGTGAAGCCATTGTGGAGCAGATGGGTTCCGCCAGCTTCCTTGCCCTGCTGCCCTTCATGTTCATGGAGGTGCTGGTGGGCTTTGTGCAGGCTCTGGTGTTCCTGATGCTGACCTGCCTGTTCCTCAAGACACAGGTCGGCGGCGAAGAGGAAGAAGAAGAACACGCCTAACCCCGCACACACCAAGAAAACCTTTCCCAAGGGCATCCGCCCTCAAGAAAACAACTTCCTGCCGCTGTTCATGGAGTAAACACGTGAGGTTGCAGGTTCCGCAATAAACAACAACAACAAACCAAAACATACATTATTATGATTCCCGCCATTGGTGCAGGTCTTGCCGCTGTCGGTGCCGGTCTCGGCATCGGTCTTATTGGTGCTAAAGCCGCTGAGTCCATCGGCCGCAATCCTGCCTCGTTCGGTAAGGTGCTGACCATCTCCATCGTGCTCGCCGCTCTGGTGGAAGGTTGCGCCTTCGTTGCCATCCTTATCGGCAAGGCCTAACCCCAAACCGTACCGCACCCCCGCCGCAAGGTCGGGGTGCGGTACCGCCCCCTTTCCCCTGTTTACCCCCGACTGCGGCGGGGCTATCCCGCAGAAAGAACCACTTAACCAAGCCAATACACGATGACACATCTGTTAGCCTCTAATATCATGGAAGATTTCGGCATTCACACCGATATCTTCATCGCCCACACCATCGCCTTTATCATCATGGTGACGGTCGTGGTGAAGTTCGGCATCAAGCCCGTGATGAGCATCCTCGAAGAACGCCGCCAGCGCATTGAGGAAGGCGAAGCCATGCACGCCCAAAGCCAAAAAGAACTGGCCGAAGTAAAGGAAAGCAGTGCCAAGATTCTGGATGAGGCCCGCGAGAGCGGCAAGAAGGAGCTGGAGCACGCCAAGCAGACCGCCGCCAAGCTGCAGCAGGAGCTGTCTGACAAAGCCTCCGCCGAAGCCCGCACGGTGATTGAAAACGCCCACAAGCAGGCCGCACTGGATGCCCAAAAGGAAAAGGACGCCCTGAAGGGTGAGTTCACCCGCCTTGTTGCCGCCGCCACCGCCCAAGTGACAGGCAAGGTGCTGACAGAGGAAGACCACCGCAAGATTAACGAAGAGGCGATTAAGGCGCTGTAAGCGATTTATAATTTATAATTTATAATTTATAATTTATAAAGTTTGAAGTTAGGCGCGGCGTTGCCGCGCGAGATATCCGAAACGCCGTTATGAAGATTACCAAGGAAGTACAGGCACAGGCTCGCCGACTGATGCGCCTTTGCACGGGTGCGGACGGCTTGCTGAACGAGGATACCGTGCGCCGCGTGGCGGCGGGTATCGCCGAGGGCAAGCCGCGCAACGCGCTGGCGCTTCTCACCGCTTTTAAGGAGCTGGTGCGTCTGGAGACCGCCCGCCACACCGCCATCGTCACCAGTGCCGTGCCGCTGACCGATGCCGAGAAAGCCGCCGTGCAGGCCAAGCTGGACGCCAAGCACACAGGGCTGCATTACGACTGGCAGACCGACCCCGCCCTGATTGCGGGCATGACCGTGAAAGTGGGCGATGAAGTGACGGATGCCTCCGTCAAATCCCGCATCGACCGCCTTGCCGCCCTTTCCTAATCCCTCTTACCATTACCATCTTACAAACACTTAATATCTACCGCGTATGAGCAATATCGTACAAGAACTTGAAGCGCAAATCCGCAACGCAACCGCCGCCACCGTTTCCGAAAACGTGGGCACCATCAAAGCCATCGGTGATGGCGTCGCCCGCATTGAGGGCCTGAGCAACGCCATGCTCAGCGAAATGATTGAATTCCCCGGCGGCGTGATGGGGTTGGCCATGAACCTTGAAGAGAACGAGGTCGGCGCCGTGTTGCTCGGCTCCGGCTCCCACCTCAGAGAGGGCGATACCTGCAAGACCACGGGTCGCCTGTTGCAGGTGCCCGTGGGTCCCGGTCTGCTGGGTCGCGTGGTGGATACGCTGGGCAACCCGCTGGACGGCAAGGGCCCCATTGAGGCTGCCGCCTACTATCCTGTTGAAAAGATTGCTTCGGGTATCATCTCTCGTCAGGGTGTGAGCCAGCCTGTGCAGACAGGTATCCTGCCCATCGATGCCATGATTCCCATCGGTCGCGGTCAGCGCGAGCTGATTATCGGTGACCGCTCCACGGGTAAGACCGCCCTTGCCATCGACACCATCATCTCCCAAGCCAACCAGAACAAGAAGTACGAGGGTGCGGAAGGTTACCGCCCGCTTTACAGCATCTACGTGGCCATCGGTCAGAAGCGCGCCAACGTCTCCCGCCTTGTCGCCAAGTTGGAGGAAAGCGGCGCCCTGCCCTACTCCATCATCGTGGTGGCTTCCGCCTCCGACTCCGCCGCCATGCAGTACCTTGCCCCCTACGCCGGTTGCGCCATGGGTGAGTACTTCATGGATCAGGGTCAGGATGCCCTCATCGTGTACGATGACCTCTCCAAGCACGCCGTGGCCTACCGTCAGGTGTCGCTCATTCTGCGCCGCCCCTCCGGTCGTGAGGCTTACCCCGGTGATGTGTTCTACCTGCACAGCCGCCTGCTGGAACGCGCCGCCCGCATCAACACGCAGGGCGGTCGTAAGGGCGGTTCCCTCACGGCTCTGCCCGTGATTGAAACGCAGGCCGGCGACGTGTCCGCCTACATTCCCACGAACGTGATTTCCATTACCGACGGTCAGATTTTCCTTGATACCGACCTCTTCTATCAGGGTGTCCGCCCCGCCATCAACGTGGGTATCTCCGTGAGCCGCGTGGGTTCCAGCGCCCAGACCAAGATTGTGAAGAAGCTCGCCGGTTCCGTGAAGCTCGACCTCGCCCAGTTCGAAGAATTGCAGGCGTTCGCCCAGTTCGGCTCCGACCTCGATGCCGCCACCAAGGCCAAGCTGGAACGCGGTCGCCGCATTGTGGAGCTGTTCAAGCAGGGTCAGTACGAGCCTAAGAGCCTCGGTATTGAGGTCATCAACCTCTACGCCATCCAGCGCGGCTTCCTTGATGATGTGGCGGTGGAAGACATCCGCCGCGTGCGTACCGAAATGGAAGAGGACGCCCGCGTCAACGCCGCCGAGCTGCTGACCGCCATTGAGACGGAGAAAGCCCTCACGGACGACATCGACGCCCGCCTCAAGGAGTTCATGACCTCATTCAAATCCCGCCTGAAGAAGTAACCCCATGGCCAGCCTGAGAGACATCAAACGCCGCATCAAGTCGGTACGCAACACATCGCAGATTACCAAGGCGATGCAGATGGTTGCGTCTGCCAAGATGCGCCGTGCTCAGGAGCTTGCATTGGCAGGGCGCGCCTACATCAGCGCCCTTGCCAACGTGTTCAAACACCTGCAAGACACCATTGCCGAGAGCACGTCTGCGCTCATGCAGCAGCGCACCGCAGGCAAACCCCTTGTGGTTGTCATCAACACCGACCGCGGCCTGTGCGGCGGTCTGAATGCCAACCTGTTCAAAGAGGTGCTTACCGCCTGCCCCGCCGATGCGGACTACATCACCATCGGTGCCAAGCTCAACCCGCAGTTCGCCCGCACAGGGCGCAATCTGGTCGCCTCCTTCAGCCTTGGGGATGATTTCGGTGAAGCCGAGCTGAAGCCCATCATGGATTACATCCGCAAGGGCTTTACGGACGGCACCTACAACACCGTAACGGTGGCCTACCAGAAGTTCATCAACGTCATGGTGCAGAAGCCGCGCATCACGCAGCTGCTGCCCATCACGGCAGAGGAGCTGCTGACCGTGGCGGAGCAGGATGACATTCCCGATGAAACGAACGCAAACTTCCTGCTGGAACCGACCGCGGGGGATTTGCTCAACTCCATTCTGCCGCTCTACTTTGCCAACCTGCTCACGCAAATGGTGCTGGAGGGCAAGGCCTCGGAACAGTCCGCCCGAATGGTGGCCATGAAGTCCGCTACGGAGAACGCCAAGACCCTCATCGGCGACCTGACGCTGGAATATAACAAGGCGCGTCAGACGCAGATTACCAACGAGTTGTTGGAAATCACCACCGCCATGAAGGCCATGGAGTAATTTTCTTCTCTCGAATCTTTATCCCGCGGCAAACATCAGTTTACCAAAACAACACAAAAAATCTTCAAACAAAACACTTAATTTATGAACACAGGTAAAATCGTTCAGATTATCGGCGCCGTGGTAGACGTCGATTTCTCCCAAGCGGAAATGCCCGCCCTTTTCAACGCCCTGACCGTGGATTACACGGTGGACGGCGAAGCCCGCCACCTCGTGCTGGAGGTGGAACAACACCTGACCGACGGCTGGGTCCGCACCGTGGCCATGAGCTCTACGGACGGTCTGAAGCGCGGCATGGATGTGGTGGACACAGGTGCGCCCATCTCCGTACCCGTGGGTCCCAAGGTTCTGGGTCGTATCTTCAACGTGCTGGGTGAAACCGTGGATGAAAAGGGCCAGCTGGATGACGTGAAGCACTACCCCATTCACCGCGAAGCCCCCAGCTTGGAGGAACAGGCTACGTCCTCCGAGGTGCTGGAATCCGGCATCAAGGTGATTGACCTCATCTGCCCCTTCCTGAAGGGCGGTAAGGCCGGTTCCTTCGGCGGCGCCGGTGTGGGCAAGACCGTGCTCATCATGGAGCTGATTAACAACATCGCCAAGGCGCACTCCGGTCTGTCCGTGTTCGCCGGTGTGGGTGAACGCACGCGTGAGGGTAACGACTTCTACAACGAAATGTCCGAATCCGGCGTTATCGACCAAGAGCACCCCGAAAACTCCAAGGTGGCGCTCGTTTACGGTCAGATGAACGAGCCTCCGGGTGCCCGTCTGCGCGTGGCTCTGTCCGCCCTGTCCATGTCCGAATACTTCCGCGATGAAGAGAACCGCGACGTGCTGCTGTTCGTGGACAACATCTTCCGTTTCTCTCAGGCCGGTTCCGAGGTGTCCGCCCTTCTGGGTCGTACCCCCTCCGCCGTGGGTTACCAGCCCAACCTTGCCGAAGAAATGGCCGGCTTGCAGGAGCGTATTACCTCCACCCGCAAGGGTTCCATCACGTCCATGCAGGCTGTGTACGTGCCCGCTGACGACTTGACCGACCCCGCCCCCGCCACCACCTTCTCTCACCTTGACTCCACCGTGGTGCTGGAACGTGCGCTGGCCGCCCAGGGTATCTACCCCGCCGTGGACCCGCTGGCTTCCACCTCCAAGGCTCTCAGCCCTGAGCTGGTGGGCGAGGAGCACTACCGCGTGGCTCGCGGCGTGCAGCAGACGCTGCAACGCTACAAGGACCTGCAAGACATGATTGCCATTCTGGGTATGGACGAACTCTCCGAAGCCGATAAGCTGACGGTGAGCCGCGCCCGTAAGATTCAGCGTTTCCTCTCCCAGCCGTTCAGCGTGGCAGAGGTGTTCACGGGCATCAAGGGTCAGTACGTTCCCGTGGCGGAAACCGTGCGCGGTTTCGGTGAAATCCTTGATGGCAAGTGGGATGCCGTACCCGAAGGCAACTTCTACATGAAGGGCGGCATTGACACCGTAGAGAAGTCGTAATCATTCCACCCCGCCCCTCACACCATGGCCATGCATTTCAAAATCATCACGCCCCTGCGCACGGCGTTGGAGACGGAGGTCGTAGACATCTCCGTCCCCGCCACGGAGGGTATCATGGAGATTCTGCCGGGGCACGCGGATTTGATTACCTCCGTAGCCAACGGAGAGCTGACCTACCGCCCCGCAGGGCAGGAACAGAAGAGTCTCTTTATCGGCGGCGGTTTCCTGCAGGTGGAGCACGATGAAGTGCTGCTGGTAACGGACACCGCGCTGGAGGCAGCCGACATCGACACCGACTCCGTCGAAAAAGCTCTTCAGCGTGCCCAAGAGGCTCTCAAAAACCGCGCCTCCGTCCTCTCCCGCGAGGAACAGACGCGCTTGGAAGCCGCCATTGCCAAGCAACTGGCTCTGCTGGATTTCCACCGCACCAAGAAACACCACGCATAATGTTCAAAACGCCACCGTTTCGGTGGCGTTTTCCGTCCGGAAAAGCCCGCTCGGCTCCACCTCGAGCGGGCTTTTCCATTATCTCCGCACTACCCGCCTCCCTCGCGCCGCCACCGCGGGTGTACTCACACCCGATGAGCACTCGCACACGCGGTTTCATGGTACCCGAAAACATCACTCACCGCAGGTGTACTCACACCCGATGAGCACCTGCGCACGCGGTTGCATGTAACCCGAAAAACACTCCCCACTGCGGGTGTACTCACACCCGATGAGCACTCACACACGCGGTTTCATGGTACCCGAAAGGGCGCATATCTTCACATTCAGCAGCGGCTTATCTCGGCGCAGCTTTGGCGGGAAAAGAGGCACAAAGCGCGGCGGCGGAAGGCTCGACATTCGGGGTAAAAAAACCCCCCCCTGTCCGACTTGTCGGACAGGGGGCGAAAAAAACAGAGGAGCGGACCTTTACTTGCCCCAACCGCCACCCAACTGGGTGTACAGGGTGGGGATGCAGGAGGCGTACTCGCAGCGATAGGCCGCCAGCTGCAGCTGGGCGGGGAAGAGCTGACGCTGAGAGGTCAGCACTTCGTAGTAGCTGGATTCACCCGCGGTGAAGCGAATGCGGGAGAGGCGCACACTTTCTTCGGCGGCGGACACAGCCTGCTCCTGCTTGGCAATCATCTCCTTGAGATGACGGCGGTGCACGAGGGTGGCGGAGATTTCCGACATGGCATTGAACACCGTATTCTCGTAGTTGGCCTTGGCGGCAAAGAAAGCTTCACGCTTCATGAGCTGGTTGGCACGCAGCTGCCCCGCTTGGAAGAGCGGACCCGTCAGGTTGGCACCCACACCCCAGCCGGAGGTCTTGCCGTGCAGAGAGTGGCGCAAATCCGCCGTGGCATAGCCCATGGCACCCGTCAGGTTGATGGAGGGGAAGTAGTTGGCAATCGCTACGCCGATTTCAGCATTGGCGGCGCGCATTTCCTGCTCTGCCGCGCGAATGTCGGGGCGGCGGGCCAGCACGTTGGCGGGGATGCCCGCAGACACGCCGCTGGCACCGGCAAAGGCCTGCATGTTACCGCTGCGGGCAATGGGTCCGGGCATGCGGCCCGCAAGGGCGGACAGCGTGTTCTCCAGCGTGTTAATCTGGGATTCCAAGTTCGGAATCTGTGCCTCGGCGGCGGACAGGTCGGCCTGTGCGGAGGAGGTTTGCAGGTTGTCGGCCACACCGCCTTCCAGCTGGTTGTTAAAGAGCTCCAGCGTTTCGCGGTAAGACTGCACGGCGGCGCGCTGAATCTTCAGCTGCTCATCCAGCATGATGAGTTGCAGATAGCCGTTGGCGACCTGCCGCATCAGGGAAAGGCGCAGGTTGTTAAACTGCTCTTCGGCACCCATGGCGTTGGCCTCGGCGGCGGTGATACCGTTGCGGGTCTTGCCCCACAGGTCAATCTCCCACGAGGCGCTGAGCTGCATGCTGCCGGGGTTCGTGGTGCTGTCGTACATCTTGGCAATGCCCGCACCGCCGCTGGAGTTCATGCCCTTGCTGGTGTTGGCACCGTAACCCGCCCACGGGAAGAGCGGTGCCTGTGCGATGGTCACGGCATGGCGTGCCATCTCCACATTGTGTTGCATGGCGGCCATGCTGCGGTTGTTCACCAGCACATCGTTAAGCAGGGCCTGCAAGTGAGCATCGTGCAGCACCGTCTGCCAAGGCAGGTCGGCCAGAGAGGCTTCCGTGGCGGGGGCACCGCGGAACTCCTCAGGCACAGGCATCTGCGGAGTCTCCCACAGGGGGGCGAAAGAACAGGAAGCCAGCGTGGCGGCAAGGCTCATCAAGGCAATCTTTTTCATGGTTCGGTTGAATAGGTTAAAACTTTGTGTTCAGTTTACTGTTTCTGTCGGTTTTTGTGTAGATTATTCTGCGTCATTCTTATGCGCGGCCAAATATTCGCGGGCTTCGGCTTCATCGGGGTCTTCACCCAGCGTGTTCAGCTTGAATTTAATGCGGAAGAGTCGCATCACCAGCACATAGGAACAGGGGATGAGGAACACGCCCACGCAGGTGGCCACGGTCATACCCGCCACCACCACGGTGCCGATGGAGTTACGCGCCAAGGCACCCGAACCCGTGGAAAGCATCAACGGAATACAACCGAGGATGAACGCGAGCGAGGTCATGAGAATGGGGCGCAGACGCAGGCGGGCGGCGGAAAGCGTCGCTTCCATCAGCGACTTGCCGCGCTCCATCTCCAAGTTGGCGAACTCCACAATCAGAATGGCGTTCTTGGCGGCCAGACCCACCAACATCACCAGACCCACCTGAGCGTACAGGTTCAGCTCCAGATGCATGAGGTAAAGACCGCCGTAGGCACCCACCACAGCGATGGGCACGGTCAGGAACACGGACATCGGCAGCGTCCACTTCTCATACAGAGCCGTCAGGATGAGGTAGGCAAAGAGGGCGGACATGGCGAAGATAGCCCCCAGCCCGATGCTGTGGCGCACCTTATTTTCCTGGAAGCTCATATCCTGATAATCCATGCCGATTTTGGCGGGGTCCATCGTCTGCGCGTAGACTTCCTCCATGGCCTCCATCAGCTGGCGCGAGGTCACGCCCGGCTTGGGCATGATGTTGAGCTTGGCGGAGTTGCGGATGTTGTGGTGCATCACGAACTCGGTATCGGCAATGTCGCTCACCTCCACCAAGGCGGCCAGCGGCACGCGCTCGCCCACGGCGTTGGTGACAAAGAAGCCTTCCATCTTGTCCACATTGGTACGGTCGGCACCCTGTGCCTGCAAATAGACGGACCACTGCTGACCGAAAGCGTTGAAAAAGTTGACGAAGGAAGAACCGTTGTAGGCGGCCAGAATGTTGTTGGCGGCGGTGATGTCCACCTTACAGGCCTTGCACTTCTCCTTGTCGAGCTTCACGAACTTCTGCGGAGAGTCGGCCATCATCATGTCGATGCACATGCCCACTTCCGGGCGTTGGCGAGCCACGGTTTCAAAGGCCTGCACCTGTTCATACAGGTAGGACACGCCCTGCCCTTCCAAGTCGGAGAGAATCATCGTCACGCCGTTACCCGTACCCACACCGGGAATGGCGGGCGGGGCAAAGACCATCACATCGCCGTCAAACACCTCGGCGGCCAAGCGCTTTTCAATGCGGGCCTTCACCTCCTGTGCGGTTTCGGGGCGGTCTTTCCACTCCTGCAATTCCACGAAGGCGATACAGGCACCGGGGGTCTGCACGAAGTTCAGAATGTTGATACCCACCACGGAAGTCACGTGCTTAATGGCGGGGTCGGCACCTACATCACCGCCCCACAGGGCGCGTTCAAACTTCTTGGCCTGCTCCATCGTCATCTGGATGGAGGAGTCCGACTTACCCACCAAGCAAGTCAAGAGGAAGCCTTGGTCCTCATCGGGCAGGAAAGCGGGCGGCACCATCTTGGCGAGCGGCTGCACCGCCGCGCACAGGCAGATGAGCAGCGGGATGGAAACGATGAGCCAGCGGGTCAGCCAGCCGCAAATGCCCGTGTACACCTTGGCGGTGGCATCGTAGCAGCGGTTGAAGCCGCGGAAGAACAGCCCCAGCGTGTAGAAATTGATGCGCTGGAGCAGGTTCATGTTGTCCGTGTTCTTGGGCGTGGGTTTCAGCAGCAACGCACACAGAGCGGGGGAAAGGGTCAGGGCGTTGAACGCCGAAATCAACATGGACACGGCAATGGTAATGGCGAACTGCTTGAACAGCGTGCCCGTGATACCCTTGAGCATGAGCGAGGGCAGGAACACCGCCGCCAGCACCAAGGCAATGGCAATCACGGGTCCGGACACCTCCTGCATGGCGGCAAAGGCGGCCATGCGGGGGCGTACACCCTTATCGATGTGGTGCTGCACGGCTTCCACCACCACAATGGCGTCATCCACCACCAGACCGATGGCCAGCACCATACCCAGCAGCGAGATGGTATTGAGCGAGAAGCCCAGCAGCGGGAACACGGCGAAGGTGGACACCAGCGACACAGGCACGGCGATAAGGGGAATCAGCGTGGCGCGCCAGCTTTGCAGGAAGAGGAACACCACCAGAGCCACCAGCACGATAGCCTCGATAAAGGTGTGCTTGATTTCCTCAATCGAGTAGCGCACGGCGGTGGTCGTATCCAGAGCCAGCTCACCCTGAATACCCATGGGCATGATGCTCGCCTGCTTTTCCAGCAGCGTGCGCACGCGGTCCACCGTTTCAATGGCGTTGGAGCCGGGGGATTGGAAAATCACCACCGTGGCGGCGATTTTACCGTTGATTCGACCCGTGGCGGAGTAGTTATCGGCACCCAGCTCAATGGTGGCAATGTCTTTCAGATACACGAACTCATCACCATCCTGACGCACCACGATGTCCTCGAACTCCTGCGGCTCGGAGAGACGACCCTGCGTGCGCACGGCAATGGTCTTTTCCTGACCGTCAGGAACGGGGTCGGCACCGATTTTACCGCCGGGGTTGGTGTTGTTCTGCTGGGCAATAGCCCCCTGCACTTCTGCCACGGAGATGTTGAAATGGGCCATCTTGACCGTATCCAGCCACACGCGGATGGAGTAGCGACCGGCACCGTACACCGTCACCTCGCCCACGCCTTCCACGCGCTTCAGTTCATCCACCATCTTGACCTGTGCATAGTTGGCAAGGTCCACGGCGTTGAAGGAATCATCGGGAGAGGTCAGCGAGTACAGCATGAGCGGCAGACCGGGGCGCTGACGCACCGTCACGCCGGAGTTCAGCACCTCGCGCGGCACCTGCGACTGGGCCTGACCGTAGCGCATGTTAGCGAACACCTGGTCAAGGTCGGGTTCCGTTTCGGGGTTAAAGACGATTTGCAGGCTGTACACACCGTTGTTGGAGGATACGGAGGACATGTAGTCCATACCCTGCACACCGGAAACTTCACGTTCCAAGGGCGTACCCACGGAATCGGCCACGGCCTGAGCATCGGCACCGGGGAACATCGTCTCCAACGCAATGGTGCGCGGGGTGATTTCCGGGTACTGTGCAATGGGCAGATTACCCAAACAGACCAAGCCCAGCAACGTTGTCACCACGGCAATCACCGTGGCAATAACGGGGTGTTTAATGAAAAAGGCACTCATGGCGTGTTACTTCTGTTTAGCAGTCACCGAGGGCGTGGTAGAGGCGGGGGCGCTGTAATCAAACGGCACCGGCACCAGCTTCTTCAAACCGGGGAAGTTGTCGGGTACCCCCTGCTGCTTCATCATGAAATTGATTTTGGCGTAGCGGTCGGCGCCCTTGCCGCCTTCCACCACCAACTGAGCATCCGTCAGGTTTTCAATGCCCGCTTCTTTCAGCGTTTCGGCAATGGGCTTCACGGTACCCGTCACCACCTGCATCAGAATGGGGGAAACCTTGCCCGTGCCGTCGGCTACGTCCAACACCATCTCCTGCCCCGGCTGCACATCAATGCCCAGCGGGGTGCCGTTGGGAGCCACCACATAGATATAACGGTGGTTCATGGAAGCCACAAGGGCGCGCACAGGCACCAGCACGGCATCCTTAATTTCACCTGTCTTGGCACGCACACGCACGGCGGAACCGCTGCGCAGCTTAGTATCGGGGTTGGGTACATGGCCAATGCAGTTCACCGTGCCGGTGGTCTTGCTCACTTCGCTGTCCACGGCCTCCACATGCCCCTTGTGTTCAAACACGGAGCCGTCCTCCAGAATCAGCTCAAAATCACCGATGGGGCTTTGGTCGCCCTTGGCATCGTAACCGGGAGCCAGCACCTTGGCCAGCATCTCCTTGCCGGGTACGGCAAAATCCACACGGATGGGGTCCACGGAGGACATGGTGGTCAGCGGCGCCACGGTCGCGGGGGTAATCAGCTCGCCCACGGAAACCGTGGACTTGGAAGCCAAGCCCGTGAACGGCGCACGGATGGTGCAGCGGTCAAGATTGATGCGCGCCAGCTCCAACGCGGCATAGGCCTGTTGCACCTGTGCCTGGGCGGCGGCGAGCGCGGCGGCGGTCTGGCGTTTCACCTGTTGGGCATCCGTGTACATCTTTTCGGACACGGAACCCGTTTTCACCAAGGGAGCATAGCGGTCAACGTCCTGCTTGGCGCGGGCATCGGCGGCTTCCGCCTGCATCACGGCGGCTTCGGCGGCAGCCAAGGCGGCAGAGGCCTGATCCACGGTCGCGCGGTAAATAGCGGGGTCAATCTCAAACAGCACATCACCCTTCTGCACCAGCGTACCGTCCTTGTACACGCGCTCCAGCAGCTTGCCGCTCACTTCGGGGCGGATATCGGTTTCCTCCACACCGCGCAGGTGACCGAACCACACTTCCGTCACATCCACATCGCGCTGCAACAGGTTCATCACGCCCACACGCAGCGGAGGCATGGCGGCGGCACCCGCAGCAGCCGCCTTTTGCGCTTCATCATCGCGGCAGCTCACGAGTGCCGTTGTCACCACAAGACCGCTCAGGGCCAGCATTGCTAATTGAGTCGCTTTCATCTTGAATAAATCTTTCGTTGATTCGGGGTTAGGGGAGAAGATTGTTGTACAGCCGCTGCAACAGGCTGCGCAGGGTTTCACATTCCTCGGCGGAGAAGCCCGCCAGAAGCTCTTTTTCAAATTCGACCACCATGTTGGAAAATTCGTTGTGCAGGCGGCGGTGTTTATCGGTCAGGTAGGCGTGTTTCACGCGTCCGTCCGCGCTGTCAAAGGCGGTGCGGACAAAGCCCTTTTCTTCCAAACGCTGCAACAGCCCCTTCACCGTGGTGTGGCTCACGCCCAGATAATGCTCCAGCTCGCGCTGCGAGACAGGCTCACCGTTGCGGCTTTCCAAATACATCAGCAAACGGCACTGCGGAGCCGTCACAGGAATGGGACCCGCCTTTTGCGTAAAGACGGTTTCCTGTCGGTCGGCCAGCAGTTTGACCAAGTAACTGAGGTGTTTCGGTTGTTCCATAAGAGGACTTGCTTGCGCATATAGGAAGCACGCTTCCTAACGCGCCGAAAGTATACCAGAAGCCCCGCCCCTGTCAAGCGCAAAGCATGACTTTTTGTTGAAAAAAGGAAACATTTTTATAACCGCCGAGCGATGGAGGAAATGGGGATTTGTCGATGTCTTGCGCGGCATAGCCGCGCAAGCATGGATGCGCCCTTAGGCGTATCCTTTGTCGAGCCCTTGGGCGATAAGAATTTTAGCCCAATACGTGAGTATTGGGGACAAGGCGGGTGGCATTACACCCCCCATAACCCTGCCGCATGGCAGGGTGGTTACGGAGCGACGGTGAATCTGTTCTTGTACGT
>JAZLFB010000093.1:0-10814 GCA_045615585.1 Akkermansia sp.
CCCCACGTTGACACGTGGGGTTAACGTTGTGGCACTACATGAAGTAGTGCCGGTTAGTGCGCCCCTGTGGGGCGCAGAGAAAAACAATTTGCACTTGGCATCATCTCGACAAATCCTAATTTGTCGAATCGTTCTATGGGATGGCAATGATTAAAAATTATAAATATTGTCTCTCTTTCCACTCCTTATACCGCAGCGGCGAAATTTCGCTGGGGCGGATTTCGGCGCGCTCGCTCCAAAAGACGGTGGTGTGGAGGATGGGGATGCCGCAGGCGGTGAGGTGGGCATCGATGGCGGCTTTGTGGGCTAAGACTTCCGCTTGGGTGGGGGCGTGGGTGACACCCATGATTTGTGCGCCGCCGAAGGGGGCACCGCCGCTGCGCCAGTAGCAGTGCGTCATGCAGATGTGGCGGCCTACCTCTGCCCCTGCGCGCTCTTCCATGCCCGCGGGTACCGTCCAATGGAAAAGACCTGCCGCCCCTGTGCCTGCCGCGCGGCTGGGCTTGCCTGTGTGGTCAAGGAAGGTGGCAAAACGACCGATGACCCCGCGCTTGTCCAGCGCGGCGGCGACGGCGCAATAATGCTCCGTGCTCATGCCGAGGGCGCGGGCGCGCCCCTCCCACGGGCAGGAAACAAACTCGGCGGGCGTTAACGATTCTTTCAGGCTCAACAGCACCGCCCATTCCTCCTCGCTCAACACGGGGCGGGCGGGTACCTGCATGGCGGGGGCTTCGGGCAGCTTGTCGCCGGGTTGCAGCTTGGCGCGGCGGGCATGCCCCACGCCGAGACTGAACATGCCCACTACAGGCAGCAACACCACATCATCGGCACGGATGATGCGGGCGAGCAACTGCGTGTGCTCCTGCAAGCTGCCGTAGCCTGTCGGCACTTTCAGCGTCGTCCACAGGCGGTAGTCCGCCCCTGCGGCGGCGGGGTCGTCCGCACGGCGCAGCACCACATGCCCCGTGAAGGGGTCGTTATCGCGCAGCCATGTGTAGGCCGCTTCCAAATCTTCTTCCGCCACGCGCCACGCCACCAAGGCGCCCTCTGCCAAGCTTGTGGACAAGAGGGTCTGCCGCACACGGCGAACGGTACCCGCCTGTAACATGGCCAACAGCCGCTCCCGCACCGTTTCCTCTGCCACCCCGCACGCCGCCGCAATGGCCTCAAAAGGCTTTTCGTGGAATCCGCTCACACAGTCCTCCGCCACGCACAAAATGCGGTGGTTGAGAGGGTCGGTAGCGGAATGAGGAAGCATGGGGGAGAGATACAATATTTATAATTTTTAATTTATAATTTATAAAGTGTTGAATTCGCGTGGCTGACGCCACGTTCTACACGCAACGCAAAGCGTCTGCATCGGGTTCTGACATGTCCCGACCTCTGTTTATCTCTAAAGTTTCAATAAACTCTTTACTATCTTCGAGCATCCTGCATGCGGTGCGTGCCTAACTTAATACTTCAAACATCAAACCTTTATCGCTCCTGCGGGTTCACCCACCCGCAGTGCGTGAACAGGGTGGGATCAAGCTCGGCTTTGGCGCGGGCGGCAATGGCCTGTGCCTGTTCGGGGGTTTCGGTGAGGGCAAAGAGAGAGGAACCCGACCCGCTCATCAGTGCGCCGCGCACACCTTCCTGCTCCAGCAGCCACATCTTCCACATACCGAGGATGGGGAACTTGGCAAAGACAGGGCGTTCCAGCTCGTTCACGAGCGTGATGCCGTCCACCTGTTGCGCGCCGTAGGAGACATTCTTGTGGCGGCGGGAACAGGTCAGCCCCTTGTAAGCCGTGGGGGTAGAGACACCGAACTGCGGCTTAATGAGCACCAGCGGGCTGGTCCAGTCCGCCAGTTCGGGAACAGGGGTCACAATCTCCCCGCGGCCGGTGCAGCGGGAGATGACAGGATTCAGGAAGAAAGGAACATCGCTGCCCAGCGCGGCAGCCATGGCGTGCAGCTCTTCGGCATCGTAGCCCGTGCCCAGAATCTCGTTCACCGCTTTCAGCGTGATGGCGGCATCTGCCGAGCCGCCGCCCAGCCCCGCTCCGTGAGGAATACGCTTGGTGAGCGTGATACGCTGCTTGGCTTTGCGTCCGTAGGCCTTTTCAAACTCACGAATGGCCTTGACGACGAGGTTGCTCTCATCCGTCGGCACGCCGGGGGTATCACACAGCAGCGTGGTGGTGCGGGAGTTGTGAAAATCCAGCTCGTCCTGCAAGTCGATGGGAGCCATCAGGATATCCACGTTGTGGAACCCGTCCTCACGAACCTTGGAGGAAACACGCAGGGAAAGATTGATTTTGGCGGGAGCTGCAAAGGTAACGCTCATGCCCTGTAGCATACACGAAAAAAGCCGCCGCGTCAATCCTATGACCAAAGAGGATTCTCGAGAGAGACGCGAATAGACGCTGCAAGGCAACGCGGTCCCGCGCAACCGTAAAGGGAAAACGCCCGCCAAGAATGCAATCAACCCGCCGCAGAATACCTGCGGCGGGTGTGCTGTGTAGCGGAAAAGGGGTGACTATTGGGTTCAGAGAACTTTTCTCAACCCCATGATACTTCTGACCAGCCCCCAAAGAGCAGCCCCCGAAAGTAGGATTGCAAACTCCCCCCTATACTTAATGATCCACTCCCCATACTTTTGGACGGCGTATCCAAATCCATTCCAAAAGCCATATATCATCAAAAACAAAAACACAAAGCCGAGCACATTCAACACACATGAGAAAGGAATCCGTAGCATGTTCATTAGAAATATGCTTTTTGGCATTCTCCCTTTGTTGTTGGGCATATTAAAATCGGCGCCATGTGCTCTGAGATATTCGGCTGTTCTGAAGTCATCATGAATATCAACGCTCGCTTCAGCCGCATAATGCAGAGGTGTATTTCCATCAGTATCCCGGGCATTAACATCTGCACCATGCTCTATGAGGAGCTTAACCATTTCAGGATTGCTATGACAAAGCATAAGCGGATTCCTGCCGGAAGAATCACGTGAATCGGCATCTGCCCCATGTTCTAAAAGCAGCTTAATGATTTCAAAATGTCCATCTTTGGCGGCCAAAATGATCGGGGGGATACCATAAAATCCATTGCGCGTATTTGCCCCAAGGTCGATAAGAATTCTAACCTGTTCGTCTTGTTCTCTGATATACTTGGTCAAGGCCTCGTATAACAACTGGTCTAATCGCCACTGAGACTTCGCCATAGGGCGGAACTCACATATCAGTTTTGCAATATCCTGTTTCTTAAGCTCGACGGCTCGCTTCAGCATAACGGAATCCCCTGATGGATGTTCGTTCAAAAAGTCACGGTATTTTATCGGGTGGGACAGAATGACCACGAGGCATTCAGAGATGAACCAGCCGCGGGAATATTCTGCGCCATACATCAGCAAATCTTTACAGAGAAGGGCATCTTTGGCTTCAACGGCACGTGCCAGCAAAGTGAATCCCTTTTTATCCTTGGCGTTGATGATGCTTTCAAACTCGCTCAGCGAAAATTGCTGCATCATCTGTTTTTCCTTCTCGCTGAGTATATCGGAAATCAACAGTTTTGCGCGGATGCTTTGCAGGCAGTCTTGCTTTTCCTCTTTGTTGAGAACGCGCGGGAGCGGAGCAGGTGTCGATTCCGGTTCTGGTGAAGTGGCGGGTTCCTCTGCTTTTGCGGGTGCGGCAGGCGGCGGCAATTCCGAAAACTCTTTTCCGGAGGCCAGCAGTTTCAGCGTGTCTGCAAATAAGGGATTGGACGATTGGCGGGCATGCCACATCAGGCTGTGACCCTCGGTATCGTGGGCAAAGATATCCGCCCCGTTGTTCACAAGGTTAATAAACTTTTGTTGGCGGTCGTTGCGGATGGCTTCCGTTAAAGCGGCGATGTCTGTTTTCGGTGTGTTCATGGGGAGAAAAAATCGGCAGGGGCGGTGCGGTATGGTCCGGATTCCCCTTACCCCCAGCATACACAGCCCCTAACAAAACGTCAAGGTGAAAAGCCGCAAAAAAAAGGGCAAAATGTGTTTGGGCGCGTCTGCGGTGTAGGAGAAACACAGCATGTGTCAGAAAAAGCAAATGCGGGAGAAAAAAAGGAAAAATGAGCTTGACGCTCATTCGCCTTCTGTGTTAGGAAAATGTAACGAGTTTTTTCTGCACGCTATGTATCCGCAACACGATATGGTATGGATGGTGTTGGTGTATTGCACCATCATGACGCTGCTGGCTGTGCCGTCACTGCTTTTATTGTTGTTTTTCTTGGGGGAAGAAGTCGGGGGGAACATCAAGTCGCGCATCTTTTGGGCAGCCCTCAATGTACTGATGTGGGATGGCATCCTTTACCCGATAGGTAATGCGACAAAGCTGATGCGCGGGGAATCCTGTTTTTCGCCGATTCACGTGTTGCTTCAAAAGGGAAGTGTTAACATACCGCAAGCCTTTGCATGGATGACAGACGGTGTGGTATACTGCCTGCCGGGAGACGCTTTCCTTCAAAAGCTCTTTCTGATTCAACAGCCGACTTATTGGATTTGTGTTCTGATAGGCTTTGGCTTGGTCTGGATGCTGCTGGGTACCTATCGCGGCATTCGTTTCGGATTATCGTTCTTAGGCTGTCTCGTACTTATCTTCTCGCTGCTGCTCTTTCTCATTCTGCTTGTTTTGTTGGAAGGGATATTTGCAATAATCGGGGCTATCGTCTGTCCCTTGATTATGCTGTATCACGTTTGGCTTCTCCTTCTTTGGAGGAGTTCAAAGACGCTTAGGGAGAAGCCCATTCCACCTGAGCCTGAAGATCCTGAGCGCAAGCCCATTCCACCTGACCCTGAAGATCCTGAGCGCAAGCGCAAGCCTATTCCGCCCAAGCCTAAGCCTGAGCCTATTCCGCCCAAGCCTAAGCCTAAGCCTATTCCGCCCAGGTCGAAGCCGGAAACGGAAAGTGTCGCCGTCAAAGCGTTGCGTCTCAGCGGGGTGCAGGGGCATAAAGATTTCGCCCCCGATGCAGATGCCGCCAGGAGCATGGTGTTAGAAGGACGTACCGTTTCGCGCCTTAGCGGCGTTCCCGGCTATCCCGTTCTTGTCGGTGTGCTGCATGCATCCCCGAAAGGTGGCGTGTGGATATTACATTCCAACCTCGGCACCGCGGGGCAGCTGTTGCACAACGGGAGTCCCGCTGCCGAACGGATTATTCTTTCGGCCGGTGATACGCTTACCCTGAAAACAGAGAACGGTGCCACTGCCACGCTGTATGTGGCGTTCCGCATCCTTATCTGCACTAAGACCTAAAACGGCAGCCTCACCTAAGAGATGGGCGCGTATATCGTGCTGATTTGCTGCAAGAAGCCTTGCACAAGAAAAAGTAAAGACCGGAAATACAGCATTATTTCAGAAATTCGGAATAAACAAATCACCAAAGCCCCCTGTCGGACAGCATGTCGGCAGGGGGCTTTGATTTTCAGAACACCGAATTGTTGCTGCAATTTCTCTATTCTTATCCCAGCGGGCTTAAATCAGTACCATCGGGCAGCTCCACCATCTTGATGCGGCCTGAGGTGCCGTGTACCAGCTCCACCGCCGATTTGGAAAGACCGAGGGTTTTGGCAAGAAAGAGAACGATTTCCTTGTTCGCTTTGCCCTCTACGGGCGGGGCGGCAATACGCAGTTTCAGCACACGGCCTACTTGCGGGTAATCCTCCTCCCAGCCCAGCACTTCGTTGCGCTTGGCACCGGGGGTCACTTTGAGGGCCATTTTCATGCGTCGTCGGTGGGGTTATCGGGCAGCAGGGCAGCGGCTACGGGCAGGCGTTTCAGGGTTTTGCCGCAGGCGGCGGCATCCGCAGCCGTGGGTAAGGCGCGGGAGGTATGGACACCCTCCGTCAGCAGGAAAGGCAGCACCAGCACCTCGGCGGCATGCAGGGTGGACAGCACGGTGCGGGCTTCAGGCTCCTGCGAGAAATAGCCTAACGCCACCTCGGTATCGGGCAGCAGCTCGCGCAGACGGCGGCAGAACAGCGCGGGTTCGGGCGGCGGTTCGGGCAGCTTGGAGCCGTGCGCCACCACCAACACGGCGGTAGATGCCCCCAACTGCGGGCGGATGTGCGCGGCAGCGGCTTCCGCCAGCCACGGAGAAGCCCCCAGCACAGGCTGGAAAAAGAGGCGGGAATGCGCCGCCCCGCGCGCCGCGTAGGCCTGTTGCAGCCCCTTGACAAGTTTCTTGCCGCTGCTGCTGCCGCTCTGCATAAAGAGGGGGTACACCAGCGCGGGGGCATCGGCGGGCGGCAGTTCGGCGGTGCTCAAATTGCCGAGGTGGCAGCGGTACACACGCCCCGCGGGCATGCGGATTCCGGGCGGGTTGAGCGAAACACCTTTTTCATTGTAGCTCACCAACAGATAATAGCGTTTCCAACGGCGGTGGCGACGGTAGAACAACACCGCCGCCCACACCAGAGCCAGCTGGGTCAGCCCGAAATGGAAGTAAATGAGATTACGCAGATGCGCCTGTTGCGCCGCCGAAACCTCTCCCAGCGTGAGCTGCCAACCGCAGCAGACAGAACCCGCCAACGCCGCCAAAAAGAGGGCGGCGCAGAGAACAATCCGGAAGCGGCGAAACATGAGAGTAAGGAATAACGGTGGAAATCGGAACCGCAGGGAATATAGCAGCATTACCCCGCTTTGGCAACCTTATTCCTGCCTGATGGGTTGAATGAAATCAGATGCTTGGCATCCCCTAGCGCAATCGACAAATGAGGAGTTGTCGATGTCTTGCGCGGCAAAGCCGCGCGGTAAGGCGGCTTTGTGGCACTACATAAAGTAGTGCTCAACTCGTGCGGCGTGACCCCCTGCAATTCGCAACAAAAAAGGCTTTTCGGCTCAAAATTTGACTTTTTTGCTTTCTTTTCGGCTCAATGGTGAGCTATAATACACGCGAAAGGGGCAATTTTTGAGCCGAAAGACCATCATGAGAGAAGAACGCCGCATTCTGGAAGCCTTACAGGAGAACGAAGCTCTGAGCCGCGCCGAGCTGGCATCCACCATCGGCTTTGCGGATAGCGATGCCACGTTGAAACGCGAGTTGCAACGTTTGGTGAAAAACGGCAAACTGGCGGTTCTGGGGAAGGGGCGCAGCACACGCTATGCCCTCAGCCCCGCAGGGCGGGTGATGTCTACCGTCGATTTGGATACTTATTTCAGTCGGGAAATCGATGAGCGACGCATCCACAGCTCCTTCAACTTTGACTTGGTGGAAACCGTGTTGCCGCAGGTAGAGTTGTTTACCCAAGAAGAACGCGCCCGGTTGAGCGCCCTGCAACAAACGTTTACCGACCATATCCAAAAGCTTTCCCCCGCTGAACAACGCCGTGAAATGACGCGCCTTGGCATTGATTTGAGCTGGAAATCCTCTCAAATCGAGGGCAATACCTATACTCTGCTGGAAACAGAACGCCTTTTGCTGGAAAAGCAAAAGGCAGAGGGCAAGACGCGGAAAGAAGCCACCATGCTGTTGAACCACAAGGCAGCGTTGGATTTTATTTTGACCACCCCCGATTATCTCGAACAATTATCCGTTGCTCGCATAGAGGATATTCACAGTCTGTTGGTGCAGGATTTGGGGGTGGAGCGTAACATCCGTCAACGGCGTGTGGGTATCATCGGTACCAATTATCGCCCCTTGGACAATGAATTTCAAATTCGTGAGGCGTTGGAATCAAGCTGCCGCCTGATTAATGGCACAGACTGCATTTTCAGCAAAGCTCTGTTGGTGTTGGTGCTGATTTCCTACATTCAGGCGTTCACCGACGGCAATAAACGCACTGCCCGCATTACCGCCAATGCCGTGTTGATAGCCCACCGATACTGCCCGCTCTCCTTCCGCAGCGTTAATTCCATTGACTACAAAAAAGCCATGCTTTTGTTCTACGAGCAGAACAACCTTTCTGCTTTCAAAAAAATCTTTATGGAGCAGTTTGAGTTTGCCGTCAACACCTATTTTTAATCGGCATTCCCTGCCGCAACAAGATGAGGGGACAGTCTTTTACCCATCTTCTTCCTGTCTTTTCGCCGATAATCTTTTATTCGGCGGTCAGATAAATACATTGCCTTCCCATAGAACAAATCGACAAATGGGGAGTTTGTCGAGGTCTTGCGCGGCGCAGCCGCGCCTGACTTCCAACATCGTACATTCCTACAAATCCTATAGGTATAATATGAATTTGCTTGACAGGCGTGTTTTGCTGCGTAATATAGGGGCCGCGAAACGGACAATCGCTCCACATCTATGTCTCAACTCACTATCCAAGCCATCGAAAACGGCGGTATCACCCGCGCGGCATGTTCCGCATTACTCGCCTTGCCCGAAGCGGAACTCTTTGCTTCAGCCACCGCCATCCGTGAACACTTTTTCGGCAACAAAGTAGAAGCCTGTTTCATCATCAATGCCAAGAGCGGCAACTGCAACATGAACTGCCGTTTCTGCTCGCAAAGCGGTTTCAACAGCACCGAGATTGAACACTACCCCTTCATGAGCGGTGACGAGCTGGAGAGCATTGTCAGCGATTGGGAGCCGTACCCCGTGGGGCGTTGCGGCATTGTGACCAGCGGCGGCGCCCTCACTGACCGCGACGTGGAGAAACTGGCACAGTTCATCGAGAACCGCGCGGCAGCGGGCAAAAAGCACCCCAAAATCTGCGGCTCCCTCGGTCGCCTGAAACACGCCGCTATCGAACGTCTGAAACAGGCGGGGCTGACGCGTTTGCACCACAATCTGGAAACCAGTGAACAGTTTTACCCCAACATTTGCACCACGCAGACATGGCGCGACAGGCTGGACACCGTGCATCAGGCACAGGAACACGGCCTTTCCGTCTGTTCGGGGGGCTTGTTCGACTTGGGGGAAACGTGGGAAGACCGCATCGACTTTGCCTTGCAGCTCAAAGCAGAGGGCATCCGCAACATTCCCATGAACTTCCTCTACCCGCATCCGGGAACCCCGCTGGCTAATCAACCCGTGATGCCCGCAGAGGAAGCCCTGCGCATTATCGCCCTGTTCCGCCACCTCATACCCGATGCCACGCTGCGTATCTGCGGCGGGCGCACCAGCGTGCTCAAAGAGCGTCAGTATGAGATGTTTGCCGCAGGTGCCAATGCCTTCATGACAGGCAACTACCTCACCATCTCCGGCGCAGGGGTGGATGTTGACCTCGCCAAACTCAAAGAACTTGGGTTGGAAATCGAAGAATAAAGACCTCGCAACATGAGCCGCCACCCCCTCGACCTTCGTCTGTACTTAGTGACCGATGCCCCGGAGCGTTGCCGCTATGATTTGCTTGAAACCGTGAAACGCGCGGTGCAGGGCGGTGTCACGGTGGTACAGTACCGCCGCGAACATGCGGATTACCGAACCATGATAGAGGAAGCCCGCCCCCTGCGGGAGTATCTGTACAAGGTTGGTATTCCGTTCATCGTCAACAACGATGTGGAGCTTGCGCTGGAATTACAGGCGGACGGCGTGCATGTGGGGCAGAGTGACATGCCTGTAGAGGAAGTGCGCCGCTGGGTCGGAGAGAACATGATTGTCGGACTCTCCGTGAGCAATGCCGCCGAAATGCGCGCCGTGAATCCCGACCTTGTGGACTATGTAGGCTGCGGCCCTGTCTTTACCACCGCCACCAAGCCCGATGCCGCCCCCGCCGTCGGCTTGGCGGGCTGGGCGGAACTTGCCGCGCTTTGCCCGCTGCCGCTGGTGGCTATCGGCGGTATCACGGCGGAACGCGCCCGCGCCATCCGCGCCGCAGGTCGTTGTGACGGCGTGGCTGTTGTGTCCGCCATCTGCGGTGCCGTTGACCCCGCTGCCGCCGCTAAAAAAATCCTTTCAACCCCATCCTGACCATGACCGAAGATGAAGAAACGATGCGCCGTAGGGCGGCGCGCGTGCTGGCGCGAATCCGCAAAGACAACCCCCTTGTGCTTTCCCTGACCAACAGCGTGGTGCAACCCCTTACAGCCAACATGCTGTTGGCGGTGGGTGCCGCCCCTGTCATGCTGAGTGATGCGGAAGAAGCGGCAGAACTGGTATCCGCCTGTTGCAGCGGGCTGTTAGTGAACGTGGGTACCCTCTCCCGCGCACAGGAAGGCACCATGCGCCGTGCCGCGCAGACCGCCCGTGAAAAGGGCGTGCCGTGGGTGCTGGACCCTGTTGCCGTGGGCTTATTGAGCTACCGCACCGCCTTTTGCACAGAGCTTCTGGGGCTGCGTCCCGCCATGATTCGCGGCAATGCTTCGGAAATCATGGCCCTTGCCGGTACAGGGGCGGCGGGGCGAGGCACAGACAGCACCGAGTCAAGTTCCTCCGCCGTGGATGCCGCCAAGCACTTGGCTCGCCGCAGCGGCGCCGCCGTGTTGGTGACAGGCGAGGTCGATTACGCGACCGACGGCGAAACCGTTGTCGCCATTCACGGCGGGCATCCCCTCATGACCCGCGTGACGGGGGTGGGCTGTTCCATGGGTGCCCTTTGCGCGGCCTGTGTAGCCTGTGCGGAAACGCCGCTGGAAGGTGCCGTGGCGGCATCCTACATTCTGGGTGATGCGGGAGCCGCCGCCGCCGCCCGCGCGCCGCATCCCGGTTCATTCGCCGTGGCGCTGTTGGATGAACTGGACACGATGTGGCGCTGACACGCCGCCGCCGTCATGGCGGCGGAAAGTTGGCCTACAACTCGTGCGCCCTGCGGGGGCGCAAAGAAACAACGCCCTGTCTGACAGAATGTCAGACAGGGCTTGAAGTTCCCCCCGGCCGGCGGCGCGCCCAGGTCTTAACTTTATTAATTATAAAATA
>JAZLFB010000094.1:0-1436 GCA_045615585.1 Akkermansia sp.
GCAGTATCTGGGCGACACGGCGGAGGCCGTAGGGGCGGAGAAAGCCGCCATCATGGCGTGGCACCGCCCCGCTGTCTCCGCCCCGCAGGAGCCTGCCGCCGTGCGTTCCCTCCACGCCGCCGCACAGCGCATGGATACGGAATGTCGTTACATCACGCAGCCGTTGGAGGGCTACACGCTCGGTCTGGCGGGAGAATACCAGAAGCGCAATGCCGCGTTGGCGTTGGCAGCTCTGCGCGCCCTGCCCCACTTTCTGTGCAGCGAGGAGGAATTGCGCCGCGGGCTTGCCGAGGTGAGCTGGCCGGGGCGTTTTGAGGAGATTGCCCCCAACACCATCATGGACGGCGCGCACAACCCGCCCGCCATCCGTGTGCTGGTGCAGACGTGGCGTGCCGCGTTCGGCGAGCAAAAAGCCCGCTGCATCTACGCGGGCAGTGCCGACAAGGCGTTGGACGAGGTGATTGCCCTGCTCTCTCCCATTGTGAGCGAGTGGGTGCTGCCGCCCGTGCAGTCGCCGCGTATTCTGCCGCAAAGCGATCTGGCGGCGAAAGTGCAAAAACTCTCCGCCGCCCCTGTCACCACCCCCGCCACCTTGGCGGAGTGTCTGCATTTTGACGGCACGCCCACCCTCATCTGCGGTTCGTTCTTCCTGCTGGGGGAAGCCAAAGCCGCGCTGAATAGCTGCGCCGACTACCGCAAGACCGACCAGTAATTTTTACCACATCAACCCCACCTTACAACACCATGAAACAATACCTGCTCCCGCTCGTTCTGCTGCTGGCTTCCTGCAGCTCCACCGTCGCTTTCCGTGAGGGCAACACCCTTTCTAAGGAATACAGCGCCTTTCTACAGCTGCCCAAGGAGGGCGCCACCGCCGACGACCCCTACCCCTACACGCTGATTGCCCTGCCCGTGGGCGAATGCCGCAACAGCTCTCCCCACGGCACCTACGAATTTAAGGGCAGCGCCCGCCACGAAAAGCAGCGCGTCTACCTGCAACACAACGCCCACGGCGTGTCACAGGAAGTGACGCACGCCGAGTTCTACCCTTTCACCACGAAAGAGGTCGTTATCTCCGACAAGGGTATCACGGTGGAGGGCAAGTAACACCGAGCCAACTTTCACCCACGAAAGAGCCGCAGGCAACTGCGGCTCTTTTTTTCTTCAACATCAAGACATTACCACCTCATAGAGCACATCGGCAAAGGGGGATTTGTAGGGGTCTTGCGCGGCATAGCCGCGCGGAATTGTAGGCAAACTTTTGGCGGTACGACATGTGTGTACCCCGCGCCGAGAGGCGCGCACTATGGTAGCCATTCCGATGGCGTACGAAACAGGAGCCCCACCCGGAAGGGTGGGGATTGTGGCGGGTTGCATTACGCCCCCGACAACCCCGCCGATGGCGGGGTGATTACAGGGCGTCCGTTGCATACCTC
>JAZLFB010000095.1:0-4989 GCA_045615585.1 Akkermansia sp.
GGTGACGGCGCTGACGGGGCTGCGCGTGAGCGAAGCCCCCGCCGCCGCCCCTGCCGCGCCCGCCGCCGCCTTCGGCTCCGGCGTGGCAAGCCCGCCCGCTGCCGGGGGCGCGTTCAACTCTCTGCGGGTGCGCTACGCGCCCACCATGCTGTACCCGCCCGCGCGTGCCGTGTTTGAAACGGCGTGCAACGCCGCCGCAGGGCGCATGAATGCAGGGAACCCCGTCCCCGCCGGAAGGGAGCCCCGTTCCGGCTCCGCCGAGGCGACTCCCCTCCGAAACTCCGGGGAGTCGGAGCCGCCGCTTACCGACGGCGAGCTTGCCGCCGTGCAGCAGTGGAGCGGCGGCATACCTGCCGACGCGCTGCACGCAGATTTTGAAACAGCCTACGGCGAGCTTGCCCGCGCGGTGCTGCCCATGCTGCCGCACAAGGGGGAGACGGAAGAGGAAGCCGACGACAACGAAGAGGAAGGGGTGGCGGAAAACTGGAACGGTAAACGAGACAGCCGTGGGCGATTTGCTGCGCAAGGCTTCCACCGCAAGGGAGGAGGTAGCAGTAAAGGAAAGAAAGGGATGGGGAAAACCGGCTCACCCAATCTGGTGGAAGAGGGTGACCGCCCCCGCAAGCAAAAGAGAGTTTTAACTAAAGCTTTTGACAAGGTGAAGAAGGGCAAGAAGGTGAGAACTGGCTACAAGCTGGGAAATCATGAAGTGACGCTTGCTCCCGGAGATAAGGAACACTGGGGGCGTGACCATGCAGAGAGAAAAGAGCACCAAGAGAAAATACCACCAGAAAAGCTGGCAAATATGACAATGCACAGCCCCCGGAAGAATGACCGAACAAACACCGTCGCCATAAAGGATGGGGATAATGTGCTTGTTTATGCGCCGCAGAATCAGCCGAGCATCCCGTCCGGTGAAAAAGTAAACAGAAAGCAGAAAGGCAAGCCGGTAGTAGGCAAAAACTGGTACAGCAAAAAGAGGAAAAAGAAATAAGCTCCGGTCAGGAACCGAAGCTCTACGAAGGGGTATCACGGACTTTCACGTCCCAGATTACACACGTCAGCTGATACAGTTGCGCTGCCGCGGGTGCCCTCCGGACTTTCAAGGTAGCGTAGCCCCCCCACAAAGTCAACCCCAAAATGAAAAAGATTATCGAAAAAGTCAAGTTTGCCGCGCTGGTTGCGGCTGATATGGTGCTGCTGCTGGTTGCCCTTGGCGTGGAAGCCGCCGCGCGCCATGTGAGTGACCCTTTCAAGCACCCGAAGTATTAAACCGCCACAGATGCTCTAGAAACGCGCGGGACGCGAAAATGGGGTAAGGACACGCCCGAAAGGGTAAACCCCGCCGCAGACCCGCCGCAGACGCTAAAAACAAGCAATTTTTACACCATGAAGCCGAACATTATTCCTTTTACAGACCCGACCGCCCCGCGCGCCCCGTTTGAGCAGGGCAGCACGCCGCGCGCGGGCTGGTTTTGCATTGAAACGACTTTTTGCCACGACACGCCGCAGCCGGAAGCCATGCTGCACGCTCACGGGCTGTACGCCTATGCAGACGAAGACCCGCTTGCGTGCTGCACGCAGTACGGGCTGGACAAAGAGGTGGCCACGCCCGAAACGCTGCAACAGCTTGCCGCCGCTTTCGCAGCGCAGGATGCCGACGGGCGCGGCGTGCTGTTGCGCGGTTGCTTGTCGGGTGTGAGTACACCCGCTGCCAAATGCCGCTGCATGGTTGCTTATCGGGTGTGAGTACACCCGCCGTTGAGTGCCGCCGCAGGGTTGGTTATCGGGTGTGAGTACACCCACCGCGAATGTTGCCGCGTGGTTGATTATCAGGTGTGAGTACACCCGATGTGAATGCTGCCGCGAGGTTGGCTATCGGGTCTGAGTACACCTGCCGAAAATGCTGCCGTGTTGTTGCCCATCGGGTGTGAGTACACCTGCTGTTGAATGCTGCCTGCGTTGTACTGTTATTAACGGCAGGAGAGGGGGCGCTGCTATATTCAAAGAGGCTTGCGGACGCACCAGGCACTTGATGCCGCAACCCTATTTTACCTGTCATTAGCAGTGCCGCCTGACTAGGGAACGGGCAGAAAGTATTTAATCACGCACTACGAAGAAGTCAACCCCAAATGGGAAAAATTTTGATAAATGTTCTTATGGTCGCAGCATGGTTCGGCATGGGTGTAAGTATGCCCTGCTGCAAAATGCTGCCGCGCGGTTGGCAACGGGTGTAAGTACACCCGTTGTGAGTGCTGCCGTGTTGTTGCCCATCGGGTGTGAGTACACCCGCCGTGAAAGCCGCCGTGTGGTTGTTCATCGGGTGTGAGTACACCCGATGGGAGTTAGGGACGTTTTTTCTTTCTTTCGCCGAGCTTGGGGATGGGTTTTAGACCAAGTGGGGGGGCTGTTTCTACGCTCTTGATGGTGCGGCGCAGGGTGGAGACGGCGGCTTCTGCAACGATGGTTGCCGCGTTCTCTGCAATCACTCCGGCTATGTCTGCGGGGGTGACGGCGGCGTTTTTCATGCGCCTGTTGATGTCTTTCAGCTGTTCTTGGGTGATGGAAACGCCTACGGTTTCTTTTTGTATCAGCTTGGTCATCAATTCTGACATGGAAAGCCCTTGGGCTTTGGCGACATTGGCAAACTTGGCGTGCAGTTCCATGGGCAGCCAGAAGGTGAAGGTGCGTTTTCCTTTTTGTCGGACGTTCGGCATAGATGAAATGAATGAAAGAGGATGGTGTTGTTTATCGCCGCCACTCGGTTAGGGCGGTGGGGAAATCGGTGGCTTGGAACGGCATGACAAAATCTTCCGCCAGTTGGAGGAGAGCTTGTTGGACGTAGCTGTGGTGCAGCAGAGCGGGCAACGATTCGTTGGTACCCGCCAGTTGGGCGGCTAGGCGGGTGATGCGGGCGGGCGTCTCTTTGCTCTTTTGGGCGAGGTAGGTGCGCCATGAGGCTTCGCCCGCGTCCTGCGCGTAGACGTGGTTCATCAGGAAATCATCTACACGTTGTTTTCCGACAAGGGTGCAGGGGCGTGCCATGGGGGCGGAGGGCAGGGTGCAATGCGTATCCCAGTAGGGGTGCGAAAGGTTTGTCAGCAGACGGCGCAGTTGCGGGGCATCGGCGATATTGAGCAGCGGCAGCACCTGTTGCCAATGCGCGGCGGATACCGCCAGCGCGGCTACGCGGCGTTGCGGGTGGTTCATGGGGCGCACGGGGGAGAGCACCCACGGCAGCGCGCGCTCTGCGGAGAGGGCGTAGCGTTCCTGCAAGGGCCACCAAGCATCCCACAGGCGGCGGTGGTGGGCGCGTGCCTCGGCGCTGCTGCGTTCGGGCAGCACAGGCACCAGAAAGCCCGCGGTGCCGAAGAGGATGGCCTCGGTTTGTTCACTGCCGCGCAATTCCGCCAGCGGAGCGCGGTGAGCCAGCACCTGCATGGTGCGTTTGTTGGCGGTGTAGCCCAAGGTTTCCGCCCACGCTTCAAACCACGCCTGTTCGGCACCCAGCGTTTCGGCTTTGAGGAGGAAGCGGCGGCGCTTCTCCTCCAAACGGTAGGCGGCAGCGGCTTCGGCAAGGGAGAGCAGTTGGTCTGCCGAGGCGTTTTGCAACGGCGCGGGGCAGCGTTCGGGTTCGGTAAAACGTGTTTCGGGTGCCGATTCTAAACAGAGCACGGGGATTTCCTTGAAATCCGCATTGCGGGTGAACCATGCCCCCTGCGGGCGGTGCAGCACCACATGCAGCACCACGCCGCTGAAATCATAGCGGTCGCCGCAGCCCTGCGTTTCCCAATCTTCCGCATGGGGGTGCAGCACCATGTCGCCGCGCACGCGGGAGCCGTTGAGTTCGATTTCCGCCCGCAGAAAATCGGGGCCTTCCCCTCGGTTCCAGCTGCCGAAATCCAAGATGCGCACCGAGCCGTGGTGCAGCGTTTCGCCCGTGTTGCCCCACAGGCCACAGGCCCAGCGGGCTTGCATTTCCGCCGCCGAAAGGTCGGGTTGCGGGGGATTCGACGGCACAAGGGAACTGCGGAATGCTTGGTAAGCCGCCGCCAGTTGCTCGCGTGCCGTTTCTCGGCTCATCGTTACTCCTCGTTTTCGCTTTGGCGCAGCAAATCCTCCTCCAGCGTTTCGCAGACGTAGCCGAAGGTGGCATCATTCTTGCTGTTCATGGAGCGCAGGGTGTTGTGGGCTTCCAGCACGTGCTCCGTGCGGGCGCGTTCGGAGAGCAGCACGGTCTCCGTACCCTCGGCGGCATGCACATCGCCCGCCAGCACGGCGCGGCGGTGGGAGATGTCTGCCTGCCAGTCGGCACCCATCGGGTTGATATCGATGAGCATGTCCAAGCCCAAGCTCTCCATGGCATCCTGCGTGCGTTCGGTGGGGGATGCAATCTGAATGACACCGCCCGCCGCCATGCAGCGGCGCGCCAAGCCCGCGAGCGTGCCCATGAAGGTAGAATCCACCCCGGGGCAAAGCTCTAAATCCACCACGATGTTGGTGCCGCCCTCGGCCAAGTAGGACTCGGCAATGGATTTGAGGGCAGGACTGTTGACAAAACTGCCGCGGCTGGTGCAACGAATCCACAGGCAGTCATCAAAACGATGGTGGGTCAGAGACGAATCGGACATACTGTCATTCTACGCCCCGCACACGGACAAGGCAAGGAAAATCTACCTATTTAGTGCTGCGAAATCGTTTTCTCTCTCGCGCGCGGAAAAAGAAAAGCGGACACCCCTCGCAGAAGGGGTGCCCGCTGTTTTGCAGAGGATTGAATCGGTGTTTTAGTAACCGTAGTAGAATCGGCGCTGGGCGCGCAGGACATTGGCACCCGCTCTGGCGTTAGCGCGAACGACATTGGCATTGGTGCGGGCAGTGGTACGGACGACATAGGCATTGGCGGCGGCCACATTGTTGACCATGCGGGCAGTGCCGCGGGCAGCAGCGGCATTGGTGTGGGCAACGTAGCGAACGGCGTTGGCATTGGCA
>JAZLFB010000096.1:0-5746 GCA_045615585.1 Akkermansia sp.
ACCTGTGGGCGGGAAGTCTTGGCGACAGCCAAGACCGAGGGGGCGGCCCGAAGGGGAATCCCGCTTGCCCGACCTCGCTTTACAATAAGCCTAATCCACGAATCCTTGACATTCGGTACCCGCGTAAGCGTTTGCCCGCAGGGCGAGCCGCCGATGGGACGGCGGCGAGTCAATCCCGCTTGCCCGCCGTAGCCTAAGTCATGCTCTTGCCTTGACTTTGCAATATTCCACTTGATTTTTGTGGGAATTTTGTTATAAAAGGGAAACAATTTCTCACGCCTATGATTACCTTCTTCTGTAGCCTTGCCTTGTTCTCCGGACTTTCTTCTTCCTTCTCACCTGTCGATGCTGTCCCTTCGGTGCTCAGCTCCGACAATGAAATGTTGGTAGTGAAAGTCAACAAGGGCCGTTGCGAGCTATACAGTGCCTCCACAGGCGGATTCCGCCGTTCTTTCGGCTCGAATATCGTGCAGGCTACTATCAGCGGCGACAACGTGGCCGCCGTCACCGAGAAAGGCCGTGTGGAAATCTACCGCGCTTCCACAGGCGGATTTCAGCGTTCCTTCGGCAGCAACGCCGTCAGTGCTCAGATTCAGGGGGATGAGGTGGCTGTTTCCACCACCAAGGGTCGCGTGGAAATCTACCGTGCCTCCACAGGCGGTTTCCAGCGTAGTTTCTGATGCGGTGTGGAGTTTATCTTTTTCTTACTGTTATGGATATAATGATGGTCAAAGTGAAAAACGGTCGCTGCGAAATTTATAAAGCAGCTACAGGCGGGTTTCAGCGCTCGTTCGGGTCGAACATTGTGCAGGCTTCTATCAGTGATGACAGCGTAGCCGCCGTTACCGACAAGGGGCGCGTGGAAATCTACCGCGCTTCCACGGGCGGTTTCCAACGCTCTTTCGGCAACAACGCCGTCAGCGCCCAGATTCAGGGGGATGAAGTGGCTGTTTCCACCACCAAGGGGCGCGTGGAAGTCTATCGTGCCTCCACAGGCGGGTTTCAGCGCAGTTTCTAAAGATTGGGTGAAACCGGTATGATGCTTTTAAAAATCATTATCGCTATTGTACTGCTCCTCACGCCTCCGTGGGGGTGGGTGGCGCTCTTTGTTTGGTTTGTTGTGGCATCGGGCGGGGCTAAGTCCAAAGAGGGCGGCAGCTCTTCCTCCTCATCTTCATCGGAAGCCCCGCGCCCCGCTGCCCCTTCCGTACCTGAAAAACCCGCATTTGAGCCGATGGTGGTGAAGGTAGACGGTGGCTCCTGCAATGTCTATCAGGCGAAATCAGGCGCTTTTGTTCGCAATTTCGGCCCGAACGTCGTGCAGGCCTCCATCAGCGGCGATTATGTGGCCGTTGTCTATCAAAACGGACAGGCGGAAATCCGCTGTGCCTCAAATGGTGCTTATCTCCGCAGCTACGGCCCCGATGTTGTCAACGCGCAGATGATGGGGGATGATGTCTCCGTCACCTTCAAGAACGGTCGTGTCGATCTCTACAGCGCTGAATCGGGGTCCTATATCCGCAGTCTTTGAGCCGCCGTTGCCGCCCTTTTCTCCGCCCGCCGATGCTGTGTCGGCGGGTATTTTTTTTGTATGACACAACGAGCCGTTGCGGCAGGGTGGCTCCCTGTGCTATGTCTCTTTGCGAGGGGTGATGTTGCCCCTCGCCTACCCTAACCAACAACCCCAATCCAAACACATCCTATGGACAATAGTAAAACAGAAATAGTGCTTGTTGTGGACAAATCCGGCTCCATGTACAGCATGCGTCAGACCGTTATCAACGCCATCAACAGCTTCCTTGCCGAACAGAAACAGGCGGAAGGCACCGCCGCTATTACGCTTTATACCTTCAACCAAGAGGTGCAGGTCATGCTGCCCCGCTGTGAGCTGAAGGAAGCCGCCGATTTAACCCCCGTCACCTATCAACCCTGCGGCTGTACCGCCTTGTTGGATGCCGTGGGCACCGCCATTGACAACACGGGTAAGCATCTGGCAGCCATGGCGGAATCGGAACGCCCCGGCACGGTTATCATCGGCATCATGACGGATGGGTATGAAAACGCCTCCTCCGACTACACGTGGAAACAGGTGGCCGACCGCATTAAGCACCAGAGGGAGAAGTACAACTGGCATTTCAACTTCTTCGGCGCGGGGGCGGATACCTTTGACGTCGCCGCTAAAATGAACATCTCGCAGCGTGAAAGCGTGCAGTGGGATGCCGCCGATGCCGAGGAAGTGCAATGCGTGATGCAGAGCCAGAGCCGCCGCGTGCGTGCCGCCCGCGCCTGTTCCATGGGCGTGGCTACGCGCGATGATTTCGCCGTCATGGAATGTTCCATGAGCGAAGTGATGGATTCCTGCCGCAGCAATAAGAAACGGAAGAAGTAACACCCTGCCGCCCATCTGCACGATGAAACCTGCACCACCGAAGTCTGAACATTACACCCGCACCATTCGTTGGAGCGAGGCAGATGCCTGTTACATCGGCTCTTTGCCTGAAATTTGCGGTAACTGTTGCCACGGTGCTACTGCGGCAGAGGTAGGTGAGCAGTTGGATGCCATCGCCGCTGAATGGGTGGCTATGGAAGCGGCAGGAAAGGTGATTTTGCCGCCACCTCGAAAGGCATAGACTGCGCGTCTGCACTATTAGCGCCGCATCACTTCTCAAGCCCTGCCTCGCTTTAAGTAAGGCGGGGCTTTTTCTTTGCGCCCCTGCGGGTCGCAAGGGCAAGCGCGGCAGAGGTGTCTGCCGCGTCGGGGTGGTAAAAGCCCACCGGGCTTTTACCCCTCAGCCGTGACGCTGCTGATGCAGGACACGGCGCGAGGCCCGCGAGTCAGACTCGGTAGCGTAGTTCAACAAAAAAGGCAACACCATGAAGGTGTTGCCTTTTTTGTAGGAACGAAGCGGACGAGGCTTGAACTCGCGACCTCAGCCGTGACAGGGCTGCGCTCTAACCAAACTGAGCTACCGCTCCTTGCCTTTTCTGTTGTACCCGCCTTGCGGTGGGTGCGAGTGGAGTATACAGGGGATTGCGGGGGATTGCAAGCTTTTTTTCACAGAAAATGTGAAAAAAGTGCAAAAAATTGCTGTGAAGGGTGCTCAATCCTCGAATTTGAGGGTTTTCTGCCAACCGTCACGGGGGATTTCGGTGGCGGGGAAGATGGCGCGAGCGGTGTCGCGGTAGGCTTTGGGGTTGGGCAGAGAGGGGCTGAAGTGCGTGAGCCACAGTTCTTTCACCCCGCCTGCATCGGCGGCCAGTCGCGCTGCCTCGCTGAAGAGCATGTGGCGGTTCTCCAACGCTTTGGGCAGCATCTCGTCTTCGCCGTACATACCCTCGCAGATAAAGAGGTCGGAACCCGCAGCGGCGGCGGCAATGGCGGGGGTGGGGCGGCTGTCGGTGCAGTAGGTAAGCTTTAAGCCTTTGCGGGCGGGTCCCAGCACCATGTCGGGGGTGTAGACGGTGCCGTCGTCCTCGATGGTTTCGCCTTTTTGCAGGCGGCTCCAGTAGGGCAGAGGGATGTTTTGGCTGCGGGCGCGTTCGGCATCGAACTTGCCGCCGCGGGGCAGCTCGATGCTGTAGCCGTAGCAGGGCACGCCGTGTTGCACGCGGTAGGCGCGGATATCGCAGTCCAGAAAATACATCAACTCGCTGTCGGTATCCAGCTCGCTGACGAAAATCTCAAACGGCAGGTTGGGGGCAATGGTGCGCAGGGCGTTCACCGCGCGCTCCGTGCCTGTGGGACCGATGATGGAGAGCGGGTCGGTCTTGCCCATGTTACCCATGCTGAGGAGCAGACCGGGCAGCCCTGAGACGTGGTCGGCATGCAGGTGGGTGAGCAGCAGCTTGTCGATGGGTTTCAGGCTTTGCCCCGCTTTTTGGACGGCAATTTGGGTGCCTTCGCCGCAGTCAATCAGGATAGCATGCCCCTGATAGCGCACCAACAGAGAGGTGAGCCACCGATTGGCCAGCGGCAGGGTGCCGCCCGTACCCAGTAGACAGATATCCAGCACGTTGTTATTGTCGCACAGCGGCAGCCCTCTTGTCAAGCCGCGATGTTGGGCAAGGGGCGCGCCTTAATCCATGACGAAATCAACGCGCGTGCGCACCGTTGCGGCAATGGCTTTGCCCTGCGAGATAGCCGGGCGGAAACGCCAATGCTGCAAAATCCAGCTTCGGGTGGTGCTGTCAAAATCACTGTGTCCGCTGGGTCCGATGATGTCAACATCTGTGGGCGTGCCTTCTGCCGAGATATGGATGCGTACACCCACACTCCCGCTGAGTCGCCGCCCGCGCATAGCGGCAGGGTAGGGCGGGCGCGGGGCGCTGAGATAGGCGGGCGGGGTGTTGGGCAGCGCTCCCTGTGCGGCGAGTTGCGGCTGCGGGGCGGGTTTGGCGGTTCGGGTGGCGGCAAGGGCTTTCGGTGCTGCCGCGGGGTGCTTTTCGACTGCGGAGGCTGCCGACCGTTGTGACGGTGCGGCGGGGGCAGCCAAGGTCAACAGGGCTTCGGCGGCATCGTCTCCGCTGTCATCCGCCTCGGGGTTGAGGAGACGGTAATCGTCGGCAAGTTCCGCTTCGGGGTGAGAGGAAAAGTCGAAACAAAGCAGCGTAGGTGTCGCAGGCAACGGTACCGCGGGCGGTGTAATCGGGCGGGCAGGGCGGTGTGGTATGCTCTCGGGGGGGGCGTGAGAAACCGCATCGGCGGGATAGGGAATGCCGATAAGGGCGACGGTCCCGTCCTGTTGCGGACAATGTGTTTCCGTTTGTCGGAGCAGGGCGGCAATCAGGCAGCACCCTATCGGTAACAGCGCGGCAGCACTGAGCCACGCGCGCGCCACACGCCTGTTGTACAACAGACGGGGGGTGATGCGGCTGTGCCGATAAAAGCGCGACATGGGCGGATTATACAGCATGTAGGCCCGCTGTCAAAGCCAATAAGAATGTCCTGTCCGATATTATTAAATAGCACAACGCCGCAGGGTTGGTTTTTGCCCGAAAAATCGGGGGTGACTCTTCTTTCGTGTTTGACCCCGCGCGGGGTTTCTGCTATGCTGGTGAGACATGAATCGTTTTCTGCACCTCTTTCTCTGCTGTTTGTTCGCCGCCGCCGCGCTGCTGTCGGCGGGGTGCAGCCGTGAGGATGCGGAAAGCCGCGTCATCCGTGTAGGCTGTTTCCCGAACGTGACGCATGTTCAGGCGCTGGTGGCGCGCAACATGAGCCGCCACGGGCAAGGCTGGTTTGAGCGGTATCTGCCCGACTACACGCTGGAGTGGTACACCTACAACGCGGGCCCCACCGCCATGGAAGCTCTTTTCGGCAAGACTGCCGACCTCACCTATGTGGGCCCCAGCCCCGCCATCAATGCCTACGCCGTGTCGGCGGGGCGTGAAATCCGCCTGATGGCGGGCGCGGTGAACGGCGGTGCGGCGCTGTTGGTCGCCCCGCAGAGCGGCATCACCAAGCCCGCCGATTTTCGCGGGCGCACGATTGCCACGCCGCAGCTGGGTAACACGCAGGATGTCTCCTGCCGCGCATGGCTGCTCAGCAACGGTCTTATTTGCACCTTGGAGGGCGGCGGTGACTGCCGCGTTGCCCCCACGCCCAACGCCATGCAGGCACAGCTGATGGCGCAGGGGAATCTGGATGCCGCATGGACGGTGGAACCGTGGGTAACGGTGCTGGAGCAGAAGGCAAACGCCCGCATCATGGTGCAGGAACCCGATGTGGTGACAACCGTGCTGGTGG
>JAZLFB010000097.1:0-3575 GCA_045615585.1 Akkermansia sp.
ACGGTCGACAAATTGTACCTGACCACGAACTCTGCCATAGACCTCTCCAACATTGAGGTTACAGGCTACGGCAACTATGTGCTGGCGACAGTGGGTGAAATCGAGGGTTCGGAAACGGATATCTACAATCCGAGCAAGGAAGCTCCCCTTGGCCGCGATTTGGTTCAGTTCATTTCCATGACGAATCTCACGACGTCAAAAGGCTTCACTCTGGAGCCGGATGACCTCATCTCCCTGCATTACCGCGATGGGAAGCTGATTCTGGAAGTGAACGAGGCAACGCCCGGCTTCTACTGGCAGCCCTCCGAGGATACCGGTGTGACCGCATGGAACACCACGGATACAAACTGGAGCACCACTTCCGCCCTGGAAGATGACGTCCATTTCGTCAACCAGCAGACTCAGGGTGATACGTATGCATACTCTGCATATTTCTTGGATGCCGGTACAGACCGCAAGGAGGAGATAGATATAACGGACCTCAAGTTCACCACTGCGCAGCACGAGGAACCCCAGACCGGAGCCCAGCTTCATGACTTCATCATTGCCAATGGAGAGTACACATTCACCAACACGAATGGCGGAGCTGCCCAGTTCTTCGTGGTGAATGATGACAACCGCCTTTCCAACTTTGTGGTGAGAAGCGGCGCAGAAGCCCACTTCATCGCTGTTTCCGTTGATGGCGGCCAGAACACGGTGACGCACATCTGCAAGGATGCCATCGCTACGATGGAAGACATATACTCCTGGTCAACATACTCCATCAACAACGAGGGCGCGTTTGACGTGGAGTTCGATGCCGGCATCGCCTATATGGTTGAGGGTATGCTGGCCCACCTGGACAACTCTGGAGAAATGCGCGTCACCACCAAGAACCTGGAGGAAGCGTTTACGGACTACTGCAAATTCGATATCGGCGAGGTGATGAACCGCGAGGGCGCAACACTTGCCTTGTCTGTCCCGAAGCTTACTCCCAACTTTGAGTACGGCGACCAAACATTCCACAACGAAGGCTTGCTTCAGTTTGGCGATTCGACAGAGTCCGGACTAATGGAGAACGTTCTTCCCATACAGGGTAACGGCACCTTTGAAACGGTGGGGCAGAATATGACCATCGAGCAGCTTGGTAATGTGCAACAGAGCGCTGCCACCTTTGCTGCGGGCAACACGGAAATCTACGGCGACGTTGCTATTGATGATGTGACGCTGGCGTCCGGTGCGCGGACCTCATTCGGTCCCATTGCTGAGTTGGATCCCAATATGTTTATACCCACTGGCGAATTGGAGGCCAGCAATTCCAAACTTGGCCAGGTGACAGGCGAATCCGGCAGCATCATGGAGGTGCAGAGAGGTGCCACCGTGGTGGCCGACAGCTACAACGCCAACCTGGTGTCCGACACTCCGACCGGCAAGATTGTGGTGGGCCCGGAAAGCGTTTATGATGTGGACCACGAGATGACCACCGCCACCCTGACGGTGAACGGGGTAACCAAGGCAGCCGAACTGGAAGTGCAGGACGGCGGTATCGTGAACCTGAACGGCGATGCCACGGTGACCATGCTGACACAGAGCGGCGGCACGGCGAACTTCAACGCCGGCGGCTATGTGGGCGGTGGCACGGTGAGCGGCGGCACGCTGGCCATTGACAATGGGAAGGAACTGGCTGTGGGTAGCATCATCACGCAAACAGGTGGCGAATACACGGTTGCGGCCACCAAGACCAAGGGCAGCATCAACGCAGACGCGCTGGAGCTGGTGCAGACGGGCCAATCCAAGTACGAGGAAATCATCCACACAACGGAGCTGAAAGACTCCCTGACGGATACGCAAAGCGGCTTCCTTGCCGGTGGTGCGCAGTACGTGAAGGTGTTCGACATTCAGAACGGCACCCTGACTGGCAACAGCGTGACCGTAACGCACAAGGACGCCGCCGGCCCGATGACGCTCATCAGCAGCAACGACCAGGAACATCCCGATTACGCCGGTTACGGCTACTTGGATAACAGCACGACCACCTACACTACCTACTACGTGCGAGACAACTATGTGACAGGTGTGCACGGCGCCAACAGAACCGAAGACGTGCATTCCAAGACGGACGGTGTGGCAGACTTGGTGAAGTTGAGCGATATTGTGACGACAGCTGACACCAACGATTCTGTGCTTGCCGCCGTGGTGTTCGACCAGACGGGCTACAACGGCGCAGTGGACGGCAGCGATGCCTACCATGGCACGCTCACGGTTGACACAAACACCAAGGCAGACCTGTTCCATGTGACGGAGGAGGGTACCGAGGAAGCGCTGGATACCACGCGCGCAGCCATCAACATTGCCGAGAACGTGGTGGTGCTGGCAGACCAGAACTACGCCGGCGTGGATGGTCAACTGGACCTCACCGGTGCGGGTGTGTATCAAATCGACAACCGCGGTGACCTGGGCACCCATGTGAGCCTGTTGGACACTACAACGGATGGCCTCTCCCCCTGGCAGGGCACGGTGCGCCTGACCGGTGCGGCGGAAGACGTGAACATGGTACCTCTCTCCGTGGGTGAAGCTCAAGGTGCCTCCACCATTGAGTTCAACGAGTGGACCGGCTCCTTCTTGGATACGGAAATCGAACAGATGGAGAGCGATGCGAAGATTCTGCTGACCGGCACGGGCGTGCAGGGTGATCCCGCCATCACGCTGACGGAGGGCAACGCGAACCTGAAGTGGACCAACACGGTGACAGGTACGGGCGCCCGTATCGACCACGCGCAGGACGGCGACTTTACACTGATGATGACCGGCGACACCTCCGGTTGGACGGGCACCTTCACCCAGTCTGCCGCAGACACGGCCGTGTCGCTCGGCTTCTTGGACAATGTCTCTGCAAGCGGCGTGCAGAGCGCGGACGTGCTGGCCAATGCCGGCGGCATGTTTGTGGAGTACGGCGGCAACGTGAAGACCGTGAACGGCAATGCCGAGGTGTACGGCACGGGTGAGATGAGCCTCCTGTACACCGGCACGGGCATGCAGGTGAACAGCAACATCTCCAAGTACAACGGCCAGGGCTCCGCGGATATCACCGTGGGCGACGGCACCAACGCGGCCTCCGCCACCTTCAACGGCGGCATCACGGCCGATACCCTGACCGTGGAGACCAAAGCCGGTGCCACGCTGCACAACACGACGGAAATATCACAGATCGTGGAGGTGGAGGCAGGTGCCAGTCTCAGCATCCAGAACGCAGCCGGTACGGGCATGGCCACCATCACCTCCGGCAACGACACGGACCCCGCCCAAATCATCGGCGGTGTCACAATGGAGTCTGCCAATGGAAAGGCCATCATTGCCGGTACGGCCGGGGAGGAGTGGCCCGAGACCCGTGTTGCCGCCGCAGATGTGGCGGTTCTGGGGAAAGATGCCTCCCTGCAGATTGAAAACCTGGTGCTCGCAGCCGACACCAAGGTGCACGGCACGGACAACGTTGGCAGCCTGGTTATCAGCGATACGGTGGTGCAGGAGATGAGCAGCGCCAACGCCAAGCACACCAAGGACGACTCCACGATTACATCCGCGCTTACCATGACCGG
>JAZLFB010000098.1:0-27590 GCA_045615585.1 Akkermansia sp.
AAGTTGCGGTTGCTGGTGCTGGCGCAAATCTGGTCGCCCACCAACTTATCGGGGTTCATGGCAAGGCACAGGGAGCAACCCGCCAAACGCCATTCAAAGCCCGCCTCGCGGAAGATGTCGGCAATGCCTTCCTCTTCACACTGCTTGGCGGTCATCTGCGAGCCGGGCACGGCGAGGGCGCGGATACCCGCTTTCACCTTGTGTCCCTTCAGCAGCGGGGCAACGGCGCGGAAGTCGGAGATGTGACCGTTGGTGCAGGAGCCGATGAACACCACATCCACAGGCAGCCCCTTCATGGGCTGACCGGGCGTGAGCTTCATGTACTCCAGCGCGGCGGTGTAGGCCTTGCGGGTTTCGTCATCCTTGGCCTCTTCGGGGGAGGGAACGGTGCCGTTCACGCCGATGTTCATGTCGGGCGAAATGCCCCAGGTGACGGTGGGTTCAATCTCCTCTGCGGGGATGATGACCACGTCATCGTACACGGCGTCGGGGTCGCTGGCAAAGCTCTTCCAGCGGGCAACGGCTTCATCCCACGCGGCACCCTTGGGCGCGAAAGGACGGCCTTTCAGGTATTCGAAGGTGGTTTCATCGGGGTTCACATAACCGCAGCGGGCGGCACCCTCGATGGCGAGGTTGCACAGGGTGAGACGACCGTCCATATCCATGGAGCGGATGGCGGAACCGCCGAACTCGTAGGCGTAGCCGAGGCCGCCGTTCGCCCCCAGTTTGCCGATGATGTGCAGGGCCACATCCTTGGCGGTGACACCGGGGCGTAAGGTGCCTTCCACACGCACATTACGCACTTTCAGCGGGCTCATGGCCAGCGACTGCGTGGCGAGCACGTCGCGCACCTGCGTGGTGCCGATACCCATGGCAATGGCACCCACGGCACCGTGCGTGGCGGTGTGGGAATCGCCGCACACAATCGTCATGCCCGGTTGGGTGATGCCCAGCTCCGGACCCACCATGTGCACAATGCCCTGCTGACCGCTCGGCAGGTCGAAAAGGCGGATGCCGTTCTCCTTGCAGTTGCGGCGCAGCTCGCTGAGCATGGTGGCGGCGCGGGTATCGGCGTAAGGCTCGGTCTGATCATCGGTGGGGATGATGTGGTCGGGCGTGGCAAAGATGCGTTCGGGGTGCAGCACAGGCAGATTCAGCTCGCGCAGCATGGCAAATGCCTGCGGAGACGTAACCTCGTGCATGTAAAGGGTGGCAATGAAGAGCTGCGTGCGACCGTCGGGCAGAATGCCCACGGTGTGCGCGTCCCATACTTTTTGATAGAGAGTCTTACCCATGGCGTGTATTAGGGGTATTCTACCACGCAGGCGGGGCAGCGTCAAGGTGCCCCTGCGTGTCATGACACCTGCAAACCGCATGAAATCGCGGGTTATGACACAAACGCCCGTGGGGTTGCTATAGGCATTGCCGCAAAAAATAAGCCGCCCGCCTACGTTTGCCCGCTGCGTTATAAGAAAAGACTTGACTAGAGGGGCTGTTTTTGTTACTCTCCGCCGCGTTATGGCAAAAGTTCCCGTTATCCAACTTCGCAAAGGCCACGCCGTGAACTACAACGGTGATGTCTGCATTGTGCGTGAGAGCCAGCTCAAGACTCCCCCCCGCATGGCCTCCTACGTCCAGATGACCATCCGCTCCATCGCTTCCGGCAAGGATTACAACCTGCGTCTTACCTCCAACGACTTCCTTGAGGGCGTGATGCTTACCCGCCAGGAGATGGAGTTCTCTTACGTGGACGGTATGGGCTACCACTTCCTGAACATGGAGACCTACGAAGACGTGTGCGTGAACGAGGATATCGTGGAACCCGTCAAGCTGTACCTCATCGAAGGCAACAGCTATGTGCTTCTCTTCACGGATGAAGTGGCTTGCTCCATCGAGCTTCCCGCCGCTATCACCATGGAAGTTGCCGAAGCCCCCGAGGGCGTGAAGGGCAACTCCGCCAACAACGTGTACAAGAGCGCCACGATGACCACCGGTCTGGTGGTGCAGGTGCCTCTGTTCATCAACCCCGGTCAGAAGATTTCCGTGAAGACGGAAGACGGCTCCTACCTGGGTCGTGTGAACGACTAATCGGTACACCGAATCTTTTATCGAGAAACCGCACGGTTTGCGAACCGCTGCGGTTTCTTCTTTTAGGGGGGAGGGAAAAGAAAAAAATGTTTGAGAGCCTGTTCCGCCGTTTGGCTGAATCGCCGTTCCGCAGCCGCTTTGCGTTGTCGGCGGCAGAGCGTGCCTACACCCGTCGCATCGGTATGGCGGCGGTGGCGGAACATGCGGCGGAGTTCATCCGCACGCGCTTGGCGGCGGCACAGCCCCACAAGGACGGCGAACAGACCCCCATGCGCGGGCACCCTGTGTTTGTGGCGCAGCATGCATGCGGCTGTTGCTGCCGCAGCTGCCTTGCCAAGTGGCACGGCATTCCGAAGGGGCGTCCTCTCACTCCGCAGGAACAGAAGTACGTTGCCGCCGTTCTGTTGTTTTGGATTGAGCGGCAAATGGCGTTGCCCGAACCGCCTTCCAAAAAGCCTCGCCGCAAGGGGCCTCAGCAAACGCTTTTCGGTTTTATGGATGAGGCCGATGGTCAATAATTGCCTTTCCCGACGTTTTTTATGGCATAGCTTTTTGCTTTTTGCATTGCTACAGGTAGGTGTTCTGTGCTAAAGTGCCCGCAATCATGACGGCTAACGACAGACGATGTGGTGTGTTGATTCCTTTGTTCTCGGTGCGGCGGGACGGTGACGGCGGTATTGGTGATTTGGCGGCTTTGGAGGAGTGGATTGACTGGGCTGCCGACCATTCCGTCGGTTTTCTGCAACTGCTGCCTGTGAATGCCGTGGGCGAGGATGACGCGCCCTCGCCGTACTCCGCCATCAGCTCCGTGGCGTTGGAGCCGCTGTATCTGACTTTGGAACAAATCCCCGGCATGCCCGCCGATCTGCCGCCGTACCCGCAGGATTTGCCGCCGCTGCAACTGCCGGGCGGACACGATTTGGTGGACTACGCCCGCGTGCGTGCCTACAAACGCCCGCTGTTCCGCAAGGCTTGGGAGCATTTTTGTGCCGATACCGCTCTGTCTGACCAACGCGCCGCCTTTGAAACGTGGGTGCAGGGGCAGGGGGCTTGGCTGGAGGATTTCACCACCTTTGTGGTGGCTGCCGCCGCGTTCGGTACCACGGCATGGTGGCTGTGGCCGGAGCAGCACCCCGACCGCATCCGCGAGTTTGTGCGCACCAACGCCGATGCCCGCGCCGAAAAGCAGTACCGCGCTTGGCTGCAATGGCTGTGTGCCGAGCAATGGCAGCGCGTGCGCGCCCATGCCGATGCCCGCAATGTGCTGTTGATGGGCGATATCCCCATCGGTATTTCCGTGGCCAGCGCCGATGTCTTTTTCGAACGTCACCTCTTCGATATGCAGTGGAGCGGCGGCGCCCCCGCCGAGGGCAACTTTGCGGAGGACCCTTTCACCGCGAAATGGGGGCAGAACTGGGGTATCCCCCTGTACCGCTGGGATGTCATGGAACACGACGGCTTTGCGTGGTGGAACCGCCGTATCCGCAAGCTGGCGGAGGCGTTTACGATGTGCCGCATCGACCACATTCTCGGCTTCTACCGCATTTACGCCTTCCCGTGGATGCCCGACCGCAACCCCGAGTTCCTGAACCTGTCGCCCGATGAAGCCGCCGCCCGCTGCGAGGGTCGCCGCCCCGGCTTCCGCCCCCGCCCCGACTGGGAAGCCTCCGACCGCCGCGCCAACCTTATGCAGGGCGACCACCTGCTGCGCCAACTGAAAAAGGCGGTGCCGGGGCTTCGCATCATCGGCGAGGATTTGGGCTGCGTACCCGACTACGTTCGCCCCGACCTGTCGGCCCTGCGCATTGCGGGCTTTAAGATTCCGCATTGGGAGATTGACGCCGGGCAGAAGATTGTGAAGGGTCACACCTACAACCCCTGTTCCTTTGCCACCTATGCCACGCACGACTTCCCGCCGCTGTGCAACGATTGGAACGAATGGTACGGCCATGTGGAAGCCGCCCGCAAGGCGGTGAACGACCCGACTCTGACACCCGAACAGCTGAAAGAAAAGCTGACGGTGGGGCGCGACTGCGGGCGCGTGCTGGCGTGGCTGGGCGACTATGCGGGGCTGACGCGCGAGGAATCGCTGGTGCCGTGGAGTGCCGACATCAAAGACGCGCTCATCCGTGCGCTGCTGGCGTGCCGCTCCAACTATGCCGCGCTCATGTGGACGGAGTTGTTTGACATCCCCGTGCGTCTGAACATTCCCGGTACGGAGGGCGGCAGCAACTGGCGACCGCGCATGCCCTTTACCGCCGCTCAAGCCGCCGCGCTGCCGCAGGGCGCTTGGCTGCAAAACCTGTGCCGCGAGACGGAACGATAATGGGATATCGGGGGAGAAATAATTCCGCGCGGCTTTGCCGCGCCTGACTTCAAACCTGATAAACCTTAAACCAGATAAACCTCATTAACCTTAATTCGACATCGCGCTTGCACGGCGGGGCGCTTTTTGTTAAAATGACGGCGTTATGATGCTTCATTTCTACAAGATGACCGGCGCGGGTAACGACTTTGTGATGGTTGATAACCGTGATCTTTCCCTCAGCAGCGTGCTGACGCACGACAACATCGCCGATATCTGCGACCGCCGTTTCGGCGTGGGGGCCGACGGTCTGATTGCCGTGGAGCCCGCCCAAGGCAAGGGCGATGTACGCATGCGCTACTACAACTCCGATGGCGGCGAGGCAGAAATGTGCGGCAACGGCGCCCGCTGCTTCACGGCTTTTGTGGATTTCCTGAGCGACGAGGGCATGAAGGTTGTCAATTTCGAGACGATGGCCGGTATCGTGAAAGGCGTGGTGAACGATGATGACACCGTGACCGTGCAGCTGACCACCCCCAAGGATTTGAAGTTCGACGTGCTGCCCGCCACCGACACGGTACCCGCCCCCGTCCATTTCCTGAACACGGGCGTGCCGCACGCTGTGGCCTACCTGCCCACGGTGGATGATATCGACATCAAGAAAGCGGGTGCTTTCCTGCGCTACCACGAGGTGTTTGCCCCCGCAGGTACCAACGCCAACTTCGCCACCGTGCTGTCTCCCCAGCACCTCAAGCTGCGTACCTACGAACGCGGTGTGGAGGACGAGACGCTGGCCTGCGGTACGGGCATGACCGCCACCGCGCTGCTGCATGCCGCCCTCACGGGTGCGCCCTCGCCCATCAGCCTTGATGTGGCGGGCGGTGATACGCTCTCCGTGGGCTTCAAGCGCACGGCGGACAATCAGTTCTCCGACGTGACCCTCACCGGCCCCGCGCTGATGGTCTTCCGAGGCGAAGTCCTCATCTGCGAATGATAATTTAAAATTTACAATTTATAATTTATAAAGTTAAAGAGTGCCGCACCTACGGTGCGGGAAATGAGAATCTCCAACGCTTACTGCCCGCCGTCTTGAGGACGGCGAAACAACCGCATGTTTAAGGTAAAGTTATGACGGCGCTTTGCGTTTCGGTATTCTTGCGCGGCAAAGCCGCGCCGAACTCAAAACTTTATCAATTATAAATTAAAAATTATAAATCCCCCTCATGGTCCCCACGCACCCCATTGACACGAAAGGTCGTCCCATCATCCTCATCGGGTTGATGGGGTGCGGGAAAACCACGGTCGGGAAAGCCCTCAGCATGCGCACGGGAATGCCGCTGCTGGATACCGATGCCGTGATTGAGGAACAGTATAAAAAGAGCATTCCCCGCATTTTTGAAGAGGACGGCGAGGGAACGTTCCGCACGCTGGAAACCACCTTGCTGCGCTACTTGCAGGAGAGCAGGGGCAAGCAGCCCCCCGCCATTATCTCCACGGGCGGCGGCATTGTGGTGCGCCCCGAAAACCGCGCCATTCTGCATGAACTGGGCTACGTGGTGTGGCTCAATGTTTCGGTGTCCGCCCTCATGACCCGCACGGCGCATGCCTCCAACCGCCCCTTGCTGGAGGTGGAGGACCGCCGCGCCACGCTCCTCAACCTCGCCCACATCCGCCGCCCCATGTATGCGGAAACCGCGCATCTCCGCTTGGATACCACGCGCATGGATGTCAAGAACGTGGTGCGCGAAATCTGCAACCACGCCGACCGCTTTTTCCATAAAATACCGCACGGGGAGCAGGATTAACCCGCCGCCCCGTGCGTTGTTGTTTGCCGCCGCCGATGGTCGGCGGCTTTTTTGTAGAGATTATTCTTCGGGTTCCTCTCCCGATGCTTCTTCGCCGTTGCCGCCCAGCATGGCCTGTGCCATCAGGTTGCCCGCATTGGCGGCGTAGCGCAGCACGGTGATGGCTTTCTCCGTGTCTTTCTCGATGATGCGCCCCTCCAGGAACGACATGGCCAGCACAAACATGGCCACGTGGTCGCCCTGTTGGGCGGCACCCTCCAGCGAGAGGATGTCCTGACGCGTTTTCAGCTGGGCGAAGTAGACGCGCGCCAGCTGGTTCTGTGCCTGAGCATGCCCCGCCTTGGCGGCGTTGCGCAGGTGGTGGGCACCCTCCTGCGCGTTGCCCGCCTTGAAACAGGCGGCACCGACCAGAAACTCCTCCTCGGCATCCATGGGTTCCGTGCTCATCAGAGTTGATAGTTGATGTCCTTGATGCAGCCGTTGTTGGCCTCCTGAATACCTTCCGTGGCGGGGAAGGTGGAAAGGCACTCGCGCGTTTCATCGCGGTTGGAGGTGATGATGGCTTCCACAGGCTCGCCGCCGTTGACACGGAGCGTCGTCTTGCCCGGCTTGCCGCTCAGCTCCAGCTTCACCGTTTCACCCGCGGGCAGAGACACGCCGAAGGAGAAGGTCATGCCGTCCGTGCGGCGGAAGCCGACCGTGCCGTCCTGCATGGCGGCAAAGAAGGTGCCGTGGTTGCAGATGAACAGGGGGATTTCCTTGCCCGCAGCGGCGGGAATCTGCACTGCCATGCTGATGGTGTAAGGCTTGTGGTGATGGGCGGCGGCACCGGGAACGGTACCCAGCTTGGCCACCAACTCGCGGTGTTGCTTGAAGTTGAGGGCGGGCTTCTCCTTGCCCCAAGCCTTCTGCGACACCACGTCCATGGAGGATTCGATGATATCCCAGATATCCTCTGCACCGTAACCGTTGTGGCGCAGGTCAATCATGTCGTTCCACACGGCAAAGGTGGTGCCGAGCAGCTGTGGGTGTCCCGCGGGCAGCGTCTCCTTGTACACCACGTTGGGCAGGAACTCGTCGTACACCCAGTTGTGTTCCTTGTCCATGCGGTAGTAGGGGGCAAAGGGAACAATGTAGAGCGAGGCATCATTCGTGTTGATGACATCGTAACCCTGCTTGACGGAATCCCATGCACAGGACCAAGTGTCGTTCCACAGGTTCATCTGCACCCCCTTGGCGATAACGGGGGTCGTACCCTTCTTCACGCCCAGACTGCCCCACACGCGGGGTTGGTAGCCGCGGCTCATGACATGTTTCAGAATGCCGTCCATGTAGGAGCGGTAATCTTCCTTATCGCCGAAGAATTCATCAGCACCCACATGCACCGTGCAACCGCCGAACACGGGGGCATCGCCCAACAGGTATTCATCGAACACGCCGCCCACGAACTTAAGCGTTTCGGGGTTGCTGGCATCCAGCATTTCGCAGCGGCGCTTGGGGTCGCGGTTCATCTTGCCCTGATAAATCAGGTCGGGGCGCACGCGGGTAAAAGAGAGGGCATGCCCGGGCGTATCGAACTCCGGCACCACGTTCACGCCGTGTGCCTTGGCAAAGTCGATAAACTCGCGGAACTCTTTCTTGCTGTAGGAAAGGTCCTGCGCGGTGAGCGGCGTGCCGTCGGCACCTTTCACGTCCGATTCCATGCGGAAGGCGGAATAGCTTTCCTTGAAGGGGTCTTTGCCGCCATCCACGTAGGTTTCATGGAAGATGAAATTGTCGTTCAGATGAATGTGCAGGTCATTCATCTTGTACCACGCCATCAAGCGCACCACGTCCTTGAGGTAGGACATGGGGATGGGCAGGCGACCGCAGTCCAGCATGAAGCCGCGCAGGCGGAAGCGGGGGGCATCCACCGCCGTGCCGCAGGGCAGGGCGTTTTTGTCTTGTGCCAGCATCTGCATGAGGGTGGTGCCGCCGTGCAGCAGACCGTTGGCATCACCCTGAATGGTGACACCCTCGTTGTTGATGTCCAGCGTGTAGGCTTCAGGCGTGTTGCCGTCGGCTTCACCCTTGGCAACCAGCTTCACCACGGTGCAGGGGGCTTGGGGAACAGCCGTACCCACGATAACCTTGAAGCCCATGCGGCGTATGGCGTTGGCCAGCGTTTCCGCCACAGGAATCTCCGTGGCGGCACAGGAAAGCACCACCGTGTTCTCCACTTTCAGCTTGCCTTGCTGCCCCTTCCATGACAGCAGCTCGGGGATAATCTGCGGCTTGGGGTTGGCGTTCGGCACAGGGGCGCCGCAGATACCGGGTACCGTCACCACATAATCCTTGGAGACGACGCTCTCATCCCCCTTCGTGACACGGAAGGAGACATGCACGGGCGTGTCCTCCAACACGGGGGTGATGGAGCCGTCGGCGTGAATGATGTTCTTATAGTCGACACCCAGCAGCTCCACCTTGGCATCGGGCAGGGTGGGGAGAGACAGTGTGCTGTCACCGAACTGAAGCGGCGTGAGGGAAAGGGAGTCTGCCTGCTCCTGCAACGTTTGCCCCATGAGCGGGGCGGCGGCTAAAGCGGTCATCATAAAAGCGGTGAATTTACCCATATCCCGGGGATAATACCAGATAGAATCCGCAGGTCAAGCTAAAAGGACGGCACGCATAGGAGCGACTCGGATGAAGCTCCGCACGCGCGCGTGCCCCGAAGTATTTTGTTATGCCATGGAAAGGTCTGTAAATGGTGAATTGAAACAAGAAGCCCCTTCGTATGTAACTAACAAGGAAATGCTGTTTTTATCGAAGACGGAAGCCGCCGAATTTAACAACATGATAAACCTTAAACCCGACACCCCCCATAAACCTCCACTCGTGTTCCAATCTTCGGAACACGCATGTAACAACGGAGGGTTACCCAAAATTTCAACGGCGGCGTATGTGGTCACGCTTCTTGTCCTCAGCAGAGGTGTCTTCTATATTTCGCAGAGACTCTGTCGCCTGCTCAAATCCCTGTGCGTCAGCCTTGCGGTACCATTTCACCGCTTCCTGCACATCCTTCTCCACACCGTCGCCGTTCTCATAGCACACGCCGAGACTATACTGAGCCTGTGCAAGCCCCTGTTCAGCTGCCTTACGGAACCACTTTACCGCTTCCTTCATATCCTTCGCCACACCGTTGCCTTTATAATAGCTCACGCCGAGATTATACTGAGCCTTCACATCCCCCCGCTCAGCGCCCTTGCGGTACCACTTTACCGCTTCCTTCATATCCTTCGCCACACCATAGCCTTTCGCATAGCACAAGCCGAGATTATACTGAGCCACCGCATCCCCCTGTGCTGCTGCCTTGCGGTACCATTTCACCGCTTCCTGTGCATCCTTCGTCACACCTTCGCCGTTCTCATAGCACACGCCGAGATTATTCTGAGCCCCCGCTTCCCCCTGTACTGCTGCCTTGCGGTACCACTTCACCGCTTCCTGTGCATCCTTCTCCACACCTTCGCCGTTCGCATAGCACCCGCCGAGATTAGACTGAGCCACCGCATTCCCCTGTGCTGCTGCCTTGCGGTACCATTTCACCGCTTCCTGTGCATTCTTCGTCACACCTTTGCCGTTCTCATAGCAGAAGCCGAGATTAGACTGAGCATCCGCATTCCCCTGTGCTGCTGCCTTGCGGTACCATTTCAGCGCTTCCTGTGCATCCTTCTCCACACCGTCGCCGAAGTCATAGCACACGCCGAGACTATACTGAGCCGTTGCATGCCCCTGCTCAGCGGCACGCCTAAAAAGTCTCACCGCTTTCGCTTTATCTTCATTGACGCCGTCACCAAAGTAATAACGAATGGCTTCGGCATACAGTTCTTTGCTTTCAGGGGTGGCAGAAGCAACTGACTCCGCCAACGGCGGGAGCGGACTCATGCTCTCGACCACGGTTTTGCCCTTGGCTAAAACCCTGGCATCGGTCACGCGCACCATCTCGGCATAAACTGTACCTTTGCCGTCTTGCAGTAAGTATTTACCGCGAATCAACACCTCTACACCCCCGAAACGGATGTCGCGGTGTTCCGCTTCAGCCGAGTCGGCAAAGGTGTTCTGAAAATCAACTTCGTTTTCCAATGCCGCCAAATCAGAGCGAGAGTACAATTCAACCCGTTCATTCGAGCTCAAAGCGGTTTCAAGCTCCTCGGCAATCACGGTTTCCAGCTGGGGTGAATCATCGCAAAAGGTCTGTTTGAACGGTAACACGCCCACGCACAAGGGTTTTGCCAACATTTGAGGGTCTTTTCTACCCACAATATCCAACATCTCCTGCACCATGGTGGGAAAATCTTCGGCGGCGGCAGCAGGCAGTGCCTGCAACAAAACGCAGGCAAAAGAAATAGAAAAGAACAGAAGGTGATGTCTCATAAGCAAAATAAGGGGGTAAGAAATTCAACGTAAGTTTTACTTATCTTCACCGATTACACCCGTTCTGTCAAGCGTAAATACAGTGCGCTTTAACAGCGGGTATGCGTATCCCAAAGTTTTTTGAGCCAAGGAAAGGTCTATAAATGATGAATTGATTGCAATGGATGAAACAAGAAGTCCCCTCGTATGGAAACAACAAGGAAATGATGTCTTTTCCGGAGACGAGCAGAGCGGAGCAGTACTCGCTCCGTAACCCCCCCGCATAGCGGGGGGGAAAAAATTCGAGCACACCGCCCAAGCCTTGATTCATATCCTATTCTCGGCTCTCAGCGAAGCTTTAGCGAAGACGAAAGCCGCCGAATTTAACAACATGAGGAACCCGCCCCCCCATAAACCTCCACATGTGTTCCAATCCTTGGGACGCGCGTGATGAAGGTCTCGAAACCCGCTTTCTGAAAATTCTTATTGAATTTGTCTTGAAAGAAATGATTTTTGTGCTATGGTGTGCCGCGCATGAATCGTGCCTTTGCTCTTCTCTTTGTATTGAGTTTCTTTTTGTGCCGTGCCGTTGCCGAAATGAATGCAACTCCGCTGCCCGCAGCCGCGCCGACACAGCCTGTCGCCTCGCAGGCATCTGTTGCGGTGTTGGGCTATGGCACATTGGTGAAAAACCCTAACGGCAAAAACCTGACGATTGCCGAATTTAAGCGCCAGATGGATTTCCTGGCACAGCAGGGCATGAGAGTCGTTTCGTTGGCAGACTTTTTGGCATGGCGCCGCGGTGAAAAATCTCTGCCGTCGCGCACCTGTGTGCTGCTGACTTTTGATGAAACCGATGCCGAAACCTGTGCCGCGATTCACGCCGTCATTTCACAATACCGTTTCCCTGCCGTCATTTTCGCCGATGAAAAGGCGCTCAAGGGGGTGCAGAGGGTTTTTCTGAACGATTTACACCGACTGGGCGTTGCTGTCGGCAGCCACACACTGACCCGCCCGAGCAGCCATGATTGGCAGTTTGCCGCTTTATCCGGTGCCGATGCGTTGGATAAAATGTGCCACCGCGAATTGGGCCTTTCCGCAGAGGCTGTGCGTGAATGTAGCGGCGAATGCATTGTCATGGCTTACCCCCACGGCTATACCGATGCGGCCATTATAGACAGCATGGCTCTTTACGGCTACGAAGCCGGTTTTTGTGCGCAGGAAGGCAAGGTGCGCCTTGAATCGCCCGATTTCCGCCTGCGCCGCTATATGGTGCGTGATGATGCCGCTTTTGTGCGTGCCGTCAACTTTGCCAAAGAATCGGATGCCTCCGCCCTGCTGTCTCTGTTGCGGGGGATGGCATTGGAGTCGAACCCTGAGGCATACATTCCCGCGCCGAAGGAGATTGAGATAAAGCCGGCGGAACCGGCGATTGTGCCGGAAACGCCTGCCCCCGCTGCGGTACGTCAGACGGAATCCAAGGCCGCTGCCTTGGGCGTGGAGTTTGAGGATGATGAGGAGGCTGAAGAGATTGCAGAGGAGGTGCAGCCCGAAGAACCTGCCGTTGCCGCAGGGCTGAATGTCAACGATGCCGCGCCCGTCGGCAGCCTGATGCACCGCACGCCTGAGGCGGATTGGGTGACGGCTCGTTTTGCCGCGCCTTTGGTGCCGCGTGATCAGACCCGCGTGGCTGTGCTGGGGTATCACAATTTCTCGAACACCAAAACGGTGACGGAAATGCGCATGCGCACTTCCGAGTTCTGTGAGCAGATGCAATACATTCACGATGCCGGGTTAACCGTTATCTCCATGCAGGATTTCCTGGAGTGGCTGCACGGCGAACGCTGCCTGCCCGAACGTTGCGTGCTTATCACCTTGGATGACGGTTGGAAGAGTGTCTACACCGATGCTTATCCTGTGATGAAAGCCTACGGCTATCCTTTCACCCTCTTCCTGTATACGACCTATGTGCAGGTACAGGGCGATTCAATGAGCCGCGCCCAAATCAAGGAGATGATGGACAACGGCGCGACCGTGGGCAGCCATTCCGCCCATCATTATTACCCCCGCATGTGGAAACGCTACGGTCAGCAGAGTGAAAAATATGCCGCACAGGTGAAGACCGAACTGCCCGATTCAGCCGAGACTCTGAAGCAGTGGTTCGGCAACTGCTCCACCTACTGTTACCCTGGCGGTTATAATACCCCGCCCATGCTGGAGGCGCTGGCTGCCTCTGATTATGAAGCCGCATTTACGGTGATTCCCGCCAAGGTGACCATTCATGAAAATCCTTTCCTTGTACACCGCTACATGGTGTTCGGTACCGATGCCTCGATTTTCCGCAGTGCCGTGAACTTTGACGGCGAGGAGGGTATGCCTGCGGTAAAGGCCGGTATTGAAGCTGCCAAAGAAACGGCGCGCAGCTTCTTCCCAGCGGCTTTTGAAACGCCTGAAAACGAGGCAAAGAAGTAAGGTTTCTCCCCCGGTGAACGTTACGGGGTGCTTTCCCCCGCAGGTACGCCGATGCGTTCCATCAGGCGTTGGTGTTCTTCATAGCTGTGCGGCGGGGTGTCCTTGCCCCACATCTTTTGAGAGAGCGTGCCGCTCACCTCGCGGATGGTGGGGCGCAGGTCCTCGTAAGTGTAGCCGTTGTGGCGCGGGCCTATCATGTCGTTCCACACCGCCCAACTCGCCCCCAGCAGCTGCGGGTGACCCGCGGGGATGGTTTCATCCGTCATGCGGTTGGGCAGCCAGTTCTGCCACAGGGCGGGCAGGTTCTTATCCATGCGGTAATAGTTGGCGGTGGGTACGCAGTAGAGGTCGCGGTCAAAGGTGTTGATGATGCTGTAGCCTTGGTTGATGGACTGCCAGGCACGCCCCCAGTCGCGGCTCCAGATGTTCATCTGCACGCCCTTGGCACGCACAGGGGTGTTGCCCGATTTGATGAGCAGACTGCCCCACGCGCGCGGCGTGTAGCCGCGCTGCTGAATGTGGGCCAGCAGCCCGTCCAGATAGCGGCGGTAGTCCTCTTTGTCGCCAAAGAATTCATCGCTGCCCACATGCACCGCGCCGCAGCCCGCAAAGACGGCCTTGTTGCGCGGCATCAGGTATTCATCCCACACGCTGCCCACAAATTGCAGGGTGGCGGGGTTGGCGGCATCCAGCATCTCGCAGCGGCGGTCGGCGTGGCGGGGCATGGGACCTTGGTAGATGAGGTCGGGGCGCACTCGGGTGAACGAGAGGGCGTGACCGGGCGTATCAAACTCCGGCACGATGTTGACCCCGCGCTCGGCGGCGTATTTCACCAGCGCGGCAAACTCCTTCTTGCTGTACGAGGTGTCCGCCGCCGTCAGACCCTTCACCTTGGATTCCATGCGGAAAGCGGAGTAACTTTCCTTCATCGGGTCTTTGCCCTCTTTCACATAGTCCTCATGGAAGATGTAGTTGTCGTTCAGGTGCAGATGCAGATCGTTCATCTTGTACCACGCCATCGTGTCCACCACTTCCTTGACGAAGCTCATGGGCACGGGTAGACGACCGACATCGAACACGAAGCCGCGCAGACGGAAGCGCGGCATATCCACCGCCGTGCCGCAGGGCAGAGAACTCTTGTCCTGCGCCAGCATCTGCAACAGCGTGCGGGTGGCGTAAAAGATGCCCTTGGAGTCTTCAGCTATAATCTTGATGCTTTTTGCCGTGATAACCAACTTGTAGCCCTCTTTGCCGACATAGGAACCGTATTTGAACATGCCGCAGGTGATATGGCAACGGGCATCGGTGTTGTCCGCGCGTTCCACCTGTTTGCCCGTGGCGGAGGCCAGCTCCTTGCAGACGAATTCCGGCAACTTATCGCTCACCACCAAAGTGTCGGGCAGGGTGAATTGCCCCTTGTCCCCGCGCCACGCCAACAGTTCGGGGATGATTTGCGGCTTGGGGTTGCCGCTCTCCTCCGCTTTTTCGCCTGCGGCGGGTAGGGTGATGGTGTAGTCGCGGCTCGTCACTTTCTCCTTACCGCGCGTGACGGTGAAGGAAACATGCACGGGCACTTCTTCCGCCACGGGGCGGATTTTGCCGTCCGCCGTTACCAGCGAGGCGTAGTCGGCCCCCAGCAGGGAGACTTTGGCACCGGGGATGGTGGGGAACGTCAGCTGCTTGGCCCCTTCGGCAAGTTGGGGCTGTTGCATGTTATCGGCCTGTTCCTGCAAGCTCTGGGCGCAGAGGGGCAGGGCGGTCAACAGGGAGAAGAGGAGGGTCTTATTCATGGTTGATGATGGGGGTGAAAAAGTCGGTCGAGGGGGAGGGGCGTATCGTCGGTATTGCGCGGCATGCTGAAGGAAATATCCCCCACATAGCCCTGCACTTGGGAGGCAGGGGCAGCAAGGAAGCGCCGCACCAGCGGCTCGCCGCTCACGGTGGGAACGAGATACAGCCCGTACTTGGCGCGGCTGCACGCGGTGTACAAATCGGCAATGCCGAAAGCGTGGCTGTCCGTCTCGCCGGGGATATCCGTCACAATGACGTAGGCGGCCTCCAAGCCCTTGAACGATTTAATCGTCTCGCCGAGGATGGTGGGGGCATCCGCATTCTGCCAACGCAGATAACGCTCGTGCTTCTGTTGGGCGGTTTCGCCGTCGGGCGCGTAATCCACCCCGCCCACATGGGGCAGACTGTTGGTATCGCGTGAGGCTCGCCACGGGCTGAGCACGGCGATATCGCTGTTGGTCAGCTCGATGGGGGATTCCCGCCGCAGCCGCTCGATAAAACTGCGGATATGCGCGGCACGCACGCGCGGGTCGTCGTTCGCGGGGGCAATCTCAATCGGGGCGCCGTGCAGTTGGAGCGGTTGAATCGGGGCTTCGGGAATCATGCCCGCGGTGTAATCCGCAATTTCGGAGGTGTTGCGGAGATTGCGGCGCAACCGCAGCCGCACGGCGGGCGTGGGCAGGTTGTCGCTGCGGTGGAAAATATCCTGATACTCATCCACAAAGAGGAAGAGCCGCCCCTCCTCCTTGCAGAGCGCGTGCAGAATATCCCACCATTCCTTGTGGAAATCCTGCGCTTCATCCACAAAAATGTAATCGTACTTGGGCAGGGTGTAGAGAATGGCGTTGAGCCGCGCCATGACATCGGGCGTCAGAATGTTGCCCGAAAGGTCGGACGGCAGCACATCGCCGTTGCCGCTGGCTTGCAGCAGTTCCGCACAGAACGTGTGGAAATTCGCCACGGTAATCGTCTCCGCTTGGGCGGCAATTTCGGGACGTGTCCGCAGATAGTCCGCCAGATGCAGGTTGTAGCAGAGCAGCAGCACGCGGTGCTCGCCGTCCTGCGGCAGTTGCTTGGCAAGGCGCGCCGCCTCGTGACAGGCCATCACGGTTTTGCCTGTACCCGCGCAGCCGTCAATGCGGATGTCGCCCGCGCTGTCCGCCAAGGCGGGCAGCCAATGGAAGAGGGGCGCGGAGGCCTGCTCCATCTCCTCCAGATAGGCAGCCAAGTCCAAATGCAGCACGGTGGAGGGCGCAAGGTACTGCGTGAGCTTTTGCATCATGGCGCTGTCCATGTACTTGCCGCGCTTCCATTGCAGGTGAAAGAGGGTTTTAATGCGCTCCGTCAGTCCGTTTTCCAAGGCTGCTTTTCCGCAGACGTAGAGGGAATCGAAGGGCTGGTGCGTCTCCTCGCTGATGGCGCGGTCGGCTTGACCCGTTTCGTTGAGGTTCGGCGGCACGGCGTTGGTCAGAATCGCCATGCTGCGGATTTTGGGGCAGATGTCATCCACCTCCGGCAGAATACCGCAGTTGCGAAGCCCTTCCACAAGCTTTCGCGCCGCGCGGTTGGCTTGGTAGAGCGGGCTCTTTTTGCTGAAACGTTTCCAACCCTCGCCCGGTCGGTGCCCCTTGAACTGCCATTCGCCCGCCACCAGACGCACAAAGCTCCAATCCTTCACCTCAATCACCAAAATGCCGTGCTTGGGCACCAGAACCACAAAATCCGCCTCGTAGTGGACATGGTAGTCGCCCACCTGATATTCGATGTCGCGGTTGTGAAACACCACCCAGTCATTGGGCAGGGCGCGCAGAGCCTCATAGACCAGCTTCTCACCGCTCTGCGCTTTTTCATCAACCTCCTTGGGGTACATCCTCGCCATAGTGCCATTATAGCAGACAGGGGCGCTTCCTGTCGACCCGAAAATCCGTTCGTCGGGCATTTCGCTCATTCTCGCTTGTTGACAGTCACGCGGCGGCATGCTACAATCACGCCACGCATTTAATCTATCTCCGCTTATGACCTTTTACGAAGAACTGGAATGGCGCGGCTTGGTGAATCAAATCTCCAGCCCTGATCTGATCGAGAAGCTCAACAAAGGCGGTCTGACCTTCTATATCGGCACAGACCCCACGGCTGACAGCCTGCATCTCGGTCACTATTCCAGCTTCCTCATCACCAAGCGTCTGAAAAAGGCAGGGCATACCCCCATTCTGCTGGTGGGCTTGGCGACGGGTCTTATCGGTGACCCCCGCGGCACGGTGGAGCGCGAGTTGAAGCAGAAAGAAGAAGTTTTCCGTAACTACGAAGCGCTGAAAGCACAGGTCGAAAAGGTGTTCGGGTTCGAGGTCGTGAACAACTACGACTGGATTAACGGCATGAACGTCATCGACTTCTTCCGTGACTACGGCAAGTACATCAACGTGGGCTACATGCTGACGAAGGACCATGTGCGCCGCCAGATGGAGAGCGGTATCTCTTACGCCGAGTTCTCGTACATGCTGATTCAGGCCATCGACTTCAAGCACCTGCACGAAACCCGCGGGGTGGATTTACAGGTGGCGGGCAGCGACCAGTGGGGCAACATCACCACGGGTATTGAGCTGATTCGCAAGACCACGGGTGACGAGGTGTACGCCCTCACCATGCCGCTGGTGACGGATGCGCAGGGCAACAAGTTCGGCAAGAGCGAGGGCAACGCCCTGTGGCTGGATAAGAACAAGACCTCTGCCTACGAGCTGTATCAGTTCCTGCTCAATACGGATGACGCCTGCGTGATTTCCTACCTCAAGCGACTCACCTTCCTGAGCAAAGAGGAGATTGAAGCCATTGAAGCACAGCACGCCGAACACCCCGAACAGCGCATGGCTCAAAAGGCTCTTGCCAAGGAGATTATCTGCGATCTGCACGGCGAAGAGGAGTTTAACCACGCCGTCGAAATCAGCGAAAAGCTCTTTGCGGGTGATTTCAAGGCGCTGTCTCTGCGCGACATCAAGGCGGGCATGAAGAATGTGCCGCAGGTGAAGCTGACGGAAGGTCCGCTGGCAGATGTGCTGGTGGGGGCGAAGATTTGCAGCTCCAAGCGAGAAGCCCGCGAATTCATCGGCAACGGTGCCATCTCCCTGAACGGTGAGGTGGTGAAAGACCCCGCTTTCGTCGTCACTCCCGCCTGTGCGTTGGAGGGCAGCGTGGTCATCATCCGCCGCGGTAAAAAGAAGTTCTACATGGGCGAGTTTGCCGCCTGATAGGGTATGCCGTTCATTCTCCGCGCGGTGGTGTTGGGTGCGTTCGCGGCAGCGGCAGCTGTGGCGGATGATGCCGAACTTTTGGCGCTGCGCGGGGTGGAACCCTTTTACGGCATGGCGGCAGAGGGCGTGACCCTGCCGCCGAGTGCCGATGAGCTGGCAGCGCTGCCGCCCGCCGAACGCGCCCGACAACAGGCGGCGGTGAAGCGCGTGCTGCTGCTGCGTACTGCTCATGCCAACGAGGACGACGACCGCGTGACCGCCGACAATGAGTCGGACAGCGCAGGGCGCGCCCGCGAGTGGGAATGTCCCCCCGTGTTGGCGGATATTTTTCAGGAACTGGCGGAAGGGGAGCCGTCTGCCCGCCGCCGTTATGCGCTGAACAGCGCCTTGAATGCCGTGACCGAGGTGTACGGCATTGATGCGCTGCTCATCCGTCACATGGTGGAAACGGCCAACCTGAACAGGGAAACTGCCGCCGCCTTGGCGGATATGCTGCCCTTGGCCTGTGTCTTTAATGAGGCTTCCGCCACCCCGCCCACACCTGACACAATGGCGGATGATGCCGCCATGCTGGCAGAAGTCTACGAAGAACTGACGGCGTGTTATGCCGACATCAAGGATGAAGCAACTGCCGCCGCCGCGCTGCCTAAGTTGATGCCGCTGTTGCAATGCGCCGATACCGCAACGGACACCCGCCTGATGATTGCCCGCTGCATGGTGCCGGAAACCCCGCGCACCATCCCCGCCATGGAGCGCTACATGGCCGCCCGCGCCGCCGCGGCAGCCGAACGCCGCCGCTTGGCGGAGAATGAGTGGTTTGCCCATCCTCTTCTCCCTGCGGTGGATTATCTCTTTGATTGAGCTAGCGTCAGCACGCTATTTCTTTGGCTCGATAACAAGTAAAAAACGCAGCAAGTTGCGGGCTATGGCGGGCAACCGGAAGTTCGCTCTTACGGTTAAGTTGAGAGGGGGGCGGTGCCAAATGGCGGCATGGAACCCCCTCCGAGACGATTTTGTTATTCAACGCCAAAACGGTGGTTAAAGCGGGATAACCACTATAAACTTTTCAATAGGAGCCATGCGGTCAAAACACACAGACCTAACAAGATGAGTCCTGCCCGCAGCAAACGCCGGCGGATATGGCGGCGGCGCACCGGGTAAATCAAATCTTCGCGCTCCTCCATATAGGCATAGGGTTGGCGATAGCCCGATACAGGGGTGTTGAGCGGGTGCTCTGATTGGTGTACCTCCAGCAGCGACCAGCCGTATTTGCGGGATTTCCTCGCGATGGCTCCGCCCGCGCGACAAACGAGACACCGCATAGAAGAACCCAAATCCGTTACATCGGCAGCAACGGCAAAGGGTACCCCCCACCCGCAGGAGCTTGACAGCCACGCACTTTCGTGCAACAGCAAAAGCGCTTCATCCGTGGTACCCTCGGGCGGCAACGTCATCACACAGCGGCGGTCATGCGGCGGGTTGTTCAGCAGGTCGGCGTTGCGCTTGTGTCCGGTCAGGCGTTTCCATGTGGGTTGAAGCGAGGCATCGGGCAAAGCCGTCTCATCAATATCGGGTTGGTCGCCCACACTTTGGGCGGTTTCCTCGTCATCCCGATACCAAAAGCCTCTTTCCTTGAGGGCAAGAATTACCCCTGCGGGGGTGAAACGTGCCTCGCTGCGGTAAAGCGAGCCCGCTTCGGTAGAGGTAAGCACAAGGTGGTGAATACGGTGTACACCCTGTTGACCGGGGTGTACCCGCGTCAGCACATGGTAGACCTGTTGGTGGGCTTCTACCGTAGAGTAGGAAAACTGCTCGCCGCTGATATCGGCATGGCGCAGACGCCCGGTGCGGAGCAGGCGGTTGCGCAGCGATTCTGGCATGTAGGCGCTCACCACCACGCGATCTGCGGCATCACCGCCGGGTGAGGCCTGACCTGTCAGAAGATGGTATAAGAGCTGATACGACATAGATGCGCGAAAACCGATTTCTCAGCACCGAGAATCTTAACAGACCCCTGCGCGCGCGTCAAGCTATTGCATGCCCTGAAACGGCCCGAACAGAAAAACTGCTTTTTGCTTGTGCAACATCGTTGTTGTGGTATGATGCTGCTCATGGAATACCAAAAGGCATTGGCGGTTGATTTCGGCGGCACGAGCATCAAAATCGGCGTCACGCAGGGCGGCAACATTCTCGAGAAGGCAACCCCGCTGCCTACGGCGGCGTTTGACAGCCCCCGCGCCATCATGGCGGCCATGTGCCGCACCATGCAGGAGCTGCGCGAAAAGCATCCCGATGTCGTGGCGGTGGGGTTAGGGATGCCCGGCTGGGTCGATTTCTACAAAGGCGTGCTCTACCAGCTGACGAACGTTCCTGTCTGGAACAAAGAAGAGCCCGTGCGCGCCGTCATGGAAGAAGCGTTGGGTTTGCCCGTGGTGCTGGATAACGATGCCAACTGCATGGCCTACGCCGAATGGAAGCTGGGGGCAGGGCGGGGCATGCAGAGCATGGTGTGCCTTACGCTCGGCACAGGTATCGGCGGCGGCATCGTGGTGCATGACCGCATGCTGCGCGGGCGCAACGTCTCGGCGGCAGAGCTGGGGCAAACAAGCATTGCCTTCGACGGTCGTGTCGGTCCCTTCGGCAACCGCGGCGCGGTCGAGGAATACATCGGCAACAACGAAATGGCGGCAGATGCCGTGGCGCGCTATGCCGCAGCGGGCATCACCCGCACGGCGGCGGAATGTACCCCCTACCACTTGGAACAGGCCGCCCGCAGCGGTGACCCCGTGGCTATGCAGATGTACAACGATTTTGCGGAAAAACTGGCCTGTCTGTGCATGAACATGATGTACGCCATCGTTCCCGAAGCTTTTATCATCGGCGGCGGTGTCGCCAAGGCTGGCGATTTGTTGTTTGCCCCCCTGCGTGCCCGCCTGAAAGAACAGTTATTCCCCGTTCACTACGCCAATCTGCAGCTTTTCCCCGCTCATTTCGGCGCTGATTCGGGCATGGTAGGCGCAGGGCTCATGGCCGCCGATTACGCCGCCGGGGTGCTGCTGTGAGGTGGGAAAACGGATTCTTCCGATTGAGGGTGGTTCGAATGACAAAAATTCGTGCGGTCGGGATAGCCGATGAGGGGCTTTTAGAAGATTGTTGTGTTGCTCTTTCCGAAAGAGATAGCAAGAGTATTTTCTGCAAACCGTTCAAAATTCGCAGTTGCCGACCCTTTTTCTAAAATAACAGTGAGCCAAAAAGGAGACTTATATCAATTTTTACAGGCTCATTATCAGAACCATGCGTCGAACTTCACCCTCAACTCTTTCGGAAAGAGATATACTGCCCTTGCTGTGCTGTGGAGTGACTTCAACGCGCGAGAAGCAACTACGCAACGCTGCAAACACTCTCAATCCGTAACATATAGTAAATCAATACAATGAAAAAGACTCTCATTGCTATGTTCGCCCTGTGCGGCGTGTGCGCTGCTGCCGAGCCCGTGGTAACGACATACAGCGATTTGCTTGCCAACCCCTCTGACTGGACGCAGGCTTCCACCCGTGACCGCGACCTGGCCTCTATTGAGGACAGTGTGTTCTACAACAACATCTGTAACTGGGGGCAGGACTACGCCACCTACACGTTTACCACTGCCCCCGCCATCAAGGATGCCGGTGATACGTTTGATTTCAGTTACATGCTGGGAACCGGCGGTACGCGTAACGCTTGCGTGACGCTGACGCTCATCGACACCATCGGCAACAAGGCTCTTACCGTTGGTATGGGTAACTACAATGACGATCCCGGTGCTGTGAAGTTCGGCACGAGCGAACTTATTACCATTAGCAATGGTAACATCTACAACTTCCAAAACGATAAGATTACCGTTGCCGGCACCATTGCTACGGCTCCGGAGACGGGTTTCACCAACATCGTTGGTGCCATTACCATGAACGATGGTAAGGCTGTTGCCTCCTTCGGCGACAAGTCCGTTGAGCTTGGTGACAGCTTCACGGTGGACAAGATGATCATCACCTACGACTGCGGCTCTTCTGATACGACTCGCCCCACGCTGGGCGGTCTTAATGCAACGTTTACGGACGTGGCTCCCGTCCCCGAACCCGCTACGGCTACGCTGAGCCTGCTGGCTCTCGCCGGGCTGGCTGCTCGTCGTCGTCGCCACTAAACTTAGTCTACGTCATACATCTTCGGCATCCGCTCGTTCGTGGGCGGGTGCCTTTTTTTTGTTGCAACCGCAGTGGCTCCGCCTCCTCGGTGCTGACGCACCACGTTGATTCGGGCGCGCCCCACGCGCCCTCACCCCTAGCGGGGCAAATGCTGTCGCATTTGTCCACCCGCCCTTACCGCTCGCTTCGCGAGCGCCCTAAACGGGGCCGTCGGGCGTGTTGTCGTCGCCACTAAACCTAGTCTACGGCATACATCTTCGGCATCCGCTCGTTCGTGGGCGGGTGCCTTTTTTGTAACAACCGCCGTGGCTCCTTCTCCTCGGTGCTGACGCACCACGTTGATAAAAGCCCCGCCCCACGGGGCTTTTACCCTGCGGGCAACTGCTTCGCAGTTGTCCAGTCTGCCTTACCGCCCGCTTCTGCGGGCGCACCCTTTGGGTGGCCGTCGGCAGCCTTGTCGTCGCCACTAAAGCGAGAAACTACGGCTTAACTTTCAAACACCCATCCGTTTCAAGCGGGTGGGTGTTTTTTGTACGACCGACGCGATATGCGAACTGTGGTGAAAGTCCACAAAGAGCCGCGATGATGCGGAATCCCAGACTTGAAGGACAAAGCCCCCGACAAAGCCGTCGAAGGCTTGTAGGCGGATTAGCCAACCGCAAAGCGGTTGCCCGAAGGGCGAGCCCCCGATGGGGCGGGGGCGAGGCAACTGTAAGGCTGGTTAGCCAAAACCGAAGGGTTTGCCCGCGAGGGACGAGGTTGAGGGTGGAACTCCCGATACTACGCTCAAGCGGGAGCCACAAATGTGAGCGGCGAGGAGTGAAACATAGAGGAATGCAGGAAGCTGCGTGATTCTGTCTCTGAAACCGCCGTATGCCATAAATGGCATGTACGGCAATGTGAGGGGGGGCAATAGCCCCCCCCTTACTCGATTTATCGGCTTTCCCCACAGGGTAAGCCGCATGGATTGACAGATTCGTCTTAAAGCACCTGCTTAAAGGCTTTTACCCCCCATTCTTTGCAGACCCAGCCGCTGCCGTCGTTGGTGAAAATGCAGACACCGCCCGTGGCGACCTTGATGTCGTGCGTGGCACAGAACCCTGCGTAGTCACCCGTGATGGCGGGGGCAAAGCGGATGGTGCCGTTGGAGGACACGCAGAGCAGCGTTTCACCCTCCGCCACTTCGGCGGCAAGAGAGGCCCAGTTGTCCAGAATCTCCTGCACATTCACCTTCCAGTCGGCGGGTACAATCGCCTCTGCATTCCACAGGTCGATGGCGGCGGCACCCTTGGCATCCAGCTCCTCGGCGGTGAGGGTGGCGGGGTCAATGCCCTCGGCCTTGGCGGCCACGGCGCCCAGACGCGCTTTCACTTCCTCTTCCGTCTTGTTTTCATCGGGGCCGTAATCCACCTCGATGAAACGGTGGTCGGGTTGCACGGTGCAGGCGGCACCCATGGCATCCGCCGCCAGCCGGGCGGTACCCATCGTGCGCTTGAGGGGGGCTGCCAGAATGCGGTCGGGCATCAGCCCCAACTTCTTGAGGTACAGACCGATACCGCGCCCGCGCTCCTCTTCCACCAGTTCCAAATCCGTGCGACCGCCGACGCGTGTCGGCGTCTCACCCTTTCTGAACGTGTTGCCGTGTCTGGCAATAATGAGTTTTTTCATGTGTGATAAAGGGGAACGTTTCTCTTCTGTATATCGTAAAAGCGGGTGGGTGTCAAGAATCATTTGTGATCGGCGACAACAACGGTCTGATGCGGTTTCTCTATCCTCGCAGTGCTGCCCGAATGGCGGAATAAATTGCTGCATGTTCGATTATTCCTCGCCGTATTCTTTTATCCAAGCGGTGAAGTTTTCATCACGGCTCAGAACGGTTTCGAGAAACGCCTCGCGAACCTCCTCTGCGTTGACAGCGGGGTATTGGTTGAGTTTGCCGTCTTGGTAAATCAACAGACCGTGGGGGTTCACGAAGAGGGTGGACGGTGCTTTCAAACCGTGCTTGGCGCAGAGCTTGGTCAGCGTGGACTTGCTCATGCTGCGATTCGCACGGCACCAATAGATGCCCAGCCAAGTGTCACATGGCGCGCTTTCGACTTTCTCGATGCGGATTTCTGCGAACGAACCGCTGTTCCATGAGAGGAAATCCTTGTCGGCAATGGTGTTCTCGTCATACTTTTTCAGCGTGCGGAAGTTGCGGCGCAGCTCCTCAAAGGGCAGGGCGCAGTCCCATGTGTTGCCCTTCGTCCAAAGGATTTTTCCCTTTGCCTTTTTCTCGAAGTAGCGCACGCCGTCCCGCCTGTCACACCACCACAAGGAGTAAGTGACGAACAGCAGAATGAAACCGAAGGCCCCCAACGCAATGATTTCCTTCATCCTCGCATCCGTGCAAATGAGATAGCCACAGAGCGTGAGAGACAGAATGCCGCCGAGAAGACAAGAGAGAAGGGTGAGAAGTGCTTTCATGGTTATCAGCATGCCGCGCACGCTCACGCGGGGTCTTCCTCGATAATGAGGTTGTCCACAATGTACTGGCGGCGGTCGGCGGTGTTGTCACCCATGTAGAAGCGCAGAATGTCCTTGAGATTGTGGGCGTTTTCCAGCGTCACTTCCTGTAGGCGGATATCCTCGCCGATGAAATTCTTGAACTCGGCGGGGGAGATTTCTCCCAAGCCCTTGAAACGCGTGATTTCGGGGGATTTGCCCAGCTGTTTCACGGCGCGGTCGCGTTCGGATTCGGAGTAGCAGTACACCGTCTTTTGCTTGTTACGCACACGGAACAGCGGCGTTTGCAGAATGTACAGGTGACCGTCGCGGATGAGGTCGGGGAAGTACTGAATGAAGAACGTGAGCAGCAACAGACGGATGTGCATGCCGTCCACATCGGCATCGGTGGCGATGATAACCTTGTTGTAGCGCAGGTCGTCCATGCTGCGGTCAATGTTCAGCGCAAGGTGCAGGAAATCCAGCTCCTCGTTGCGCTTCTCCTCGAACAGCGCGCTGCGGTTCATGCCGAAGCTGTTGGCGGGCTTGCCGCGCAGGGAGAACACGGCCTGTGTCTCTGCATCGCGCGCCGTGGTGATGGAGCCGGAAGCGGAGTCACCCTCCGTAATGAACAGCATGGTGTCCTTGGCGCGCTTGTGCTTGGTGTCGAAATGCACGCGGCAGTCGCGCAGCTTGCGGGTGTGAATCTTGGCCTTCTTGGCGCGCTCCTTGGCTACCTTGCCCGTGACATCCGCCACAGACTTGCGCGTCTTTTCGCTCTCCTTAATCTTCTCCTCCATCGACTCGCCGATTTCGGGGTGGCGGTGCAGGTAGTTATCCAGCTCGCGCCCCAGGAAATTCAGCACAAAGGTGCGAATCGTCTCCTTGCCGGGACCCATCGTGTTGCTGCCCAGCTTGGTCTTGGTCTGTGATTCAAAGACAGGCTCCATCACCTTGATGGAGATGGCTGCCTGAATACCGCTGCGGATGTCGGATGCCTCGTAATTCTTCTTGAAATACCCTTGCAGCGTCTTCACAATCGCCTCGCGGAACGCGCTTTGGTGCGTGCCGCCCATGGTGGTGTGCTGACCGTTCACGAAGGAATAGTATTCTTCGTTATCATCGCTGTGGGTGATGGACACCTCAATGTCATCCCCCTTCAGGTGAATCGGCTCGTAAAGAGGCTCGCTCTTCATCTCCTCGCGCAGCAAATCCAAAAGACCGTTCTTAGAGGAAATGTTGCGACCGTTCAGATTAATCGTCAACCCCGTGTTCAGGTAGCAGTAGTAGCGGCACATGCGCTCCACAAACTGCATGTTGAACGCCGCATTGGGGGCAAAGAGTGTGCGGTCTACCATGAACGCCACGCGCGTGCCGTCGGGCTGGTCGGTGGGTTCGGTGATGTCCGTGCCGTCCAGCACCTCGCCCTCCGCAAAGCGGATGCGGCGGGTCTGCCCCTCGCGGTAGGCTTGGATTTCAAATTCGGAGGACAGCGCGTTCACGGCCTTGATACCCACGCCGTTCAGACCCACGGATTTCTTAAAGGCTTCGCCGTCGTACTTGCCGCCCGTGTTGATTTTGGCAGCGCACTCGTAGAGTTTCCCCAGCGGAATACCGCGCCCGAAGTCGCGCACCTCGCAGCGCCCTGTGGCATCAATGCTCACGAGAATCTTCTTGCCAACCCCCATCACGAACTCGTCGATGGAGTTGTCAATCACCTCTTTCAGCAGCACGTACAGACCGTCATCCGCCATGGAGCCGTCGCCCAGCTTGCCGATGTACATACCGGGGCGCAGACGAATATGCTCGCGCCAGTCCAAGGTTTGAATCGCATCCTCTGTGTAGTCCTCTGCCATGTCCCTTGATTCTACCTTAAAACGTGCGCAGATGCAAGTGCAGATTGGGTCTGTAGACTCCCGGAATGCTTAAAATGGAGCTGATTGACGCACTTCTGCCGTCACGCGGCGCATGGCGGCGCATTTGGCTTCCGTTTCCTGCCATTCGGCTTCTTCCTCGGAGTCGGGCATGATGCCGCCGCCTGCGTAGAGACGACAGCGGTCGGGGAAGAGCTGCATGCAGCGCAGGGAAACATACAGGCGTGCGGAATCCTGCCCCCATTCGCCCATGTAGCCCGCATACAACCCGCGGACAATATCGGGGTGTTCGTTCAGGTAGCGGCGCGCCGCCGCCACGGGGAAACCGCTGACGGCGGGGGTGGGCGGCAGTTCCGAAAGCAGTTCGGCGCGTTGCTTCGCCGCCATGGCGAAGCGGAATCGCGTGCAGCGGTGCTCGATGCTGCCGCTGTTCAGGTTACAGACTTCATCCTGTTGCACGGCATCGGCATGGCGGGTCAGCACGCGGTGTACATAATCCGCCACCACGGCCTGTTCGCGGGTGTTCTTGGCATCCCACGGTGCATCGGAGCAGGGGCGGGTACCCGCCAGCGCCATCGTCTCCCATGCGTTGCCGCTGCCGCGCAGCAGCAGTTCGGGCGTGCTGCACAGCCATGTGCCGTGTTGCGGGGTGTGCACCAGCGCGGTGAACAGGGCGGGAAAGGCTGCGGCTGCCGCGCAGAATGCTGCCCACGGGGAAAGCGGCGCTTCTGTCAGCTCATCGGCGGTGCGGGCCAGCACCAGCTTGGTAAGTCTACCCGCCGCCAGCTCCGCATGGGCGCGGCGGAAGAGTTGACCGTATGTCTCGCGCACAGTGGCGGGGGCAGGGGGGCATGCTTGGGGCAAGGCGGGGAAAGTCGCCGCTTCTTCAGGCGTGGTCGGGGCTGTCAGTTCGGCGGGGATGGCGAAGCTTTCCCCCGCAAAATCCCCCAACAAAA
>JAZLFB010000099.1:0-2944 GCA_045615585.1 Akkermansia sp.
AAAATGGCTTTTTCATGTCGTTTTCAGGAACGTGAAGCCCAAATATGACATACGCTGCGATGCTCCGGCTCCCTCTGCGGACCGATTCCCGGAAAAAGGGGACTAAATAGAAGTCCCCCTTTCTTTAGAGCCGCTTCCGCCATGTCGTCCTCCGCAGTCCTGTTGCGGATCACCTTCCGCGCGTTGGAGTTGAACTCGACCACCACCGGGCAAAGGTAGGAGCCGTCTGGCAGCGTTTGCCTAGTTTTCTGTCTGTCGGGAAGGATGTTCATACGGCTCTCTTTATGATGAATGCAGATTTGTCCGGCAGCCACGTCACAGACTCGAAAGCCGCCTTGAACACTGCGGCAAGCTCGTTCGTGTCCAGCTTGGCGAGCACCATGCCCAAGTTGAATACGCAGTCTCCCACCAGAGCCGGGTTCCATTCGGGCAGAGCCTGCACCATGGCGGCGGGGAGGTCGCAGTCGTCCGCGATAAAGGCAAGTTCACCCTTGAGATAGTCCTCAACGGCATCCGCGTTTAGGTTGGTGCAGTCGCACGCGTGCCTGCCGTCTGCCACCTTGCGAGCGCAAGCGTAGTAGCGGTGCATTTTCCCGTTCTTCACGGTGTACGTAATGGACATGGCTCCCCCGCATTTGCCGCATTTGAGCAAGCCGCGCAGCGGGAAGGGAACGGGAGAGTTCTTCTCCCTTGTGCGCGTCTTGGCAGCGGAGTCCACGAGCCTCTGCACCCGTTTCCAGAGGGCGCGGTTGACAATAGCCTCGTGTTTCCCCTCGAAAAGCTGGTCGTGGTATGGAACATATCCGGCGTAGACCGGAGCGCGGAGCATTTTTTCAATTTGCGCAGTCCTCCATTTGCCCTGCCTTTTGGCAATGGTGCTGACATAGGGAACACCGTCAGCATTGAGTGTGGCGGCAATTTCCCTGGGAAAGAACCCGTTGTCGCGCATGGCGGGTCAATCCATATACGCAGCCAGCAAGGCGGCTCTTATGGCATACATGAAGGTTCTTGCCTTAGAGCTCGGCTCCAAAGGAATACGAGCCAATTGCATATTACCCGGCATGGTATATACGCCTCTTATCCAACAGGGCGTATTTGATGAGGAAATGCTAAAGATGGACATGGCTAAGTATCCGCTTAAGCGATACGGGCAGCCAGAGGAAGTGGCGCACCTAGCAGCCTTCCTGCTTTCCGATGCGGCTTCTTGGATTTGCGGTGCCAACTATGTGATAGATGGTGGTCTCACGCGACGGTGACGCGGCTGAAGGGGTATCGCCTATTTCTGAGCTACAGGAGTGCGAGCATGCGATCATCGCGAGCGATAGCGAATCGTATCTCGCTGCGACCACGCACCCGCCAGTGACGAGAACCAGCTCTTTGGAAGAGCTGACCCTCCTGAACCATCGCGCACGCGGCTACGTGGACTGCGGCAGCACCTTCGTCACCGTTCCCGAACACGGAGAGAACGTCGGCCCTGTCATCTACTTCCTGATGTATGAGGTTCCCGAACCCGCCATCAGCACACTTTCCCTGCTGGCGCTAGCGGCTCTCGCCGCCCGCCGCAGGAGGGCGCGGTAAGAGGGCCTGCGAAAAAAAAGTTCAAAAAATAAATTTTTCATACCGCGTTGCATAATCACGTCTTGCATGCGATATTACTGTATTACATAATAAAAAAGTTCTTGCACGGAGTTTGAGGTCGTGCTAGAAAGGAGGGTGCTTCACGCTTATAGTCGTCCAACAGTTGGGCAGCGGCGTGGAGGTGAAAACATACAATAAATACATAGTTACTAATATGAAAGTAGTGTCAATAGCCCCATCTCCACAAAATCCTCTTACAAGGGTTGTACTGTGCGTAGGAAATGAATCAGTAAATAAAACAGTATGGCTTGATGCCATTTACGATAATTTGCTGGAATTAGACATGATTAAAAAAGAAACAAAAGAAAAAGACTTGGCCACATTGTTGAAGTGGAATGTTGACAGCGAGAGTGCGAAGCGCCTTTCTACCGACTGGTCATTTGAGATGGATGCGGAAGAGTTCATTAACCGCACAGATTTAAAGCATATTGATAATTATAGATTTGCTCCAGCAGAAGAGTTAAGTATTTGTGAAATAGGCGAGATTGTTACAAAATTGCAGAATATCGACAGTAAATGGTTTAAAAATCTATATAAATAAACAATAAATCAATCTGATTCAATTGTAAAAGGCTCTGCGAAAGCAGAGCCTTTTTAATATGGATTGATTGACGTTATCCGCTTGCGCTACCCATGCCGCGGGAAACAAGCAGGTACGCCAGTTCAGCATGGGTCTTTGAATATCGCTGCGGCATGGATCTTGGTAAAAAGGTGGCCCGGAATGAGTTTCCCCACGCCGGGCCGAAATATGTGGATTTGTTCGCTACAGCAACGCAGCGACCTCGAAAGGCATTGATTCACAGCCGCCCCACGGCTGCTCACCCCCTGCGGGGGCTGTACACTTCGGTACAGTCCAATCGCCCTTACCGCACTTGCTGCGCCGTGCGCCCTGAACGGGGCCGTCGGGCGCTTTCCAACGTGTGCTCGGATTCCGCCGTCTTCCCATTCTTTGTCAGGCCGTTTTTTTGCGTGGGGGCGGTCGGCACATGTGTCCCTATGAAAAGAATCATGTTATGCAACGAATTGATGGGCAATCGTTGGTAAAATCGACCAAATTGAAGCACCCTCCTTAGAATTTTGTCAGTAAAGGCGGCTTGAAACGTGCAACCGGAGACGTCATCCACCCCGCAGAGCGGGGTTGCTTCGGGCGCGCCTCACGCGCCCTCACCCTGCGGGCAGCCGCTGCGCGGCTGGCTAACCGGTCTTACAGCCGTCGGCCGTTTTCGGTATAGAGTCGTTAGAACGGTGGTTGCCCCCAGCGCACTGGGCTAACTTTGAGTCGCCATCGGAATGGCTCTGCATCTTG
>JAZLFB010000100.1:0-23146 GCA_045615585.1 Akkermansia sp.
CGCTGTGGGCTGCGGGTCGCCCATGAAAGGGGGAATGAGGAAAAAAGCCTTTACAGGTCGGGGGTGATGGTGAGGGTGTCGGCCTCCGTCACGGGGGCTTCGCCGGCTTCCTTGGCAAGTTCGGCAAAGGGATCCTCAACGGCGCTCTGCTGGCTGGCGGCAAGCTCCTCGGGGGTCATCTCGTGCCACACAATCTTGCCCTCAATGATTTCCGTGAGGGCGATATCGCCGCACTGCATCTCCGGCGTGGTGGGGATGTAGGGGTCGGAGCCGTGGTTAAGCTGCTCCACACGCTTGGAAACAATGTTGACGAGCAACTGGTTGTCACCGACAATCTCTACGGCTTTCTCGATAAGTTCAGCTTTCATGGATGGGAAAAATGGTGATACACCGCACCTGTTTGCGGGTAGGGCATTATACGATATTCACCCTGAACTGGCAAGCCTATATTCGTGTCAGCAGCAGAAAGTTCGGCGTTTTTTCCGTATCGGGTGTTCTAAGCGTTATGGAGCGGGTGTTGCGGCAATTCCGTCGCATACCGCGCGGCGGTCAATTCACGGCAGACTTCGTGTCATTGGCGGCGCGGTCAGAGTTTGAAGTCTACAAACTCATTCCACTGTTCGCAGGTGGTGACACGCAGGGTCTTTTCCGCCATGTCGTACACGCAGTTGTAGGCCGTTTCCCAAACAAGGTAGGGGTTGTGCGTGGGGGTGCTTTCCTTGAACACGCGGATGCCCTCGTTGATGTAGGCCACATAGTCCTTGTTATCGTGCGGCGTGCTCAGCGAGAAATGCATACCCTTTTCGGGGTTGTCGTAGAACTCGGAGTACCAGAAGGGGTGGGTATCCCAAGAGTAGGTCTGCGAGTAGGTCACGCGGCGCATGAGCTGGCGCATGCTCTCTACCGAGGTGGCCTCGGCATAATGGCGGCGCAGGATATCGGCGCGTTCGATACCGCAGGAGTGGGGCGTGAGCTGCGGCGTGGTGAGGTAGTAGTTGGTCATCACCTTGTGTTTGTCGGTCACAGCCATCTTGTCATCCTTTACCTCCACCACAAAGGTGTGGTCCTTGTCGGAAATCATCCAATGGAAGGTCGGGCTGTTCTCGCCAAAGACGATGTTGGCGTCCTCCAGCAGCTTCACCGCGTGTTTGGCGCTGGTGGCGTGGGCAAGGATGTAATTCACCACGTTCACGGAATTGATGCTTGTCTTGGCGCCGGGGTTGGTGCCTGCATCGGTGATGTTGGAATCCTGTGCATCAATCATGTTGATTTCGCAGGCAACGCCGTGTTCGTTCACGCCGTCCATCAGGTCGGCGGGCAGACTCTTCAATAAGTCCGCATTCTTCTCCAAGGCAGCGATATCGGGCTTGCCGATGCGGTGTTCGGCGGCAACGTTCAGCATCATCTGCGGAGAAGCGGTAACGCCCATGTAGGCGGCGGTGTTCTCGCCGCGGTCGGCCCACACCACAAAGATGGGATGGTTTGAGCGGAAGTAATCGAGATTGCGACCGAGGAAGTTGCCGTTGGTGACGGCGGAGCACCCCCAGCGCAAGGCCTTTTCATCGGCGGTGTTCAGCCCCATCAGGTGAGACATATCAAACTCCAGCGTTTTAACATCCGTGGGATGCACACGCATGGTATAAATGTGATTGTTCACTTTGTGCAGCTTCATGTAGTCCTGCGGCTTGGAGACATCGGCTGCGGAAGCACTGAGAACGGCGGCAGCGACCAGCATTGAAAAGAAATAGCGTTTCATGGTTTGGAGAATCTATCGGATATCCTGTATCCGTTGCTGCAAGGCTACAACAGGCAGAGCGCGCAAACAAGAGAAAAATAACACCGCCGCCGCAAACCTCACCCTCTACCTCACCATTAGTGAACTCTCGCCCTCTGTGTCATTTATCCGTAACACAATCAACATCAGCATCCGACACTAACAAAACCTTCATCAGCAGCAAGCTGTTGAACGGTGAGCATTTTCTACCCCTAATCCTGCGTTAACGAACAAGGCGCGGAATCGCGACCGCCTTATGCTGCGGGGCGGAGCATGAGCCTGTAAACGATACCGCGTTCGGTGACAATGAGCGCGGCAAAAGTGCCGGAGAGAAAAAAGCCGCGTATCTTTTGCAGCGTCAGCAGCTTAAAAATGCCGTTTCTTTTTTGCCTTTGCGGTTGCCATGCGGCGTGTCATCTGTTAAAATACGCGCATGGCACACACAAGTTTTACCGCTCAGATGGCAGCCACGCTGGGGCTGGACGAAAAGTACATCATTCCCTACGGCTTTGATAAGGCCAAGGTGCATATCTCCGCTCTGAAAGAAGACCGCAAGCGCGGCAAGCTCATTCTGGTGAGTGCACTGACCCCCACCCCTGCGGGTGAAGGCAAGACGACCGTTTCCATCGGTCTGGCTCAGGGTCTGAAAGCCATCGGTAAGAAGCCCTGTCTCGCCCTGCGCGAGCCTTCCATGGGTCCTGTGTTCGGCCGCAAGGGCGGTGCCACGGGCGGCGGTGCCTCCAGCATCACCCCCGGTGACAGCATCAACCTGTGCTTCAACGGTGACTTCCCCGCCATCACCTCCGCCAACAACCTGTTGGCCGCCGTGATTGACAATGCCCTCTTCTACAAGACCACCCGCCTTGACCAGAACAAGGTCACTTGGAAGCGCGTGATGGACATGAACGACCGCGCCCTGCGCAGCATTGTGGTGGGTCTTAACAAGAACGGCGTTCCCCGCGAGGACGGCTTCAACATCACCCCCGCCTCCGAAATCATGGCTTGCTTCTGCCTTGCGGAAGATTTGGCCGACCTTCGCCGCCGTATCGACAATATCGTTGTGGGTTTCACCGCCGAGGATGAAGCCGTGTATGCCAAGGAATTCGGCGTGACGGACGCGCTGCTCGCCATTCTGCGTGAGGCCGTGAACCCCAATCTCGTGCAGAGCTTGGAGGGCGTGCCCGCCTTTGTGCACGGCGGTCCCTTCGCCAACATTGCCCACGGCTGCAACTCTGTCATCGCCACCAAGATGGCTCTCTCCTGCGGCGAATACGCCGTGACGGAAGCGGGCTTCGCCTTTGACTTGGGTGCCGAGAAGTTCCTTGACATCAAGTGCCGTCAGGCGGGTCTTTCCCCCGATGCCATCGTGATTGTCGCCACCATCCGCGCCCTCAAGATGCACGGCGGTGTGGACAAGAAGAACCTTGACCCCGCCAACGTGGATGCCGTGAAGCGCGGTCTTGCCAACCTCGGCAAGCACATCGAGAGCGCCAAGCTCTACAAGCGCCCTGTCACGATTGCCATCAACCTCTTTGAAGCCCTTGATACGGCAGAGGAAATTGAAGCCGTTAAGAGCTTCTGCGCCGAGATGGGCGTGGGCTGCGCCGTCGCCAACGTGTTCGGCAAGGGCGGCGAGGGTGCCAAGGAACTGGCTCAGATGGTGGTGGACAGCATCTCCGACGATGCCCCCGCTTTCGAGTGCCTGTACAGCCTTGACCTGCCGGTGGAGGAGCGCATGCGCACTATTGCCAAGCAGGTGTACGGTGCGGATGACTTGGTGCTCACCAAGGCCGCGCAGAAGAAGCTGGCTCTCATGGCCAAGAACGGTCTGACCGACCTGCCCATCTGCATGGCCAAGACGCAGAACTCCCTCTCCGATGATGCCACCAAGGTGGGTCGCCCCACGGGCTTCACCATCACGGTGCGCGATTTCGAGATTGCCAACGGTGCGGGCTTCCTGGTGGCCCTCACGGGTGACATTCTGCGCATGCCCGCTCTGCCCAAGGTGCCCTCTGCCTGTGATTTCCGCGTGGCCGAGGACGGCACCATCAGCGGCATGAAAGGCTGATGGAATGTACAAAGTACAAATCTTTTAGTTTTATGAAGAAGATTGCTCTTTATTTCGCATTGGCTGCGGGGGCTTTGGCGGGTGAAATGCCTGTCGTGTCCTCTATGCAGGAGGCTCTTCCCGTGGCTCAGGCCGAGAACCGCACCATTCTGCTCAACTTCACGGGCAAGGAGTGGTGCCCCGCCTGTATCCATCTGCGTACCAAGATTTTCGCTTCCGAGGAGTTTAAGGCTAAGGACGGCGACAAGTACATTGAGGTGGAGGTTATCTTCCCCCGCCTGCCCGAAGCCGTCGAGGCTCTGGGCAAGGAGCAGATGACCGCCAACGAGGAGCTTCTCAATGAGTACCACATCACCACGGGTATGCCCACCATCGTGATGCACGATGAAAAGGGTTTCCCCTTTGCTTTGGTGCTGGGTGCCCGCAAGGAGCCCGCGGAATACATGGCCGCGTTGGAGGAAGCCCAACAGCTGCGCGTGAAGCGTGATACCGCGTTCGCCAAGGCTGATGGTTTGCAGGGTATGGAACGCGCCGCTGCGCTGGCCGAGGGTCTGAATTATCTGCCTGAAAACTGCCGCGACAAGTACCCGGATACGGTGAACGAAATCAACGCGCTTGACCCCGAAAACACGCTGGGTTACAAAAACGTGCTGATTGCTCCCAAGCTGTACGCCGCCCAAGTCAAGGCGTTCTACGCGCTGATTGATACCTTTGTGGGCCACATGACCCCCGCCGATTTGGAGCACCAGTCGAAAATCATGCAGGAGTTCATTGACAACACGCCCGACCTGCAGCCCGAAGTGGCCCAGATGGCATGGCGCGCCAAGGCAGACACCTACGCTTTCCAGCGCAATTACAAGATGATGGCGGAAGCCACCCGCAAAGCCATTGAGGCTGCCCCCAATTCCAAGATGGCCCCCCGCCTGAAGTCCAACCTTCAGTACTTTGTGACGAACATTCTGCCGAATCTCGATGAGAACGGCAACATCAAGCCCCACTAAAGGACTGTCTGTTGTCTGCACCTGCGACACATAAACCCGCATCGGATGCACGCCGATGCGGGTTTACCGTCACGAGAAATCGCTCAGCGGAACAGGCAACCTGTGCTTGACTTGCGGGGCGTAACGTGGTAGGCTTGCCGCATGCCGAACGAGACTCTTGTCGATGAAATTCTGCGTTTGAAACAGGAACGCAACGCGGTGATTCTGGCGCACAGCTACCAGCGCCCCGAAATTCAGGATATCGCCGATTTTGTGGGCGATTCGCTGGCTCTGGCCCGCAAGGCACAGGAAACGGAGTGCCGGGTGATTGTGTTCTGCGGTGTGCATTTCATGGCAGAGACCGCCTGCATCCTCAACCCCACCCGCACGGTGCTGCTGCCCGACTTGAACGCCGCCTGCTCGCTGGAGGCTTCCTGCCCCGCCGAAGAGCTGGCCGCGTTCCTTGACGCGAACAAAGACAAGAATTACTACGTGGTGGCCTACGTCAACTGCTCCATCGGCGTGAAAGCGCTGGCAGATGTGATTGTGACGAGCGGCAACTCGCAGCGCATCATCGAGACGGCCCCCACCGACCGCCCCATCCTCTTTGTACCCGACCAGAACCTCGGCGCATGGACAGCCCGCAAGACAGGGCGCGAAATGACGCTGTGGAACGGCGCGTGCCATGTGCACCAACAGTTCACGCGCGACCAAGTGCTGGCCGCCAAGGTCGCCCACCCCGAGGCGGAGATTGTGTGCCACCCCGAATGTCAAGAGGTGATTCGCCTGTTGGCCGACCACATCTGCTCCACCGAAAAGATGATTCCCTACTGCCGCGAGAGCAAGGCGCCGAGCTTCATCATTGTGACGGAGAGCGGCATTCTGCACCGTCTCCGCAAGCTGGTGCCGGGTAAGGAGTTCATCCCCGTGGGGACGGAGAAGTGCGCCTGTGCGGAGTGTGAGTACATGAAGCTCAACACGCTGGAGAAGCTGCGCAACTGCCTGCGCGACATGAGCCCTGAGGTGCGCGTGCCGGAGGAGCTGCGTCTGCGTGCCGCCGCCCCGCTGGAGCGCATGCTGGAGCTTTCCAAGTAATTTTTTCTCTTCTTTACCCGTGAAGCTGGGTCCCCTCATCCTGTCGCACGGCAACTGGCTTTCCATGGAGAAGTTCATGGAAACCGCGCTGTACGATGCCAAGGAGGGGTACTACAACACGCATATTGCCGACATCGGCTTCCGTGGTGATTTCTCCACCACCGCCACCATGAGCGACCTGCTCGCCCGCCGCATCGTGCAGCAATGGCGCGAGGCATGCGAGGCGCAGAGCCGCCGTCTGCCCTTTGTGGAAATCGGCGGTGGTAACGGTGACTTATCCATGAGCATTGCCCGCACGCTGGGCTTTTTCGGGCGGCTGCGCGCCAAGTATTACATGGTGGATCGCGCGGCGGCGCTGCGCTCCGTCCAACAGTTGGTGGGCGGCGGCTTTGTGCGCGTGTACGAAACCATTGAACAGGCGCTCAAACATTGCGGCGGGCGCGCGTTCATCTTCTGCAACGAGCTGCCCGATGCCTTCCCCGCCCGCCAATTCGTGTATCAGGACGGCGCGTGGCAGGAGCTGGGGCTCTCCGTGGTGAACGGTCAGATTGTCCGCTGTGCCAAGCAACAACCGCTGCCTGTTTCCGCCGCCTTTGCCCGCTGGGCGCACGAGGGGCAAATTATTGAGGTGCAGGAGAGCTATTACAAGTGGTATGCCGCGTGGCAACCGCTGTGGAAATGCGGCACGATGGTGACGATTGACTACGGCGAGCTGAACGACACGCTCTACCACCGCCGCCCCGCAGGCACGCTGCGCGGCTACAAAGCCCACCAACTGCTGCAAACGGAAGAGCTTTTTGCCGCCACGGGCATGGCGGGGCATTGCGACATCACGGCGGATGTCAATTTCACCGACCTTATAACCTTGGCACAGGCCTGTGCGGGTGATGTGGTGCAATACATGAGCCAGCGCGACTATTTAAGCCCCCTTGCCGACCCGAACAGCGAGGCCGATCGCCATCTCATTGCCGTTCCCGGCGCGGGCGACCACTTCAACGTGCTGCTCCAGCACCGATTTGAAGAAAAAAGTTGAAGGTTGAAAGTTGAAATTACAAAGTTCGGCACGCTGACGCGTGCAGGAGTACGATGAACGCAAAGCGCTGGCGGCAGAGATAAAAAGAATTAACGCTTAAGTATACGGATAGGACTTATTAGAAACCTTTGAAAACGCTTTGCGTTTTATTTTCCTCTCTGCGGCGTAAGCCGCACGAATTCTACAATTTCAACTTTCAACCTTCAACTTTCAACTTCCCTATTTGACCTGCAAATAGATGATTTGCTGTGCAAACCGCGGGTCGGTGGTGTCAAATTTCAGCACCAAGCGATTAAGAGCCTTTTTGGCGGTGCTGCGGGGGGTGATGTCCACGCTGTACTGCTGCCCTTTTTTCACCACATGGGGTACAATGTCAAAGGCATCGCCGCTCAGCCCCGCATCGGTCACATCGGTAACAGGGGAGCCTTTGGGCAGGGTGATGGTGAGGGTCTGCACGGCGGGTTCGCCGCCCTTCTTCCATTGGAAACTGCGGGCAGAGAGGGAGAGGTACACAGGCACCTCGAAATGCATGGTCACGCGCGTGGTCTTGCCGTCTGCGGTGGTGATGTCAATCTGCTTGTCCACCGTGGTGTCGAACTTGGAGGTATCGACCGTAGCTACCAGCTTGGTGCCTTGGGTTTGCAGGGTGGTGCAGTCGCACAGCGGCTTGGCTTTGGTGATGGCACTACCGTCGGTGGTGAAGGTGACGGTGGCCTGTTGCTGGCTGTAGGCCAGTTTCACCTGTTGCACAGGCTGCGGGATGCCCGCCCAAGCCGTAGCGGCACAGGTGAACAGGGCGGCGGTGCAAAGAAGGTGCTTCATGGTGACGAATCAGGCGTTTTCGGGCTTATCCTTGGCGGGTTCCTTTTTCTCGGCCTTATCGGACATGAAGAACGAGGCAATCAGGAACAACGCCGCGGCGGTGCACACGCAGGAATCCGCCACGTTGAACGAGGGCCAGTGGTAGCCGTCGGGCCAGCCTTCCACGGGAATCCACGGGAAGGAGAAGTCCAAAAAGTCCACCACATAGCCGTTGGTGAGGTTTTGCAGGAAGGACAGTTTTTCCGCCCCGGGAATGAAGAAGCCCTGCGTGAGGCGGTCGGCCATGTTACCCAGCACGCCCGCCAAAATCAACACCCATGCCGCTTTCAACAGGCGGGTGGAGAAAAGGCCCTTCGCATACAGGCTGCCCAGCCACACCAGGGCTGCCACCTGCACGCCGAGAAACACAAAAGGCGCCCACGCCGTGCCGTTACCCGTGCCGAACGCTACGCCTGTGTTGTGCACGCGCACAATGTTGAAGTGTGAGAAATCATTGGCCCACACGGGGGTGACGGTGCGGCAGAAACCCAGCGACCAGTCAAAATCATAGTTCAGCACAACAGACCACTTGGTTACCTGGTCAATGGCCACCAACAGCAGCACCAGCAACAGCAGACAGACAGGGATACGTTTTTTCACAGTCTCAGACATGGTATCAATCAACGGATTGCGCGGGCATTGTAGCACAGCACGCTGCCGATATCGAGCAAAATCACGCTGCCTGTTTCGGCAGAAGCAAGTGTCTTGCCGTGGTTAATCAAAAAGTCAGGCGATGCCTGCAACATGGCGGCGGCGGGTGTCGGCTCGGTATCTCCGTTGCGTTGAAAGCGAAAAATTTGACGCGAAAAGTTGACAGGAGCGGAAAGTTCTGTTAGTGTAACGCCATCGGTTGCCTTTACAGGCTCGTTACTACGACAAATGAGGTAAAGTTCTGTAACAAGGGGCGCCGTATTAAACATAAAATACATATAAAAATGAACAATCCCCAAAGATTATATTTGGTGGATACCTGTGCGTTGCGCTCAGATAAGGTGCGCGCCGATATCCGTGCCGAGGTCTTTTCTCGCAACGAAGAGACGCAGATGGTATTGCCGAAGATGGTGCTGAAAGAACTGCACCGACAAAGCGCGAGCAGTGACAAGCGCACGCGCAGTGAAGTTGAAGCCGCTTTGCGGTTTGTGGCGGAGAATGCAGGGCGTTTTATTCAAATGGATGTACCCGCCCCCGACCTGTTGAAAGCTGATGCCGCCCGCATTGCAGATGATGAAATGGTCCGCATCTGCACCTACGAAGCCCTGAAAGGGCATGAGGTTGTGTTGTACAGTCAGGATTATTTGTTGGCCTACTGTGCGGTGCATATTCAGCCCGCTTCTTCTGTAACGGTTCGCATGAATGTGCAGGGGCGTGGGCTGGATTACAAAAGGGAGATTTTGCCTGCCGTTATGCAAAGTCTGAAGGATACGGTGGGGCATTACGGCTGCGTGTTTCTGACCTCTGCGGCGGTGGAGCACAAATCTTTCTCTCTGTGTTTTCGCGAACTGGGCTTTGCCGATATGTTGAAAGCGGCAGGTAAGAAGCTGGGGCTGTTCGATGTGTCCTTGCAGTGCTTAAACGCCGAAGCGCAGCAGCTTGTCCGCAAGCTGCAACAGGAACAGTTGCTGACGGTTGAAACCCGCCATGTCGATATTGAGGATGAGTTTTCCTTGATTTCCACCGAGCTGAATATGACCGGCGGCAACCCTGTGCTGCTGCTTTGCGCCTCGTGCGAGGAGGCCCGGCGTTACTACGGAGAGGCCGAAGGCAAAGACGCGCGGGATTACAGCACCACGTTTAAGCCCCACAAAACAGCCTTTTTGACCAATGGCGGCAAGGTGATTCGCTACAATGACAAGCTTGCCCCGCGCGCGGTTGCCAAGAGGGCAGCGGTTGCTTTGCCCGCAAAAGCGGCAGTACCCGCCGTATCGGCAGCGGTGCCGCAGGCTCCGTATCAGAAAGAACGATTGGCTGCTGCGGTGAACAAGGGTGACATGCCTTTGGTGAAAGAGATGCTGCGGAACGGCGGTAACGCCTGTTGGGCTGTTGCCGCCTGCCTGTGCCGAGAGGATAACTGGAAATACTTGGGCGAGCTGCTCGCGCACGTTCAGTCGATGCACCTTTCGCTGAAGGCCGATTGGTTTGCTGAAATTGTCAGCCACATGCAGAAGGTGTGGCGGCATGTCACTACCCAATCGTACGAGTATTTTAAGCGATTTATTCCCAAGGTTATTCTGGTTTGCCGTTATTCCGAATCTTTGGGCGGCTGTCAGGAAGAGCTGAAACACCTCAACCGCTGGTATCAGGCTTGCAGTGATGCCGCCGTCAAGCAGCTGCTGCAACAAATGATGATGGCTGCCCGATAACATTTAATCCCCCTTTTTTTAATTGTATGTCTACTCAACAATATTTTTATCTTGATACCCGCCTGCTGTACTGCGAAGAGCCTGAAAGCCTGCTGAAAATGCTCAGTGAAGCGGCACAGGCCCCCATTACCGTGCTGGCCTCGCCTTGGTTATATCTGAACCGTACGGCTGAGAATTTAGGCATGTGGGCGGATGCCGCCCGTAGGTCGATGGCCTATATGGCCGAACACCCCGAACAGTTTATCATTCAGGAAACGCCGGAGTGTTACGGTATGGATTCTATCCGTGCCGCGTGTTTATTGATGGGGGCGGCGCACCCCGTCACGGTGTGGAGTAACGATATGTCCCTTGCGCTGGATATCATGCACCATGCCGGGACAAACGTAAGCCTGTTCCGCATTGAGGACGGCCACATCATATCGCTTGATTCTCATCTGCAGTTGGTACGGTCGCAGTTTGTTCAAGTGGCGACCATGAGTTCGCTGATTGCTGATTCAACGGCATGGAAAGATGGTCATTTGGCAGAGCGCATGGAGATGCTGGGATTATCGGATGCCTTGCAGCAGGCCGGGCTTACCTGCTCCGTTACCTCGGCAACGCGGGAACTGCTGCAAGACAGCCCTTGCCGACCTCTGCTGTGCCGTTTGGAAGAAAAAGGACTTCTGAAAACGATACCTCTTCCGCCCGGAGTTGATGAAACGTCTTTCTTCAGGGCTTTGCGTATGAGTACTGAAGGAAATCAGGTTGTGATTACATCGCCGCATCGTTGTGCCGAATACAGCATGCCCGGGTTGCTGACCCGAACCAATGAAATGGTTCAGTTTGCGATGATGACCCCGAAAGGCTCTCTGGTGTATCTGGTCCCGGAACGGCTGAACGAAACGCAGAAAGAAGGTCGTAACGTTTCGAGGAAGAAGCTGTCCGAACACCCCTACCAGTACATGCGACCTCAGGCGGAAAGAGATGTTAAAATAGATGATGAAGAAGACCTGTTTGCCCTGATAGAGAAAGGTTGCAACATCTGTTGGCCGTTGATTGCCGCCGTCAAGTGCGACAATTGGGACCTGGCTGCCCGCCTGTTGGATGATGCGCGCAAGGCTTCTCTCCGCCTGCACCCGGAGGCCTTTGTGGTGCCGGCCCGCTTTTTGGCAAATGAAGTAGTACCCGCCCGTGCCGTGCAAATCGCTACGGTGCTGAAAGGTGTGTTACCCTTGCTGGAGGAGGTAAGCCCCTGTGCCGCTGCGGCGGATGTCCTGCGGATGACGGCGGGTGATGCCGCCAATCCTACTATCCGTCAGACGATTCAGGAAGTTTTGACCGCTTTGCCCAAAGAGCTCTCTTTACCCGCGGCGGCGGAAACAGAGGTGGTGAAAGAAGAACCGACGGCTGAATCTGAATCGGCAGGGTTGCTGAATGAGGCTGTGGCATTGCTTTCCGTCAATCGTGAAGAAGCGGTGGAAAAAGCATGGCAGGCTGCCAATAAAAACAACATGTTGGCCCTGAAGTTCCTTGCTGAGAAAGTGAACCATGCGGCGGCTCTCTGTGCATGGGGGCGCTTCCTGATTCAGGGCGGTCGCCTGAATGCCGCCGGTGAAGTTGACAGCCATGGCCAAACCGTGATACGCCCCAACCTTGAAGATGGGTTCCGTTGCCTTTTGCAATCGGCCGATTTGGGTTACCCCAACGGGGCTTTGCAAACGGCGGAATGCTACCGCCGCGGGATTGGCACACCCGTGGATAGAAAAAGAGCGGAAATATACTACAAAAAAGCCGTAGCCTGCAAAACAACGGGTATTCGCCACGCTGCGTTTAAGGGGCTTCTCGCTCTCGCTTTTAGAGTGGATAACATGTTAGATGTCATAAGCCTCAGCAGATTGGCTTCGATGATACAGGTGCGACCGTTTCAGATTATTTCATGGCTTCTCGGTGAGGGGATTTTTGCCCATCCCGAAACCAATCTGACGGCAGAGGAAGCTTGGAAGGTAGTGGAGAAGTTCTGCAACAAGGTGAATTAAACGCCGATTTCCTGCCGTTCCCTGCACGCGACCTGTCTCGGCTGGGTTTCAGCGGAGACGGAAGCGTGCCCGGCATATTGTACATAAAAAAGTCCCCTGCCGAGTTCGACCTCTCGGCAGGGGCTTTTTTCGTTGGAATAACGATAAACTTAGTGACGCAGGGAAAGGCGCACCAGGAGATCTTTGTACAGATCGGGGGACGTACGCTTGGCGTAATCCAGCAGCTTGCGGCGCTTGGCCACCATCATCAGCAGACCGCGACGGGAAGCATGGTCATGCTTGTGGTCGGCAAGGTGCTGGGTGAGGTGAGCAATGCGCTTGGTAAGCACTGCAACCTGGAAACCGGTGGAACCGGTGTCTTTCTCGTTCGTCTTGAAGTCGTTGACGTTAATTTCGCTCATTGTCGTATCTCTATGTTTGAGTGGTTGATTTTTCGTGGCTGCGGCAAATCGACCTGACAAGGTGAGGGGATAATAGCATCTTTTGCCGAGGATGCAAGCCCAAATTGACGCAGAGGGCTGAAATTCCGTCACTTTTAGCACGAAAAACCCCTCTTTCGGGGTGCAGAATGCCCTTTACAAAGGGCGGGCGGCAGGGTACAATGCGGGCATGTTGCTGCCGGAGTACGCGAGCGTGGTGTTGGAGCGGCTCGAACGTTACGGGTTCGAGGCGTATGTGGTGGGCGGCTGCGTGCGCGACAGTCTGATGGGGCGCACGCCCAAGGATTGGGATGTCTGCACCAACGCCCTGCCGGAGGAAGTGCTGCGCGTGTTCCGCAAGTTCCATGTCATCAAGACCGGGCTGAAACACGGCACCGTGACCGTGATGGTGAACCATGAGCCGGTGGAGGTGACCACCTTCCGCATTGACGGCGATTACAGCGACAACCGCCACCCCGACAAGGTGAGTTTCGTCTCGCATGTGGAGGAGGATTTGTCGCGCCGCGACTTCACCATCAACGCCATGGCGTACAACCCCGCCCGCGGGCTGGTGGATGCCTTCGGCGGGCAGGAGGATTTGAAAGCGGGGCTGATTCGCTGCGTGGGGGAACCCGATGCGCGTTTCCAAGAGGACGGTCTGCGCATCATGCGCGCGCTGCGCTTTGCCTCGCGCTTCGGCTTCGGCCTGGCGCGGGAGACGGCGGAGGCCGTGCGCCGCAACCGCCACTTGCTCGAAAACGTGAGTGCGGAACGCATTTTCAAGGAGCTGAAGGGGATTCTGGTGGGTGACGGCGTGGCGGACATGCTGCTGGCGTTCCCCGATGTGATGGCGACCATCATTCCCGAACTGGCACCCACCGTGGGTTTTGAACAGCGCACGCCCTACCATTGCCACGATGTGTGGACGCACAGCGTATACGCGGTGGCGGCTTGCCCTGCGGATGAGACGCTGCGCCTGACGCTGCTGCTGCATGATATTGCCAAGCCCGCCTGTCACACGCGCGATGAGAACGGTCGAGACCACTTTCACGGTCACCCCGAAGCAGGGGCAGAGATAAGCCGCAAGGTGCTGACCCGCCTGAAGAGCGACAACGCCACGCTGAACACGGTGGTGACGCTGGTGCGCGAGCACGATAACGACCTGCCGACCCGCCCTGCGGGCATGCGCCGTTTCATCGGTCGGCTGGGAGAAGAGAACGCACACCGCCTGTTGGAGGTGCAGCGGGCGGATTTGGCCGCCCACTCCGACTACGCCAAGGAGCGCAAGGGGGGCAAGCTGCGTAACGGCACCCTGTTGCTGGAGGAGGTGCTGGAAGACGAACCCGCTTTCACGGTGAAAGACCTGCGCCTGAACGGCCGCGACCTGATGGAGATGGGCATGAAGCCCGGTCCCGCCATGAAAGAGGTGCTGGAAACGCTTCTCTCCGCCGTGCAGGAAGAGCAGCTGGAAAACACGCACGAGGCGCTTTCCGCCCGCGCCGCACAATTGTTAGAGGGCACACAGGCCTGAAACGGTTTTTTGTTGTTGCATGCGCCCGCGCTCTGTGGTAAAGAGAGGGGCATGCAACGACAAGATAATCGCAAGGTCGATGACATGCGACCGCTCCAATTTGTGCTGAATCCGGCCCCGAATGCTACGGCTTCCGTTCTCTCCTGTTTCGGTAACACGCGCGTGATTTGCGCCGTGACGATTGAGGAAGACGTGCCGCGCTGGATGAAGAACCAGCATGTGAGCGGCGGCTGGCTGACAGCGGAATACTCCATGTTGCCCTATTCCACCCTTGACCGCAAGAAGCGCGATATTGCCAACGGCAAGCTCGACGGTCGCTCGGTGGAGATTCAACGCCTCATCGGTCGCTCGCTGCGCGCCGTGGTGGATTTGGAAGCGCTGGGGGCGCGCACCATCTGGATTGACTGCGACGTGTTGCAGGCAGACGGCGGCACGCGCACGGCCTCCATCACAGGCTCGGCGGTGGCACTGGCCATTGCGCTGAACCGCTTGGTGGCAGAGGGCAAGATTGAAACCAACCCCATGCGCCAACTGGTGTCCGCCATCTCCGTCGGTAAGCTGGCGGGTACGCCCATCCTTGACCTCTGCTATGTGGAAGACCGCGATGCCGAGGTGGACATGAACGTGGTGATGACCGAGCGCGGGGAGTATGTGGAAGTACAGGGCAGCGGCGAAGAAGCTGTCTTTACCGCCGAGGAAATGGCGCAGATGCTGGCCTTGGCCGCCAAGGGTGCGCGCGACATCACCGCCGCCCAGAAAGAGGCCATTGCCCGCGCCGATGCCCCTACGGCAGATGATTTCAACACCCTCAAAGATTTCTTTCAGGGGCGTTAACCCGCCTCTTTGAACCGCTGCCGCGCCCCTGCCTGTTCGCCCCTGCGGCGGGCGGCGGGGGTGGGGCGGCAGAAAACCACCCGACACCCGCCCGAAATGCCCCTCAACACCCCCCAAATGATACTCAAAAGCCCATTGTGGTGCCGTAAATGCACAAAATAAGGCAAAATTCAAGCTTTTTTTCAGAAAAACAGCAAAATTCTGAAAATCGGTGTTGACTTCTCATTCTGAAATGGCATAATGACCGCGACGCGTATGCGCCGCTACGAATTACAAACAAGAAAGGAAACAGAAAAATGAAGATGATTGCTCTGATTCTGGGTTTGACCGCCACCGTGGCCGTTGGTAACACGCTGCCCCCCACCCCGGAGGCTCCCGTTGCCGTTGAGCTGCACTAAGCGAAACGCGTACCCGACTACCCCGAACCCGCCCGGCCACCGCGCCGGATGCTTGGAATGTCCGTATCTTCCGCCCCGAAAAGGCGGGGGATTTTTTTTGTGTCTTGTTAGAGACGGGGGTGAAGCCGCTTTGTCGGCAGCTTAGGTGCGCCAAAAGGCGGCGGCGGTGCCGTGTGGCACGGGCACCATATAACGCGTGTAGAGCAACACGGCATCGCGGTGCCCCATTTCCAGTTGTAAGTTTTTGATATCACGATAATAAGCGGCGTGGTACGAGGCGAAGGTGTGGCGGCAGGCATCCGCAGACCACACGGCAAAACCCGCCGCCTGCCGCAATGCTTGCCACCGCTGCCGCCAATTACGGGGTGGGGCGGGCAGTGCTCCTCTGCCGCGCCATTGCTGTGAAACCCGCCATGCCCCTGCCCGCAGCGGCACCATGCGCCCCCCGCCCGTTTTACTGCTCTCCGACCGCACCATGACACAACGGTTGCGGCAGTCAATATCGCGTTGCGGTTGTATGCGCGCTGCTTCGGTGGGGCGCAGCCCGCAGTACAGCATCAGTGCCAGCGGTAGGCGCATATCCGCAAATTCAGGGCGTTCGGCAGTCTTTTCCAAACGGCGTACCTGCGGCAGGGTGAGCGGCTCTATGCGGTGTTCCCGGACTGCGGGCACTTCAATGCCGCTTACGGGGTTGGCGGCACACCAGCCCCGCCGCATTCCGTAGGCAAAAATGCTGTGCAGAATGGCTCGCCCCTTGCGGTAACTATGCAAACTGCCGCCGAAAGCGGTTTCCAAAAGGCGGCGGCATTCCTCTTGCGAGAGGGCGCGCAGCGGGCGTTCCGCCACGCCTTGCACACGCAGCATGCGCGCGATAAAATGCCGCAAATCTGCCAAGGTGGCAGCTCTGCGCCCCGCCCGCTGCCGCGCCGCCAAACTGGCCGCTACGGCTTCACGAAACGGCACGGTGTTTTCCTCCTGCCGCACGGCAGCTACCCCCGCCCGCAGCACGCGGCGAAACAGCTGTAATAACTCCCCGCGCGACATTCCCTCTGCTTGCTCCCCCAGTTCCTCGGTTAACTCCAAAACCAGCCGCGCCGCATCAATCGGCGTCAGCGGCAGCTTCCGTAACAATTTCTGTGATACTTGAATATTCATGGCGTTGTGCATTGCAAATGCAGAGTCAAGGTAATTTTGTTATTTCCTTAAAAATCATCGTTCAGGATGGACTCTCGCTGTCCAACGTGCAATATAAAAACAGAGGGCGCAAGTCCTATGTCATCTATAATATATTGATTATCAACAATAGTAAAATTGCAATTGCTCTGCATTTGCAATGCTGTAGTCTCTGCATTTGCAATGCAGTAGTATACCCCCATAGAGAAGCAGATTTGCCGTCAGCGATAACGCTAGGAGGAGCCATGGTTATTGAGGATACAACGCAGCAGATGATGAACGGTATCATCGCCGGAGATGATGCTGCCGTGCGGCAATGCCTGTTTGTAGATTGTCGGAACGGTTTCCGTTATCTGTCAAAGCGTTATCAGTCTGTCCTTCACTATTCGGAAGCTGAGATACTTAGCTTGGCTTATGAGCATCTCCGTGAGTATGACTGGTCTGCCTTGCTGGCCTACGACGGTCGCATACCGTTGTCCTCTTACATCATCACCATTACTGCCCGCTTGCTGGCTAAAATGAAAGCAGCACGGCAGAATTCGCGGGGCTGTGAATATTCCCTTGATAACAGGCAGACAGATATTGAAGCCAGTCTGGAGACATACTCGGCATCTAAGACAGAGCAGACCTGCTTCTTGTTTGAGTTGTTGGATTCTCTGCCGGATCGCGAGCGCCGTGTCCTTGTCTATTTCAAATTGTACGGCTACAGTGTGCAGGAAGTGGCTGAGCAGTTGAATATTACACCGGACAATGTTTACAACCTGTCGAAACGCGCCCTGAAAAAACTTCAACAGAAAGTGCAACATGAATACTGAACACCCATCGGATATCATTTTCTTCCGTTTTCTGAAGGGTGCGCTTCCGGAAAACGAGGCGGCAGAGGTGCGTTTGCACTTGTGTGAGTGTAGGGAATGCATGGAAAGCTATCTCAACATGCGGGAGATGGAACAGCTGGGTATTCTCGAACCGCGCAGGGAGGGCAAACGTTCTGCTCCCGTTTATCCGTTGTTCGGTATAGACTGCGGCTACGGCGGTGCTTCGGGTGCCGTGGCGGCTGCGGCTTTTTCCGATTCTGCGGATGATGGGTTCTTTACCACTGACTTTCAGAGCGATGAGATTGGGGAAGAGGCTGCCGATGAGTCAGACCTTGATGTTGACTTCGGACAGGATGAAGAGGCACCGGAAGATTTTTCCTGATTTTTTAATTTTGTTGACCGAAACCCCGATGGCTTTTCCCTATACCCTTTTGAAACACGATTACATTTCTTTACCGTTATGAGCAGCACCCCCATCAACTCACAGGATTACGTAACCCCCCAAGGTCAGTACACAGGGCAGAATATGTCTGCCGAAATCCGTTTGGATACCGACAATGACGGACGCATTGATACCGTCATCGGTGAAAACACCGCCGGTGAATCCGTCATTGTTACCGATGTAGACGGCAACGGTGTTTATGATGACATTATTGTGGCAGATGACGAAGGCAACCTGCACGAAATAATGGATATGGATGAAGACGGCATTTTTGAAACCGAGATTCCGCAGACGGCTGCTATGCAGGAAGCGGAACAGATGGAGCTGGAATCCACCCTGTTGGAATATATCAACGCCGGGGCGTTTAACGGGCTGCAGTCCGGGGCGTTCAACGGTCTGCGGGAAACCGTGGGCGAAAACGCCTTTAACGGTTTGGTCAGTCAGATTTCCGCCGGCGCGTTCAACGGTCTGGCAGAAGCGCTGCATTCCGGCGCGTTCAACGGTCTGGCTGAAGCTCTGCATTCCGGTGCCTTCAACGGTTTGGCAGAAGCCCTGCATTCCGGTGCCTTCAACGGTCTGGCAGAAGCGCTGCATTCCGATGCGTTCAACGGTTTGGCAGAGGCGGTCAGCGCCGGCGCGTTCAACGGTTTGGCAGAGGCTATAGAAGCCGGTGCCTTTAACGGCCTTAACGATGACGGCGGAGACGATGACAGCCGGAACAATGACGGCGATGGAGCCTTCTGAGCCCGCTCACCAACCTTTCTTTGCCACCCCTTTAAGAATCTCTTCTCTCACATTCCAACAGTTATGATTAACGAATTCGCTTTCTTCAATCCGCCTACCGCCGACACTCCTCCCCCGGAAACGATGTTGGTGTCTGTGTCTGAGGCTTTGGCTTATGTTGATACTATGGTTTACAACCGCGTACTCAACGGTCGCAAGGTGACGGACCAGATGCGCACGCTCTACACCGTGCTGAAAGCCAAGCCTGCGGGCTCTCATGTTTTTACTGCGTCTTATACCACCCCCCACGAGGTGTTGTATGCCTTGGTGCGGATGACCGGAGACGCCGCTGTACCCACCGCTTATGATACGCCCGGTGCCCTGCCCAAAGAAAAGATTCACGCGCTGCTGTCAGACCGCCTGCTTTCCCGCGCAACTCTTTGCGTAGCATGGGGTATGGTGCGTCTCATTGCGCTTAACTACGCGCCTGATTGGCAGCAGGAGCTGCGGGATTATCTGGGTATCCCCGCCGAATATGATAAAACCATCTGCGAACGTCTGACTCGTTTCGGCAGCGGGTGGAGTTATGAAATAGTTGACGAGTGCGAGTCTCATTGCAGTGCCAATGCCTATATGGCGTTCGTTACGGCGGCAGCAGCGGAGCTGCGTCCGAAAATCATTACCCGCAGACAGCTTAAAGGGCTTACGGCCGCCTGTTTTCAGACGGAGACAGATTTGCTGCTTACCCAAAAACTGCTTTCCAAAATCACCCTTCTTGACAAGGTCATCAGCACCCCGTTGGATGCCTACATCCGCTATGACGTTGTCCGTATCCTTTCCGGCGGTATCCGTGTCACGGAAGACTCCCAACCGAATCTCTACAATATAGCAAAAAATGTCTGCGCCGTTTTGGACATGGAGATGCCGGAAATCTATATCGACCAACGAGGCAACGGTATCAATGCCTACACCACCGGTATTGACAAGCCCATTATTGTGCTTACCCGCATGGCCGTCGGCATGTTGGACCGCCAGGAACTCGCCTACATCATCGGCCATGAGTGCGGCCACATTCTCTGCGGGCATGTCAAATACCACATGCTGGGCAACCTGCTGATGTACGGCAGCTCTGCTCTGCCGATTGTAGGCGGGCTGATTGCGCAGTTCAACAACCTTGCCCTTGGGCCGTTGATGAATGCGTGGAGCCGCCGCAGTGAACTGAGCGCAGACCGCGCCGGTCTGCTGGCCTGCCAAAGCATTGAAGCCGTGAACCGCACCATGCTGAAACTGATGGGGTATCCCTTTACGGAATACCACCGCATGCGCACTTCCTCCCTCATTACCCAGGCATTGGATTTCCAGCAGCTGATGGCGGAAGAATCCTTTGACCGCTACAGCAACCTGATTCAAACGCTCACGTTAGACCACCCCCGCACCGTCTACCGCGCGTTGGAACTGCTCAACTGGCTGCGCTCCGGTGAGTATGATGACCTGTTGAACGCTACGCCGCAGGACCGCGCCGCTATGGCAGAACATGCCATGGTAGATACCGCCGAGCGTGAAATGGTGAAACAGGCCGCTTCTCTGACCGCCGTTTGGGCGGAAAAGCAGTCTGATATCCCCTATGCCCCCCTGTACAGTGCAGCCAAGGCCATGCTGCGCCAAGGCACCGCGCCCAAGCTGCACCCGCTGAACACCGTTTTCAGCATCACCCTTTGCACCACCTATCAGCAGGAGACGGATACCTACACCACCTCGCTGCTCATTCGTGCCGTCCGCAAGGGCAAGGGAGAGGAATACACCTACCCGATGGCTCAGGATGTATGGTCTGAGATGAGCGCTGACGCACGCGCCCATTTCCGTGAACGCGGTGACCGCCCCTATGTGCGCACCCTTTACCAAGCCTGCTAACCCCACCCCTAAACAACCATGATTATACTTGCTACAGCCCTTGTTCTGATTGGCTACTTCTGGAACCAAATTATGGGTTACCTTACCCGCACCTTCCTGCCGTGGATTCGTGAAAACTGCTCGTTTATCACCTACGGCATTGTACAAACCATTGTCAGCGTGTTAGACAATGTCGTTACCGCCACCCGCGAACGCGTTGTCGCCTGCTACAAATGGCTTAAAAAGTGCCTGCTGCGCAGCACCTCCGCCTACACGTTAGAGGGGGATGAAGTGCGTGAAAAAAGCGTCAGCATCATCGATAACATGGACGGTACCTACACCGTGCACGAAACGGAAACCCTGCAGGACAAGTGGGGTGCCCCTGCAGAGGTGTTGGCCCGCCTGAACGATAATGATCAAAAGGCCTTTGTCGTAGACCGCAAAGACGCCATGGAAAACAACTACCGTCAACAGGCGGAACAGAAACTGGATTTGCAACTGGCTTAACCCCCCCCCGCACACATGTTGACCTCTATCCCTCTTCTTGCCTTCGGTTGGGTGAGTACCCTCAGTTCTCTGGGGTGCGGTGCCCTTTGCCTTGCCGCGTTTATTTGGTGCATGACCCGCGGCGGTAAAGAACGCCTTCGCGCCGCCTTTTATGATCGCCTTGCCGATATTCTGTGCCGCCACCTTACCAAGCATACGGAACTGCCCGCAGAGGAGCTTCGCACACGCGTTATGACCATGCTGACCACCCGCACCGCAGACCGCAGCCTCAACGGGCTGGAAAGCCTGCAAATGCAGCTGCAATACACCGGGCAGGGCAGCTACACGCTGCGGCTCATCCTCCTCTCCGGCAACAGCAAAACGACGCTGGAGACAGACAACATTAACTGGACAGACCTGCCCGCCGAAATTCGTGACCGCGAACTCGAGGATCCGCAGGATGTGCTGACATTCGATTTGGCAAAATAACACCATTTACAACCATGGAAGACGAAATAGTAGAGATTCTGGTAGAAGTCGGCGAGGGTATCCTTGTCGCCGGAATGGGGCTCTTTGCTCTGGCAGCCGCCGTTGCTGCAGCTCAGTTGTTCTTCTTTCAATTCTCGGATCGGATATTTGATTATCTGCGCGGTAGGCTGAAAGATTACCCCACTGTCAAAAAAGTGGTGATGGCTGTCTTGCAGGTGAACCACAACATCGTGACCTACTACATCAAGGGTACCAAATATGTGGCTTTTCGCTATCTGGGGCTTCCCGCCGCCAGCACCAATACCAAAGATGCCAAAGAAATCCGCACCACCGCCACTACCGCCACTATGACCAAGGAGCAACTGGAAAAACAGGGGCTGGTGGACGGGCTGCGTACCAACGCCCTCACCGACAACCAGAAAGCCCGACTGAACGGCTTTACGGAAGAAGAACTGTTGGAGCTGGGTCTTATCCCTGAGAAAGTGGCAATCGGCAAAAAAATGATGGACGGAGAGGGGAAAGTTCTCGGTGCCGCCGTCATTGCCGATGAAAACAAAGTGCTCGAACTCCGCCAGTCCTGATAACTGCCCCCCTTGCCGCCATGGACCCCTCCCCGAGCGAAAACCCGACCGCGTGGGATGACGATATCGACGCCGGAGCCCTGCGCGAAAACGGCATACCCGTTACCGCCATTGCCCCGTCGGCCGTTGCCCCAGCAAAAGCCCCCGCCTCTGCCGCTGCTCCTGCTGCCGCAGCTGCGCCGCAGCCCCCTGCCGCCGCAGCAGCAGCAGAGGAGGAGGAAACCGCCGCCTTCCGCCTGAGCAACCCGCTGTACAGTATGGAGGATGTCGTCCTCAACACCGTCACCCGCACCCGCCTCAATGACCTGCTCACCCTGATTCAGCGGCATGATTTTCTGTACACCGAATGGGGGCTTGGCGATGTAGACCCGCAGGGCAACAACATTTCCGTCAACTTCTACGGCCCGCCCGGCACCGGCAAAACCATGTGTGCCTACGCCATAGCGCATGAACTGGGGCAGAAAATCATTGATGTAGACTACGCGCAGCTCGAATCCCAATACGTGGGTGACACCGGCAAAAACATTGCCGCCGCCTTCCGCTATGCCCGTGAACACAACGCCGTCCTCTTCTTTGATGAGGCAGACTCCATTCTCGGCAAGCGCATGAGCAACGTCACCCAAGCCACAGACCACGCCGTCAACACCTCGCGCGCCGTCATGCTCAAAGAGCTGGATCACCACAAAGGCATCGTCATTTTCGCCACCAACCTGGCGGAAAACTTTGACAAAGCCTTCATGCGCCGCATCCTCTCGCACATTGAAGTACCGCTGCCGGATACCGATTCCCGCATCCGCATTTGGCAGAAGTACCTTATGCCCACCATACCGGGGCATGACACCGTAGATGTAGCCACCCTTGCCGAGCATTCCGAAGGCCTTAGCGGCGGCGACATCAAAAACGCCTTTGTCAAAGCCTGCTCCCTTGCCTTTTTGGAAAACGAAACCGCGCCGCAGCTCACCACCGCTGCCGTACTCACCACCATTGAACAGGTAAAACAAGCCAACCGAGACATCGGCGGGCAGCGCCCCTATACGGAAAGCACCCGCACCATCAGCAAGAGCGAGCTGGATGCCCTGCTCAACACCACCCCCGGTACCGCCGCACCCCAAACTGCTCCGCAGCCATGAACTTCTTCCGCCGCCGCAACACCACTGATTACCCCGCCTTCGCACCCGT
>JAZLFB010000101.1:0-51891 GCA_045615585.1 Akkermansia sp.
CGGCCCCATTGCGGAACGTGCGGGATATCTTGCTTGTTTACTTGCGCTTGCGGCGTGCCATGAGAGCGGTCAGCGCCAGCAGCGAGAGCGTGGTCGTGGCGGGTTCGGGCACGATGGCGACGATACCGCCGCCGTCTTCGCCGCGGGTAAAGGTCACATAGTACTTGCCGTTCCAGTATTGGTCGTTCAGGCGGTCAAGCAGGTTGCTGAAATACCTGTCAGCTTGGGAAATGACAGCATCGGCATCTATGACAGTGCCGTCTGAGAGATGCACTTCGCTCACGCCGGTGAAGAGGACCAAACGCCCTGTTTCCGCCAAAAAGTTCTTCATGCTGTCATCCAGACGAATATCACCGCCGTCACCCAAGGTGAGCGCACCGTTGACGCGCAAGCCGTTCGTGCGGTCGGCAAGCGATACATCCGCACCGCTCTGCACCGTCAGGTCGGCGGTGAGGGTGGCCCCCTGCCCCGCCGTGAGCTTGCCGCTGACTTCGATGGCGGCATTTTTCATTTCGCCGTTCACGGCTCTGACGCTGCAACCATCGGCAATAGCCAGTTCGTTCAGGGAGACAGCTGTGTCTTTCGCCAAATCCTGAAGGGTGACGTTACCGCCTTCGGCGGTGATGTTCTTGGTGGCACTGCCGTCGGCATGTTCCACCGTAATACTGCCCGTCTCTGCCGTGTAGCTTGTAGCTGCGGTGGTTTCACCCTTGAATACGGTGTCCGTGTAGGCGGTTACTTCAATGCGACCGCCCTGCTGCTGCATCGCGGCGTTCACCTCGCTGCCGCCGACATGAGAGAAGTGCAGCTGCGCCGTGCCGCCTTGGGCGGAGAAGGTGCCGTCCCACGCGGAGAGGTTGCCGCTGTAGGTCAACTGTTGGCTTGCACCGCCTACAGGGGCGAATTGGAAAGTACCGCTGCCCGCCCAGTCACCTGTGACGGCAACATCGTGGCCGTCACCTGTGTAAATCCATGCGGCTTCGCTCCCTTTATCGGTGAGTTTCACGTTCACATCCACGGCGGGGGCGGCATCCGCGCCGAACACACCCTGCATCTCCACCCAAGAGCCGGCGTTGCCGAGAGCGTTGAGCGAGCCTTCCGAACCGAGCATCCCGCTCATCTGCACGGTGCCTGTCCAAACGTCGTTTGTAAAGTCTACCTTATGCTCAGCAGGGTGCGCCATGAGCGTGTTATTCGATAACAGATAGGTGCCTTCGCCCGCCATCGTGACGGTGTTTTCCGCGTTGAGCAGGGTGGATTCCATGCTCACGCCGCTGCCGAGCGACACCGTGCCGCCGAGGGCGTGGATGGTCTCAATGCCCGACAAATCGCGCTCTAAGCGCAGGGTGGCACCCGTGTTCACCAGCTCAAAGGCGCTCGTGCGGGTGTCGGCATCCGTGTAGGTATAACCGTTCACGGTGTTCAGGAAGTAGACCGTCCCCGCTTCCGTGCCGCCCATGCCGATGGCCTTGCCGTTCCAGTTGAAATCATCAGCCGAGAGCGTTTGACCGTTCAGAACAAAGCTGACGTTCGTGCCGAGGACACCGTCGTTGCCCTCGGAGATGAGGGTGTAGAGGTCGTCCGTACGCTTGTGGTAGCCGTCGCCGTCGGGTGTGTAGCCTGTCGAGTCCGTGCCGTAGGCCCACGCACCGGGCGTGGCTTCGCCGTTGACGATGATGGTGCCGTCCAGCGTGAGCGCGCCGTGATTCTTGAGCGGGCTTTCCAGCGTGAGGGCCGTGTCCGCCGTGCCGAGGGTGATGGCGCTGCCTTCCGTCACGGTAATGTTACCGATGGTCGCATCGTGGTTCCACGTCCATGAGCCCTCGAACTCGGCATCCTTCGCGCTGACCTCGCGGAAGGTGTTGGCAAAGGCGTTGTGGGTTCCCGCCTCTTTATCACCCGTCACCGTGAGCTTGCCGCCCGAGATGTGGACGGTGGAGGTGTCCTCATGCTCGGTTTCAAAGGTGCCGACGGAAAGGGTGCCGCTCTTCAGCTCAAGATCGCCTTCGTACTCGCGCCCCGCAGGGTGGCCGATTTTGTAGGTGCCGTCCACCACAAGGGAACCGCCTTCCACGCTCACTTTTTGGTAAGAGGAGGAATCCAAATTGCCATGCACGGTCAGGCTGCCGCCCTCGCTCACCTTCCACCAGCTGCCGACCTCGGGGTGATCCTTGCCTTGGCGGTAGTTTTGGATGAGCATGTTGCCGTTCACCTCGAGGTCGAAGGTGATGTCGGCGTTCACTCCGTTCTCCGCACCGTATTCATCAAGAATGTTATAGCCGCCCGTACTGACGGTGTTGTGACCCGCGTTGCCGAACTGCCACGAGACATCGCCCTCAAACACGACCTTGCCCGCACCCGTGGTGTTGTGCAGCAGGTGGTAGGCGCTGTAAGAGTTCGTGTAGGAGTTGGGGGGCGTCTCGCCCCACAGACCGGGCAGGGTGAGCACGGAGCCTTCACCCAGCGAGATGGAGGCACCCGCCTCCATGGTCCAGTTCTGCCCCTCGCCCACGGTGAGATCCGCGCCGTTCTCCAGCACCAGCTGCCCGGCGGCAAGGTCGAGAGAAACGGTGTTCGTGGGCGTGGTGCCGACATGCAGCGAACCGCCGCGACCCGTCAGCTCAATCCCTGTGGCGATGGCGGCATCCGCCGCGCTCATCGTGTAGTCACCGCGCGCACCCATGTGATAAATGGTGCCTGTGCGTTCGGTTTCGGGGTTATCAAGGTCGCGGACGGGGCGCAGGTTAAAGCCGTCGAAATAGAGAGCGTTGGCGGGGGCGCTTTCCTTTTGAGATTCATCCACCACGGTGAGAGGTTTACCGTTCGCCGTCCATGTCAGATTGCTGCCCATGGCAGCGGCATTGCCGCTCACCACGTTGTACACCTCACCGGGCATGGTGATGGTCGCATCAAAGCCCACGCCGCTGTAGTTGACATGTCCCGCCGCATCCACAAAGCCGTAGGCTGTGTTGCTCGTCTCCATGGTGAGGTTCACCGTGCCGTCCAGCGTCAGTGTGCCGCGGTTATCCACTATGTCGGTGAGGGTGGTGGTGACACCCTGCTTGCCGAAGGTGATGCCGCCGGACTCGCCCTGCGTCACAACCGACACTGCGCCGATGGTGCTGTTGGTGTTGAGCGTCCACGCGTGATTCTCTGCCAACAGCGTGCCGCCCGTCAGCGAGACAGGTACGGCGGAAATCAGGCCTCTGGTGTTCAGGAAGGTATCACCCGTGATATTCAGCGTGCCGCCCGTCATGGTGATATGAGAAGCATAGGTGCTGTTGCCGGCAGAATTGACGAGAATACCCTGTGTGCTCAGCGAGCCGCTGCTCATCTCAATGCCCGAGCCGACACCTTGCGTCCCCAGCCAAAGTTTGCCCTTTTCGACATTCACCGAACCGCCCTCAATGCTCAGGGTCTGCTGTTGGAGCAGGAAGAAATCGCCGTTCTGCACCGTGAGGGAGCCGTCAACGGAAGGCGTGGGGTTCTCCGCCGTGGGTGCATCCGCCTTGACATGCCATGTTGTGGCGTAGTTGCCCAAACGCACCTCGGAGTCGAAAACGAAATTGGTCTTAATATCATGCGCTCCGGACGCAGAATAGAACGCATTGCCCTTCATCTTCACCACGCCCGCGCCGCTCATGGCATCCGCAAAGGCAGCAAGAGCACTGCCGTCATAGGTCTTGGAGCTGATGTCCACCACGGCATCGCGGCCCACTTCGACCGTCTTGCCCGCCGTGATGCTGAGGTCGTTGGCGGTGACATTCGCGTTGAACTTGGTATTCGTCTCCACCTTGACGTTGAGCGTGCCCGTACCCTTATCGAGCACGGCGTTCACCTCGTTCGCCTTGTCCGCCAAGGTCAGGGTAGAGGTGCCGCTATCCACACGGAAGGCACCCGTCCATTCGCTGATGTCACCTGTGTAGGTAAAATTGTGCAACCACTTATTGCCGCCTTGAGTGCCGAGCACATAATCGCCGTCCCCGGACCATGAGCCTGAAAAAGTCGTGGTGACGGCCGACTGTGTGGAGCTGTTGTTCCAGCGCCATGCAGGGTTGCCATTTTCCTGAGCATCCAAGCGGATATCAGCCTTGAGAGTGCCGTTGTCCCACTCTTGCGAGATACCCGAAAAACCGTTCATCGCAATGGCAGAGCCTTGGTGATAAAAGGCATCGAAATTGAGAATGCCCGTTGATGCGCCTGAAAGCACCACCGCACCCGTCCACGCCGTGCCGTCCGCCGTATCAAAGACGACATTCTGCGGCATGGTGTAGCCGTTGAGCACATAGTCGCCGCTGCCCTGCAGAGTGAGGGTGTAGCCGTTCTGCGTCACCTTCGCGGCAGAAACGCTGTGATTCTCGCCGATGAAAAGAGCGCCGTCATTGTACAGACGGAAAGCGGTGGCGCCGTCTGCATTGCCGTCCTTATCAAACACGGCTTGGTGGTTTTCCGTCACAAAGCGGTACACCGTGGGGTCCACGTTGACATGACCGGTCAGCGCACCACCTTGATAAGTCACGTTGTGCAGCACATTGCCCTCGGCATCTTTCCACACAAGGGCGTCGGCATTCTCCAGATTCAGTGACCCCGCCGCAATACCCGCCGGGCGGTAGGTAATGCCGTAGGAAGACATGAAGCCATCCTCGAGGGCATCGATATCGCCCGTCCAGTTCACCTGCACGGTGCCTGTACCGCTCAGCCCCACGAAGGAGCCGTCCGCCGTGCCGAAGTTCTGACCGAGGGTGAGAGAGGCTCCGTCCTGCAGCAGAATGTTACCGCTGCCCGCGTAGGTGCCGTTGAGTACCGCGTTGGAGCCTTCACTGACGGAAACCTGCCCCGCGAGGGTCGTTGTCGTTCCGACCACGCCCAGCGTTACGCTGTTATCGGCATCCGTGCGGATGCTCAACCCATCCTTGCTGCCGATGGTGGCGTTGTGGTTGAGAATCCAGCTGTGACCATCCGCCACCAGCTCGCCGCCCGACAGGGTGATACTGCCGAGCTGGTTCGTGACGACATTGCCGTCCGCTGTGAACACCAGCTCACCGCCCGTCATCACCAGCTCGGACTTGCCGTCCTGCTGCGTGCGCGCGTCGCCGATTTGCTTCAGCTGCACATAGCTGTCGTCTGCAATGGTCAGTTTGGCGGCATAGGTGTTGCCGTTCTTATGACCCAGCGTGGCCACGCCGTCAACAATCAGCTTACCACCCTCCACATCCATCTGCTGATAGGAGCTAAGGAAGAAATCACCCTTCACATACACATCCCCGCTTTCGGAGATTTTCCATAAACTGGGCTTTTTCGATGCACCCTGAACATAGTTTTGCAGCTGTAAATCATGCTCAATTTCATAACGCGCACCAAAGGTTGCGTTCACGTTATCGGCACCGACCAAATTGTAGGAGTGGGATTTATTGCCATCACCGAACTGTACGGAAACGGAATTGATTTTAACAACACCATTGCCTTGCGTTGTCGTCGAGTTAAGCAATGCCTTAAACAAAAGTGCCACGCTCTCATTCGCATAGGGGTCGGAGGTCGAGTCCGAATAAGTGCCCAGCTGCACGACACCGCCGTTCATCACCACAAGGTGGCTGTCATTCTGCACCGTCATGGTGCCGCTCAATGTCAGGGCGTTAGCAGCAACATAGAGAGTGGAGCCGCTACCCAGCGTCACAGAGGAAACCTCGGTCGGACTCACCACCGACTGCGTGGTGCCGTCGGCTACTTCGATAGTCTGAGGTCCTTCGGCACCCAGCAAGCGGAACCACAGTTCAGCGGGAGAGACAGCCACAGGGGGCGCACCCGCGCTGCCGCCGGAGCCACCCGCACCGCCCGCGCCACCTACGGCACCGCCGCCTGATGTGTTACCTGAATAGGAAAGCCCCGCAAGGTCGCTGTTTTGGCTGTTGAGCGTCAGGCTTTGGTGAGCCAGCATAGCCTCCAGCATCTTCTTGACTGCGGCAAGGGTCTTTTTGTTGTAAAGGGGATTGACTGTTTGCGGCTCCATGGGCGTACCCGGACCGGACCACACGGCAACGCCCGAAGAGGTAGCGGGAGAGGAAATCGACGACGAGCCGTGAACCTCCGCCGCAGCCTGTCGGAAAGCGGCACCGCCGCTCATACCGCTTGCCATGTGCGCGGAGGCACGGTGCAGCAGGGCGCTTGTCTGCGCGGCGGCATATTTCTTATCATCCATGCCCTTGGAGCGCAGCCAACCAGCCTGTTCCAAGGCTTTGGACAGCAGCTCGGCACGGCGGGCATCGCGACCGTCACCGCGCCAATCGAAGCAATCAAACTGTTCTTCCAACGCGCAGACAAGACCGCGCGTCAGTTCGGGTGTCATGCTTTGCAGCCACGCGGTTTCATCCAAATCATCGGCGGCTTCCAACAACTGCTGCACGGGCTTGGCTTTCAGCGCGGCATCCGCTTGGCGGCGGGCGTTGTTACGCACAACGGTAAAGGCTTTTTCTTTGGCAACCTCGGCTTCCACGGGCTTGCCGTCCATGCCGTGCTCCGTCCAGAACGCGACCAGCTTCTCCATCTCACGAAACTGTGTCATCATCACCTCCATGCGAGCCAAACGGGCCTGCGGGGTGTTCCAAAGAGCGTTTTTCTGCTGCTTGACGGCGGCGGAGTTTTCGTCAAAGCGGTCGATATTAAACCATGTGTTGGAATAATCGGTATAAGCAGAGGCGACCCCACCTAACAGCATGAGGGGCAATATGTAATAAGCTCGGTTCTGAGAAGGGACAAAAGCCATAATTCTGAAAGTTGCCGAAATGGAACGCACGCGCGTGCGGAGAGTATACAGCAATTTTTGCAAATTTCAAGAATAATGTTTAGATCTTTGCCGAAATGAAAAAGTTGCGCATGGCAAAAAAATAATGCGGGTAACAAATTAAATTGCTTGACAATATTGGACGTTCTTTTTAGAATGCTCCTCGTAGGGATAACCATTCCGGCCCTTACCACTTTATCCGCTCCCGCGAGTAATTCTCCCACTATCAGGGCAGTTATGAAACCGGGAGCTTTTTTCTTCTTATATGATTAAGGTTGCTGTTTTAGTCGATGGCGGGTTCTTCCGCAAACACATGGTGAAAGCGTGCGGGCAATTAACTGCGCAGGATGCGGCAAGTTTATTATACCGATATTGCCGACAGCATATCAATAAGGGGAGCAATGAGGAATGTTCGCTCTATCGCGTTCTCTATTATGACTGCGCCCCTTCCACCAAGCGCGTCTATCACCCTCTTCTGAAAAAAGTCATCGACTTGGGAAAGGAACCCATGTATCAATGGAGTACTGATTTCCTTCAGGAACTCCGCTCTAAGCGTAAGTTTGCCGTTCGTTTGGGACTATTAGCCGAAGAACAAGCGAACTATGTATTGAAACCGGATATCACAAAGAAATTGATGAGTGGTGTCCTTCAGGTATCTGACCTCACGGAACGCGATTTTGCGCTCAATATGAAACAAAAGGGGGTCGACACCCGAATCGGCATAGATATTGTGTCCATGTCTCTCAAAAAGCAGGTTGACCGCATTGTGCTGATTGCCGGAGATAGCGATTTTGTTCCGGCGGCAAAATACGCCCGCCGAGAGGGTATTGATTTTGTCCTTGACTCTATGGGGGCTCCTATCAAACCGAATCTGAGTGAACATATAGATGGCTTGAAGTATTTTGATATCAAGCGGTGTCTCTCCACGCCAACGAGCCCGCACGCATAAACCAACGCATCTCTACTTGGCCTGAGCCATCTAGCAGCCGCCACGCCATAGCAAGAAAAAAGCCTGCATCTGACGGCACGTCAGATGCAGGCTTTGTCAATCCGCGCGGGCTTGCCCGCGCCATTATTTAAACTTCGTACATCGTACATCCCTTAGCGGAAGCGCAGTTCCTTCACCTTGGCGGCAAGGGTATCCAGCACCTGCTTGTGCGCCTCGTCCACCTCGGTCGCCTTGAGGGTCTTCTTGGTGTCGCGGTAGAGGAAGGTGTAGGTCATGGCCTTGCGGTCGGCGGCCAGCTTCTCGCCTGTCGGGTCGCAGAACACGTCCTTCAGGTTGGCGGAAACGAGCAGCTTCTGCTTGGCGGCGTCGATGGCCTTCACGATGTCCGCATGGCGCGTGGCGGCGGGAACATCGAGCGAGGCATCGCGGGAGGAACCGGGGAACTGGGGCAGCTCCGCAGCCTTATAGGGGGCGGTTGCCACCTGTTGCAACTTGCGGAGGTCAAGCTCGGCGTAGTATGTCTCCATCGGCAGACCCAGCGTGCGGCACTTCTGCAGGCTCAGGCGGGCGAAGAAACCGCAGGCCTGACCGTTGATTTGGATATCCGCACCCACGGCGGCGTTCTCACGCTGCTGCTTGGCGGGTACCAGCATCATAGAGGCCTTGGGAACAATGATGTCGATGACGGCACGCAGGTGCTCGAAATGCACCTCGGCGGGCTTGGTCGCGGCCCAGCTGGCGGGCGTCAGCTTACCCGCCATGAAGATACCCAGCACTTCCGTCTCGATATCTTTGCCCTTGCCGCCGCCCGTGTTGCGGAACACGCGGCCGCACTCGAAGAAGCGCAGGCTTTCCATGCCCTGATTGATGTTGCGGGCAGCCACGGCGATAAGACCGGGAGCCAGCGAGGGGCGCAGGGTGGAGTGGTCCTCCGAAATCGGCAGGGAAACGCGGATGATGTCGCCGTCCATGAGGGGCTTGATGGGCAGCGCGTTCTCTACGGAAGCGATGGTGGGGTCAATGCTCTCCGCCGCAATCAGCTTGAAGGTCTGCACCTCCCAGAAGCCGGCACCCGCCAGCTTGCGGCTGATGTTCATGCGGTAGTCATTGGCGCGGTCGTTGGCGCTTTCCTCCACAAAGATAGAGGTGTTGGTGGCGGGGATATTGTCAATGCCGTATACGCGCACGATTTCCTCCAGCAAGTCGCAGGAACGCTTGAGGTCGAGACGCCAGGGCGGGCAATCCCAAGCACCCTTGCCGTCTACGTCCTTGATACCGAGGTTCTTGAGGATGCGGGCGGCTTCCATGTGGGGGATGGAGCCGTTGGTCATCACGTCCAGCTCCTTCCAGTCGAGCTTCACTTGGTCGAGCGCGTAGTAAATCTTGGCATCAGAACCCTGCTCCAGCACGGTGGCGGTGGTCGCCAGTTCTTCATTCACCAAGCAGGGGGCCTGACCGCCCACCAGCACGGGCTCGGCGGTGCCGCCCGCACATTCCAGAAGCAGCTGCGTGGCGCGGGCAGCGGCGCGCAGCACGTTCCACGGAGAGGAACCGCGCTCGAAACGGTAGGAGGAATCGGAGCCAAGACCCAGACGGCGGCTCGTGAAGCGGATGGAGGAGCGCAGGAACCAAGCGGATTCCAGCACGATGTCGGTCGTACCTTCGGTGACACCCGAATCCAGACCGCCCATCACACCGCCGAGGGCAAGGGCAGAGCCGCTTGCATCGGAAATCACGATATCCTCGGTCGTCAGGTCGTACTCTTCCTCCATGAGAGAGGTAAACTTCTCGCCCTCCGCCGCGCGGCGGATGTTCAGCCCGCCCGTCAGCTTGGCGGCATCAAAGGCGTGCAGGGGGTGCCCCAGCTCAAAGAGCACATAGTTGGTGATATCCACCACGTTGTTGATGGGGCGCAGACCGATGGAAACAAGGCGTTCCTGCAACCATTCGGGAGAGGGCGCAATCTTCACGCCGCTGATTTTGGTGGCGGTGTAGAAGGGGCAGACATCGGGAGCGGACAGGGTGATGAAGTCGCCCGCGGGCTTGGTGACGGCAGCGGCGGTCACGGCCTCGGCGGGGTCGGCTTTCAGGGCGCGACCCGTGATGCCCGCCAGCTCGCGCGCCATGCCCCAGTGGCTCAACAGGTCGGGGCGGTTGGGCGTGATTTCCAGCTCGAACAGCGTGTCCGTGGGCGTGAAGGTACGCACGGGGGTGCCGACGGCGTAGTCCTGCGGCAGAATCCACAGACCGTGCTCCTTGTCGGGCAGACCGAGTTCGGAGGCGGAGCAAAGCATGCCGTTGGAGGGAATGCCGAGCATCTTGCCCTCACGAATCGTCCAGCCGCCGGGCAGCACCGCACCGGGCAGGGCGCAGGGCACCTTGTCGCCCACCTTGTAGTTCTGCGCGCCGCAGACGATTTGGCGGAGAGCACCCTCACCCGCGTCCACTTGGCAGCAGTTCAGGTGGTCGGAACCCTCCACGGGGGTCTTTTCCATCACCTGTGCCACGACCACGAGGTCGGTGTTCACGCCGCGCTCCTGAATACCCTCTACCTCGATACCGGCGAAGGTGAGCATGTCGGCCATTTCCTGCGTACCCAGACCTTCAAGGTCAATGTAGCTGCGCAGCCAGTTAAGAGAAACGTTCATAATGTCAGAAAAATCAGGTTAAAATTATTGGAACTGGGCGAGGAAGCGCACATCGTTTTCGATGAGCAGACGGATATCGCGGATGCCCCAGCGAATCATGGCCAGACGCTCCAGACCGATACCGAACGCGAAGCCCGTGCAACCGCTGTAGAGGTTCTTGCCCGTCTCTTTGTCAATGTTCTCGAACACGGCGGGGTTCACCATGCCGCAGCCGGCAATCTCAATCCAGCGCGGGGCCTGACCCGCCGCCTGCAACAGCACGTCAATCTCGAAGCTCGGCTCCGTGAAGGGGAAGAAGTGCGGGCGGAAACGCACGGCGGTTTCGCTGCCGAACAGGGCTTTCAAAAAGTATTCCAGTGTGCCTTTCAGGTCGCCCACGCTCACGTTCTTGTCCACATACAGACCTTCAATCTGGTTGAAGGCGGAGAGGTGGGTGGCGTCGATGGCATCGCGGCGGAAGGCGGAACCGGGGCAGATGATGCGCACGGGGGGCGCCTGTTTCTCCATGGTGCGGGCCTGCACGGTGCTGGTCTGCGTACGCAGCAGCTTGCCGCTGTCAAAGTAGAAGGTGTCTTTCTCGTTGCGGGCGGGGTGGTCATCGGGGGTGTTGAGGGCATCGAAGCAGTGCCACTCATCCTCGATTTCGGGACCGTCGGACAGGGTAAAGCCCATGCGGCGCAGCACGCGCACGGCTTCATCACGCACAATGGAGATGGGGTGCAAACCGCCCGTGGGCAGCGTGGCACCGGGCATGGTAAAGTCAACGCCCGCTACGGCGGCGGCGTCCAACTGCTGTTGCAGTTCGCCCTTGCGGTTTTCCAGCGCGGCGGTAATGGCGGCGCGGGCCTCGTTCAGCAGAGCACCCACGGCGGGTTTTTCCTCTTTCGGCACATCGCGCATCCCCTGCTGCACTTGGGTAAGCGTACCCTTCTTACCGAGGATGGCAACACGCGCATCCTCCAGCGCCTTCATATCGGCAATCGCCGCAATGCGGGCAAGGGCATCAGTCTGTACGTTAGCAATCTGAGCTTTCATGTCGCGGGTACTATACGCGCGTAAGCGCGAAAGTCAAGACAAATGAAAGTCAACTTTAGCCTTGCACCGACAGGCGCATGGCGTTATAACTGTTCCATGCCCGTACCGCAGAACACGATTGCTATTATTTTTGACTTCGATAAGACGCTCAGCCCGCACAATATGCAGGAGGATACCATTTTCCCCGAATTCGGGATTGATGCCGACCTCTTTTGGCAAAAGTGCAACGACCGCAGCCGCGAGGAGGGCTGGGACGGCGAGTTGAGCTACATGAAGGAGCTGCTGGACGAGCTGACGCTGGACGGCGTAAGCAATGCGCGCCTGAAAACGCTGGGTTCCAAGCTGACCTATTACCGCGGTCTGCCGGAGTTTTTTGAGCAGTTTGAGCCCGCCGCCCTGTCGCGCGAGCACCGCTATGCGGGCATCCATGTGGAGTTCTACATCATCTCCAGCGGCATTAAGAGCATTTTGGACGGCTCGGCCATCCGCCCCTACATCAAAGAGGTGTTCGGCTGCGAGTTCAGCGAGCGCGACGGCTGCATCAACTTCCCCAAGCGCGTGATTTCGCACACCACGAAAACGCAGTTCCTGTTCCGTATCAACAAGGGGCTGCTGCATTACACCGAGGACGTGAACGACCACATGGACAGCGCGCTGCGCCCCATCCCCTTCGAGCACATGATTTACATCGGCGACGGACCCACGGATGTGCCCTGCTTCACGGTGATGCGCCAACAGGGCGGCACCAGCGTGGCTGTGTACGACCCCGATGACAGCAGTCTCCGCAGTTTCCACAAGTGCTACGGGCTGAAACGCGACCAGAAGCGCGTGGATTTCTTTGCCCCTGCCGACTACCGCTGCGGCAGCCACCTGTTCAACATCTTACAGGAAACCGTCCACACCATTGCCGACGGCATCATCCACAACCAGCGCCGAAATGGTGCTGAGTGAGGAAAAATTGACTCGGTGTTCTCCGTACCCCCTACTCTCCTTGTTGAGAAAAACGGCATCCGCTCTGTTAGAAGCAGATGCCGAAGAGTGAAGCTAACCGATTACTTCCTGCGTCTACGCGCAGCGAGGGCTGCGAGAGCCAGCAGGGAAAGGGTCGTTGTGGCGGGTTCGGGCACGAGATTCAACTCCACCGTGTGGAAGAAGGCCACCCCCTGCTCCATCATAAACTGTTCCGCCTTGGAGTTGCCGTAGCGTACCCAGACATCCAAATCCTGAGCAAACTGCGCGCCCTCACCCAATTCTACGGCGATAATCTCAAAGTTGTTGAGCGAGCTGGCTTCGATGCTGCTCAGGTCAATGGTCAGGTTCTCCCCGCCCACGGTAACATTTTGAATATTCGTGAGCGTCAGGGTGCCGTTGGGCTTGGGTAATTCGGCAGCGGGGTCCACCGTCAGCAGCATGGCGGCGGGGGCCGCCGTCAACACAGCGTTGATACCCTCCGTGGCTTCAAAGACCACATTGTTCACCATTGCCGAGCCTTCGCCCAACAGGCGGCTCGATGCACCCAACACCAAATCCTGAAGTTTCAGGGTGGCACCGTTCGCGATATCAAAGGCGGTGTTATCCAGCTTCACATCCGTCGTTGCACCCGCCACCGTCATGGTCTTGGTGCTCACGTCAGCCGTAAAATCGGTGCTCCCCTTCTGAATATGCGCACTCGTACCTTCGGTTGCCGAGAGTGTCACCAGCGAATCAACAACCAGCTTGCCGCCGTTCAGGTCGATACTGCCGACTGACTTCATCATGGCAGCGGCATCGCCCTGCAACTTCAGCATACCGTCGTTCACCATCAAATCACCGTTGAAAGCAGCGGAGTTGCCGGAAAGAATCTGCGTACCCTCACCAAGTTTCTCAATGTTCAGATTCTTGCCAACCATGCCGCGGAAATGAGCATCCGTACCCGCCGCCGTATCAATGGCGAGCGTGCGGACGGTATCATCACCGGTGTAGGCGGGGTTGTTAGTGTTGGGGTTCACGCTGCCGCTGAAAACGCGGGCGCGGGTGCCCAGTGCCTCGCCGCTGTCCAGTCCCGCAATCGTCACGCGCTCGGCATTGATACCGAGACCAAGCTTCTGGTTGTCATTGTTTGCACCTGTGGAGAGCAGGTTGACGCGCGCTTTCGCCGCAATCTCGCCGTTGCTGATTTGCAGCACGGCGGTGCGCGTGTTGCTGGCATTGGTACTCTTCAGCACGATTTCACCGGCAAAATCACCGCCGTCGGCATCTGCCGCGCCCAGTTCATACACGGAAGCATAGGAAGAAGAGGCGGAACTCGTCAGGTTCAGCGTTGCGCTCGTTGTGCCCGCCGCAAGTTTCAGAGTGTTCACCTTCCATGCACCTGCATGGTTGTCCTCTTGCAAGGTAGCAGAGCTACCCACCACCAAGGTATCCACCTCGCTGAATGTGGTCGGCTGGTTGGAGTTATACTGCTTCAAGGTTGTATCTTTCGCCAGCTGCACGGTACCGAAGCTCTTGGCATCCGTTGCGTTGCGCTTGACCGTCACCGTCCCCTGCTTCACCGCGAGGTCGTTACCTCTGATGACGGCAGCTTCCGCAAATGTCAGTTCCGCCGCGCCCGTCTTGACCAACGCGCCGTTGCCGCTGATGGTATTGGCATAGGAAGCTGCAACCTTCGTGTCAAAGGTTACGGCATGACCGTTCGTGGTGATATTCGCCCCCAGCGTAGAAGCCTTGGTAACCGACAACGTCATGTCACTTCCCAGCACCAGATTGCCGCTGATGCTGCCGCCCGCCATCTCGATATCTGCTTGCAGGGAGCCATTCGCCGCCGAAGCCACGGGGTTGAATGCCAGCGTGCCGCCCGACACTTTCAACTTGCCGCCCTCACCGCCTGTGATGGTGGTGCGCACGAGGCTGTAGGTGCCGTCGCCCGTCTTTTCCAAGGTGTGACCTTGGAGATTGATGGCCGTGGGGTTGTAGCTGCTGCCGATAAGACCGTAGTCGTGACCGGAAACGGCATTAACCGTAGAGTCCGCCGTCAGCGTCATGCTGCTCACGACCTGTCGCTTGCCTGTATCAACAGTTGCGCCTGTGTTGGTGAGCGTACCGCCGTTCATCTCCACATGGTAGTTGTTGGCAGCACCGCCCACGCCGTTGATATCCAGCGCGCCTCCGTCGGTAATCACCACGCGGCCAGCTGTTGCCGTCGAACCGAGTCCGAGAGCATTCGTCAGCTTCACCGTACCGTCGGCAATGACCAACTTACCTGTCAATGTCGCGCTGTTATCCGCACCCAGCACCAGCGTACCCGCGCCTGTCTTGGTGAGAGTCGTATCGGCTGCCGCCGTCACCTTGCCCGATATCGTACCCGTGGCACCGCTGTTCACGCCCACGGCGGTATCGGCCGCGGCGGTCACCGTGCCACTCACGGTGGCACCGCCGGTCAGTTGCAGGGAGGCCTTATCAGCAGTGCGTCCTGTGCCCTCCACCTGCATGGCGGTGCTGTGGGTACCGCCGTTGGCGTAATACTGACCGCCGTCCTTCACGATGAGGGTGCTCGCCCCGACAGAGCTGCTGCTTTCATAGCGTCCGCTCTGCACCTCCAAGGCGGAAAGGCCTGTCATGTTTGCCGAAATCGTGCCGCTGCCCTCGCCGAAATCCGCCACCAGTGTGCCGCTGCCGCTCACGGTGCCCGTGAGGGTCGTGCTATCCTGCACCACCAAGCGACCGCCGTTCACCACGGCAGTCTGCACCACCGCCGCGCCCGCTTCCAGAACGGTAGTGCCGTCCGCAATCTGCGTCAGCGTGCCGATGGAGGCCTTACCGCCCGCGTTGGTAAAGGTGTACTCCTCCTGCGAATGAATCAGCGCATTGGTAAAGCTCACATCGTCCGTGAGGTTCACGTTCTTGTTGGCGGCAGTATCATTAAAGACAGCGTTGGTCGCCGTGCCGATAGAGCTACCGTTCCAAACCGCCGTATCATCCTTGAGCGCCAGCGTCACCAGCACCGAGCCGTCGCTGCCGCGGGAGAAAGCCGTACTCATGTAATCCACGCCCGTTTCGCCGCTCGTGGTCACCTCAAAGCCGCTGTTGCAACCCGAAAGCAGCGTATAAGTACCCGCCGTGATACCCGATGCGTGGGTAAAATCCAAGGACACATTGACCGTGTTCGCCGTCAGCGCCGAGCCAAGCTCCAGCTGTCCGAGTCCGTTGCCGCCGAACACATCATACGTCAGATTCAGCGTCTGCGTCTCACCGCTGCCTGTCAGGGAGTCCAAATGGAAGACGCCGCCGTCGGCAATATGCAGATTCAGCGAATCGGTAAAGCTCATGTTCACACCCGCCCCCACGGCATTGCCGCTCAACAGGCTGACCGTGCTATTCGCGCCCGCGGCAATCGTGCCCTTGAACTGCCCTGCCGTGGCACCGCCCAGAGCGATATCCGAACCGTCGGCGATGGCGATGGTACCGTTCCCGCTCACGCCCTGTTCCAAACGCATGGCACCGTTTGCGGAACCGAGATTCAGCGTGCTTCCGGTCATGGAGACAAGCCCGCCGAGGGAGGTCGTGTTGTGCGTGGTCTTCAGCGTGGCCTTATCCCCCGCGCTGATGGCGTTGGCGTAGGAATAGGTGATATTCCTGTCTGCCGTGCCCGCGTTGTCAAAAGCCAGCGTGAGTCCGCCGTTGAGCGTCACCTTGCCCATGCCGAGCGCGGTGGATTGCGTACTCTTCGCCGCGCCCTGTTCCAGACGCACGGCGATACCCTCCGAACCCGCGCCGCCCGCAATCACGAAATCGCCGAAGCTGTTGGCGGCATCCGCCTTCAGCGAGATGCGCTCATTGCCCGCCTTGGTGAGCGTCTTGCCCTCACCGCTGATGGTGCCGAGAATCGTGCCGCCGGGGGTGGCGGTGGTGCCGTAGCCGGAGGAGTCATAATTCTTATTCGTCCACGACGCAATCGTTGCGTTTTCCGCAAGGGTGATATCACCATGCAGAACGGAGCCGCAGTCAATGCTCAACGCTCCGTCGGTGAGCCTGTCCTGCGGGCGGACAACGCTCCCCGCGAAGGCACCCGCAAAGCCGTTGCCGCTGATAACGTAGTCGCTGTAGTTATTGATGATAGCGGTGTTGTTGCGGTCCACCTGATTCGTGATGCGCGCCTGGCTGCCGCTTTCCACCACAATCGTTGCATTGGCCAAGGCACCGTTATTGTTGTAGGAAGTGCTGCCGTTGGCTTGGAACACACCGATATTCATGCGGGTGTTATCCATCAGCTTCACCGTGCCGTTAAACGCCGCCGACTGGCTCAGGAAGACACCCGAAGCACCGGAGCTGAGTTCCAAGGTACCGGTACCCGTGATAGGTTGCAGCATGCGGGTGTACATCATGTGCTTACTGCCGGTCTGGCGAGCCGTCAACCGCAGCGTGCCGTTTTCATTGATGACAATGGCATTGTTTGATGTTGCCCCGAACGAAGAGGAGTTCTGGTCGTTGATGTAACCCACGACCTTTCCTTCATTAATCGTGAGAGACCCCACCCATGTACTGTTGTTATTGCCGAAAGTCAGCGTACCCGTACCCGTCTTGACGATGTTGAGCGCACCGCCGTCCGTAACATGTTGCAGGGTACCCGCAGCCAGCGTTGTGTTAACGGTATTGTCAATGGTCAGCGTGGCCGCTGTTGCGGATCTATTGACAATGGCAGAACCTGTCTGCGCCGTCAGGTTGCGGACAGTCTGCTGCACGCCGTTCATCTCCAGCACGGCACCCTTTTGCAGTTCCACGGCGGCAGCGTGAGCCAAGGCGTTGTTTTCCGTTTGCAGGCGGATGCTGCCGCTTGCATTCTTATTGGCCAACTGCAAGCCGCCGCCCACCGTGACGGTGCCGTTGTATTCCTTTGCCAGCACCACCGTGCCGCTCTGCTGCCCCTGTCCGTCCACTTCCACACGGTCGGCGGAAAGCGCCGTATCAACCACCAAGGTACCGCTGCCGCTGAAACGGTGAACGCCGTCCTTGTTGGCCGTCAGCGTTCCCGTGTAGCGCGCCGCACCCTCGGCTCCGAGCGCCACTTTGTTGGCGGAGAGGTCCAGCGCAGCATCCGAATCGCTGCGCAGGTTCAGTACGCCCGCCGAATCATCCTTGATAATTTTAAGCGCCTCGGCATCACCGAACGCCATGCCGTTGCCGTAGGTCAGATTCACGCGGGCGGAGCCGAGAGCCGCCATGCTGTCATAACGCAGCATATTGCCCGTGCCGTTGATGATGATGTTGCCGCTGAAATCGTTGGCATTGTTGGTGAGAGTCACGGTGCCGCTCGATGCCTCCGTGCCGATGATGAGGTCATTCTCACCCGAGAGCTTGAAATTGACGAAGAGATTACCGCCGCCGCCGCCCAAGCGCCATGCGTTGTTGTAGGCGGTGAGGGTCTGCGTCTCGGTGCCGTACTGCACTTCGTCCAACGCGCCGATGGTCAGCTGCTCATGCCCTGTCAGATTCAGTTCCGTCTCGCTGTTCGCCCCCAAAGCCAGCACGCCCGCGGAATCGGCGGAGATGTGCGCCAGCATGTCGGCGGTCATGCCTTTCACGCCGATAAAGCCATCCGCCCCCACCTGCCATACGCCGTCGAAGCCTGTCTTATCCGTGACGACAAGACCGCCCGCGGTGATGGTGCCGCCGTTCGCCAAATTCACGCGACCGTTCACGATGAGGTCGCCGCTGCCGCTCTTGGTGAGCGTGCCCGCGCCCGTGATGTTGCCCTCCATCTGCGTGGCTACGGGGGAGTTCGTCTCCGCCCGCATGACGGAGTTTTCCGCCGCCAAATTCACATTGCCGCGCAGAGAGACAAAATCCGTCACGTCCTGCCGTTGGCTTCCGTGGACGGATTCTACGGTCTTATTCACCGTGCTGTTCAGGATAAACGTGCCGCCGCCCTCCACATTCACCTCACCTGTCATCAGGGCGTGGTGACCGAGGCGGAAGTTCGCGCCGTCTTTCACGGTAACAGCCGATGTCTCCAACACGGCGTAGGACCAGTCGTCCGTATCCGTGGCGTTGACGTGAAGGGTGTTGGTGCCCTGCAAGGCCAGCGTGCCGTGCTGCACCTCAAAGCCGCCCGCCGTGGCGGATTGCCCTGCGAGCGTCCATTCCGAACCCGCATTGTTGTACACCACCTTCAGTTTGGCTCCGTCCGCACCCTCATCGGCAAAGCCGCCGAGATAGGTACCGATGCCCGTGTAGGTGAAGGTGGCATCCTGCGGGGTGTTTTCACCCAGCGGGGTCAGGTTGGCAATCATCGCGCCATTGTCGATGTGGCTGATGCTGTTCCACTCTTGGTTGTGACCGTTGAGATTGAGAATGCCGCCGCCCACGCCGAACGCAAAACTGTTGAACTGCTTTTCATCGCTCATCAACACCACGGAGGCAATGCCCGCACTCAGCGTCACCTTGTCCGCCGCCACGCCGTCCGTGCGGTTCAGACGCACTTCCCCCTCGCGGATGATGTTCAGGTTCTCATCAAAGCGCATCACGCCACCGCCGACCTTCAAATCCACAAGGTTGTCGCCGCTGCCCGCGATGGTCCACACACCCTCGCCCACCTTGCGCCAGTCGTCGCCAGTCTTGCCCGTGTAGTCGGTGGTGAGCCACGCGCCGCGCTCCACAATGAAGCCCGCGCTGTCCAGCGTGTAGTTGCCGCCCTCGGCAGAGCTGATGGTGTAAGAACCCTCCTTAAAGGTTACGGAACCCGCGCCGTTATTGATGTTGCCCTGCAATTCGATATGAACGGTGTCCGATGTCGGCGCTGCAAAGACAAGGTCTTTGGTATCGTTCAGGCTGTTGGTCGAGGTCTTGCCGTGGTACTCCCACGCTGTTTCCCCCTGCGTCAACGTGCCGTGGTCGGCATCGCCCTGCACATTCCACAGCACCTTGCCGTCCGCACCCGCAGCGGTGATGGGCGCATCGGTCATCGAGGCCACCACCTCCAGCATCTTGGTGGCGTTACTCGTGGAGGTATAAAAATTATTCCAGCCGATGTTGGTACCCGTAGATTCGGCAGCAACGGTCTCAAACTGCCGCGTAGTCTCATTGAACGCAAAGACAGGGCTGCCGCTGTCGCCGCTGTCATCGGCAATGCCCAGCGGGTTCTTTTCATCCTTTTTCAACTGGGCGGTCACAAACCACGCGCCGTCACCGCGTTCGGCAGAGGAAAGAACGTTCACGGTGCCGCCGTGCGGGCGACCGTTGATGCTCAACTGCTCCTTGCCCGCATCGGTGGCAATGGAACTCATGCCCGTGCCAAGGCGGTACACCTGCAATTTCGGCAGGCTGTACAGGAAGGCATCGTCCGTGCTCATAGGGGCGTAGGTGGCCTCCGTGACAATCTTGGTGAGGCGGTAGATTTCCGTATCCACGAACTCGCCCTTGGAATTGTAAGAATACTGCCCGCCTCCCGTGTTGCCGTAGTACTTTACCTCATGCCCCGACTGGTAGTAGAAGATGTTGGCCGTGTCCTCCCCCGGCAGCTTGACGTGGGCGGCGGACATGGCATACTGCGGCAGCACCAAGCCCGCATCACCGTTGCCGACCTTGATAAAGGGACTCATGGTGGGAATGAGCGTGAGCGTGCCGCCCAAGCTGCCGTCTTTCCTGTACACCTGCACATTGGTTGCACCCGCCGTGTACTGCCCCGCATTGGCGGCAATATCCAAGTAATCCTGCACGGCGTAATCGTCTCGCACCACACCCGCAAGGGTGGTGGCAGGGAGCGTTGCCGCCACGGCAACGGCAGTCAACAAAGCACGGCGAAGAAGCGTAGGAAGATGCAGTTTCATATAGGCACCGAAATTCGACCCTTTATTCTACTCGTTTCAAGGGGCGAAGGCAAGCAAGAAGTTTGCGGTTTGATGCGCAAATTCGGGCGCGGAAGGGTCCGACTCGACAAAGTCTCGCCTCAAGGGATTATCTCTCTCGCACCTGCAACTTTTTTCTTGCTGTCATGGAAAAAAGTTGTTCCTTTTTGCGTTCTCTGGTATAGAACAAGCCATGAAAAAGTTTCTTACCTTTGCGAGTTTGTCTCTCTGCTGTCTGTGTTCTCCCCTGTGGGCGCAGGAATCGCTGAATGCCGATGAGCTGCTGCGCTCCATGCGCGAAATGACCGTCAGTCAGGGCGATCGCGATGTGGCGGGCACCATCCGCAAGAACCGCACGAAGATTCCGTTCAGCCTCAGTGCGCGCGGTGAAACCATCGTCTTTCAATACAAGGAGGGCGAGGCGTGGAAGCGTTTCGATGTGCGTATCAAGGACAAGAGCGCGGAAATTGCCCTTGTGGACAACGGCAAGGCCAAGGTGATGGCCGCTTCCTCCTACGCCCAACCCATCGGCGGTACCGATGTGTGCTACGAGGACCTTTCCCTGCGCTTCCTGTACTGGAAGGGCGGCAAGGTGGTGACGAATGCCGCCGACTCCCGCATCAAGGGGCGTGACTGTTTTGTGGTGGAGGTTCCCAACCCTAAGCCCTCTGTGGGGCAGTTTGCGTGGGTGCGCCTGTGGGTGGATAAAGAGAACGGCACGACGTGGCAGATTGACGGCTACGGTGCGGACGGCAAGCTGAAAAAGCGTTTCACCATCACCTCTGTCCAAAAACTGTCCGACGGCACATGGTTCTTCAAGCAGATGAAGCTCGAAGTGCGCAACCCGCAGGACCCCAACCGCACCATCGCGTTGGATTATCTGGACATGGATGACCTGCCCAAGAAATAAGTCATGAGCCACCGGTGGCGCAACTTCCTGCTTGTGGCACTGCCGCTGATGATTTTTGCGGCGGTGGTGCTGCTGCCTGTGCGCAATTGGCTGTACCACGACCGCGTGTCCGATGCGCTGGTGCTGCTGGTAGGCTCCCTGCTGGTGCTGGTGGGGATAGAAGCCCCGATTTTCCGCTACCTTATTCTGCCCCGCATGGGTGAAGCCTTGGGCGAAAAGCTTTACGGCGGTACCTATGTGCCTACGGATGATGCCATGGTGCAGTTGGCGGAAGAAATTCGCCGCACCAAGAACCGTGAGCAGATGCCCGCCCTGTGCGACATGGTGCAGGGGCAACGCCGCCGCCTGCGCGGCTGGTTGGAGCTGTCCCGCCTGTACCAAGATGTCTTTTCCCAACCCGAAAACGCCTTGGACGTTCTGCTGGACGGTGCTGACAACGTGAGCGGTAAAGAAGACCGCGCCCTGCTGCTCTACCGTGCCGCTCACCTGTGCGCGGATACCCTGCGTCAACCCGAGCGCGCCCGAGAGCTTTACGCCCTTGCCGCCAAGAAATACCCCAAGACCGTTTACGGTCGCCAAGCGGCTGCAAAGGTTTAAGGAGTGAGGCTTTTCGGGGCTATATTCCGCGTGGCTGCGCGCGCCCGGCTTATCAGCCTTCTTCCTCGTTTTCGCGCGGGATGCGCGTGGTGAAGCGCATCAGCTCGGCGGTGAAGGTGAGGGGAATATCGCCCGTGGGACCGTTACGATTCTTGGCAAGGGCGAGGTTGGCATCCGTACCCACGACTTCGCGTTCCTCATCGTCTTCCGCATAGTAGGCGGAGCGGTAGAGCAGACCGATCATATCGGCGTCCTGTTCGATAGCACCCGATTCACGAAGGTCACTCATCATCGGCACGCCCTTGTTCTTGCCGGGGCGGTTTTCGGGACCGCGGTTCAGCTGGGCAAGGGTGATGATGGGAATGTTCAGCTCTTTAGATAAGGCTTTCAGACCGCCTGAAATTTCAGCAATTTCACGTTCGCGGCTGTTCTGCGCCTGTTTGGTCTGCGAACGCATGAGCTGGAGGTAGTCAATGCCGATGCAGCAGAGGTCGGGGTGGTCGCGCATCACGCGGCGGGCCTTGGCGCGCAGCTCGGCAATGGAGATAGCTGAAGTGTCGTCAATCACCAGACGGCTGGCACGCAGCTCGCCGATGGCGAGCTTGAGACGCTGCATGTCCTCTCGGTTCACGTTGCCGTTGTTTTGCAGAATGGCTTGCTTGCTCACGCCGCTGCGGGCGTAGAGCAGACGCTCCACCAACTGCACGCTGGGCATTTCGCAGGAGAAGATAAGCACGGGCTTCTTCACGTCCAGCGCCAGATGCTCCATGATATTGAGCAGGAAAGAGGTCTTACCCATTGAAGGACGCGCGGCAATCACAAACAGCTCACCGCCTTTCAGACCGTTAATCATCTTATCGAGCTTGGGGTAGCCCGAGGTCAGCCCCAGAATATCACCGCCGCGTTTCATCATGCGCTCCATGTTGCTCATGGCGGTGTCGATGTCGTGCGCCAAACTCCATTTTTCGCCCTTGGCCACGCTGTTGCGGATACCCAGCACCTCTTGCTCCACTTGGTCGAGCAGGGCGTCCACCTCCACATCTCCCGCATAGGCGGCATCGGTGGCGCGGTTGGCGGTCATGATGATGCTGCGCGCCGTGAACTTGCTTTTCAGCGTTTCAAAATGCATGCTGAACAGCGCCGTCGTGGTGGCAAAAGAGAAAATATCCACCAGCCCCGCGTGGCCGCCCACGGCCTCCAGCTTGTTGTGGTCGGCCAGCTCCTGCGCTACGGAAGTCACGTCAATCGGCAGCCCCTTGTCGTAGCGGGCGCGGAAGATATCCCACAGAATACGGTGAGCGGGTACGTAGAAAAACTCCTCCGTCATGCCCTCCGAAATGCATTGAGAGACAATGTTGGTGGGGTCGATGGCCATCATCGACAACAGGCTCTTTTCAACGCCGGGCGCCTGCGGCATCACAACGGTAACGCCGCTCTTCTTGTCGCCGCCCTGCAAATGGGGTTTCTCTGTGGACTCGGTACTCATGAGGGAACGAGCGAAATCCTACCCGATATCGGGGCGGGTGGCAAGGAGAAAGTTGGAAGTTGGAGGTTTGAAGTTGGAAGTGCAAAATTTGCGTGGCTGCGCCACGGAGAAAATGAACGCAAAGCGTAGCGTTCGGTTTTGCCAAGTTCAGGAGGAATCCGGCACTGGCATCCGGTCTTCGATTAACTCTGTTTGTTGGTCCTAAAAGGAGGGTTGCATTTAGCCTCGCGTTTGAAAGCTGTGCGCCCGCAGGGTGCCGAATTCAGCACTTCAAACATCAAACTTCAAACCTCAAACATCCTTCCCCCTTTGCCGCCAAAAGGCGAATTTCCGCTTCCGTATCAGTTTAGTCTTGCATTTTCGGCTGACTTGTGGCATATATCTGCAAGTTTACACCGACCATGCCTAAAGATACGTCCATCAAGAAGATTCTCGTCATTGGTTCCGGCCCCATTGTTATCGGTCAGGGGTGTGAGTTTGACTATTCCGGCACGCAGGCCTGTAAGGCATTGAGAGAGGAAGGTTACGAGGTAGTGCTCGTGAACTCCAATCCCGCCACCATCATGACCGACCCGGAGACGGCTCCCCACACCTACATTGAGCCTATCACTCCTGAGTATGTGGAGAAGATTCTGGTGCGCGAAAAGCCCGATGCCCTGCTGCCCACGCTGGGCGGTCAGACGGCGCTCAACTGCGCGATGGAGCTGCACCGCACGGGCGTGCTCGACCGCTTGGGCGTTCGCATGATTGGTGCCAATGCCGATGCTATTGACAAGGGCGAAGACCGCCAGCGCTTCAAGGATGCCATGATTAAAATCGGGTTGGACGTACCCGCTTCCGGCACCGCGCACAACATGGCAGAGGCTTGGGATATCGCCAAGAATGTCATCGGCGGCTACCCCGTCATCATCCGCCCCGCTTTCACCTTGGGCGGCACGGGCGGCGGCATTGCCTACAACAAGACCGAGTTCGAGGAAATCGTGCTGCGCGGTCTTGATCTCTCCCCTGTCTCCGAGGTGCTGATTGAAGAATCCCTGCTCGGCTGGAAGGAGTTTGAGATGGAGGTGATGCGCGACCGCAACGACAACTGCGTGGTGGTCTGCTCCATTGAAAACCTTGACCCCATGGGCGTGCACACGGGTGACTCCATCACCGTGGCTCCCATCCAGACGCTGACGGATCGCGAGTACCAAATCATGCGCGATGCCTCTTTCGCCGTCATTCGTGAAATCGGCGTGGAGACGGGCGGTTCGAACATCCAGTTCGCCATGGACCCCAAGACGGGGCGCATGATTGTCATCGAAATGAACCCGCGCGTCAGCCGCTCCTCCGCCCTTGCCTCCAAGGCTACGGGCTTCCCCATCGCCAAGCTGGCCGCCAAGCTCGCCGTCGGCTACACGTTGGATGAGCTGCGCAACGACATCACGCGTGAAACGCCCGCTTCGTTCGAGCCTTCCATCGACTACGTTGTCACCAAGGTTCCCCGCTTCACCTTCGAGAAGTTCAAGAAGGCTGATGAACGCCTGACCACCTGCATGAAGAGCGTGGGCGAGGTGATGAGCATCGGTCGCACTTTCAAGGAATCCCTGCAAAAGGCACTCCGCTCGCTGGAGACAGGTCGCTGGGGCTTCGGCTTTGATGCCAAGGAACCGCAGAACCCCACCACGGAGGAAATCACGCAGAAGCTCACCATCCCCAATGCGGAGCGAATCTTCTGGCTGCAGACCGCTTTCACCCACGGCTTCACCGCCGAAGAAGTGCATGAGTTGACCCAGATTGACATGTGGTTCCTTGACCAGCTGCAACAGCTTGCCGAGGCGGGTATGCAGTTGAAAGACCTTGACCTGCGTAAGGCCAAGAAACTGGGCTTCTCCGACCGCCAGATTGCCTACGCCCGCGGGTGCAGCGAGGACGACATTCGCGCCGAACGCAAGGCCAAGGGTATCATTCCCACCTACCGCTTGGTGGATACCTGCGCCGCCGAGTTCGAGGCCTACACCCCCTACTACTACTCCACCTATGGTGATGAGAACGAAGCCCGCCCCAATGATAAGAAGAAGATTATCATTCTCGGCGGCGGTCCCAACCGCATCGGTCAGGGTATTGAGTTCGACTACTGCTGCGTGCATGCCTCGTTCGCGTTGAAGGAGTTGGGTTACGAGACCATCATGGTCAACTCCAACCCCGAAACCGTGTCCACGGACTACGACACCAGTGACAAACTCTTCTTTGAACCCCTGACGCTGGAAGATGTGCTCAACATCTGCGACCAGGAGCAGCCCACGGGCGTTATCGTGCAGTTCGGCGGTCAGACCCCGCTGAACCTTGCCGCCGCCCTGCAGGAGCGCGGTGTGCCCATCATCGGCACCAGCCCCAAGAGCATCGAGCTGGCGGAAGACCGCAAGTATTTCTCCGCCCTGTTGGATGAAATCGGTCTGAAACAGGCCGAGGCCGGCACCGCCACCAATGAAGAGGAAGCCGTGGAGGTTGCCAAGCGCATCGGTTTCCCCGTGCTCGTTCGTCCTTCCTTCGTGCTGGGCGGTCGCGCCATGATGATTGTGTACGATGAGCAGGAGCTGCGCACCTACATGCGTGAAGCCGTGGATGCCTCTCCCGAACGCCCCGTGCTGGTGGACCGCTTCTTGGAGCACGCCATGGAAATTGACGTGGACGTGATTGCCGACGGCGAAATCAGTGTGGTGGGTGCCATCATGCAGCACGTGGAGCCTGCGGGTATCCACAGCGGTGACTCCGCCTGTATGATTCCCCCGAACCGCGTCTCCGTGGGTATGCACAAGGAGATGATGCGTGCCGCCAAGGAGCTGGCCGCCCGCCTGAACGTGAAGGGTCTCATGAACTGCCAGTTCGCCATCAAGGATGAAGAGCTGTACGTGATTGAGGTTAACCCGCGTGCCTCCCGCACGGTGCCGTTCGTTTCCAAGTCCATCGGTGTGCCGCTGGCCAAGCTCGCCGCCAAGGTGATGAGCGGTCTTACGCTCACCGAGCTGGGCTTCACCAAGGAAGTGGTGCCCCCCTACTACACCGTGAAGGAGGCCGTGTTCCCGTGGAACCGCTTCCCCGGTATCGACGTGGTGCTGGGCCCGGAAATGCACTCCACGGGTGAGGTGATGGGCATTGACGAAGACCCGGAAATTGCCTACCTGAAGAGCCAGATTTCCGCATTCAACGCGCTGCCTCGCAAGGGTCTTATGTTCATCTCCGTGAACGACCGCGACAAGGCTTACATTGTGGACATCGCCCGCAAGCTCGCCAAGGTGGGCTTCGACATCTGCGCCACCAAGGGTACCATGATTCACCTGTTGCAGAACGGCATTGAATGTGACCGCGCCTATAAGGTGTTGGAGGGTCGCCGCCCGAACATTGTGGACCGCATTAAGAACGGCGAAATCGTGTTCGTGATTAACAGCCCCGGCTCTCACGATGCCCGCGCCGATGAAGTGGCCATCCGTGCCGCCGTGGTGAACAACAACATCCCCTACTGCACCGACCTCTCCAGCGCCGCAGCCGCAGCCGATGCCCTGTTGCACACCATGACCAAGGTGCCGCAGGTGCGCTCCCTGCAGGAGTTCCACGGCACGAACGCGTGAGATTTATAATTTATAATTTTTAATTTATAATTTATAAAGTCGGAATTAGCGCGGCTTTGCCGCGCGGATAAAGAAAAACGGTCTGACCTGCGGGTCAGACCGTTTTTTGTATCGTGAAAGGGAAGGGAAATGTTACAGGCGGACGGTGCGCTGGTGCAGCAGGTGGTCGCACAGGACAATCCATGCCATGGCCTCCACCACGGGAACGGCGCGGGGCAGCACGCAGGGGTCGTGGCGACCCTTGCCGCGCAGGGTGACCTCCTCGTGGGCATCGTTCACGGTGTCCTGCTCCAGCATGAGGGTGGCGGTGGGCTTAAAGGCAAGGCGCATGTTGATGTCCTCGCCATTGGAAATGCCGCCCTGAATGCCGCCGCTGCGGTTGGTGCGGGTGCGGACGCGGTCGGCATCCATGTAGAAAGAATCGTTGTGTTCCGAGCCCTTGTAATCGGGGGCGGCAAAACCGCTGCCCACTTCAAACCCCTTGCAGGCGGGAATGCTCATCATGGCGTGGGCCAGCGTGGCCTCCAACTTGTCGAACACGGGGTCGCCCAGCCCTGCGGGGCAGTTGCGCACGGTGCAGGCCACAATGCCGCCCAGCGAGTCACCCGCCGTGCGGGCTTCGCGGATGGCTTCCGCCATGCGTTCGGCGGTGGCGGTATCAGCGGTGCGCACAATGTTGCTCTCCACCACGGCGGCATCGACCTCGGCGGGGGCAACGGGGCAGGTGATGTGGTGCACGCGCTCCACCCAAGACAACACCTCGATATCGGGGCAAATCGTTTTCACCACGGCCTTGGCTACGGCACCCGCCGCCACGCGCCCGATGGTCTCACGCGCGCTGGCGCGCCCGCCGCCCGCCCACGCACGGATACCGTATTTGGCATCGTAGCAGAAATCGGCATGGCTGGGGCGGTAAGTGTGCTCCATTTCATCGTAGGCAGAGGAGCGGTGGTCCTTGTTGCGGACGGAAAGGGCAATCGGGGTGCCGAGTGTCTTGCCGTCCAGCACGCCGCTCAGAATCTCCACACAGTCGGCTTCATTGCGGGGGGTCACAATGTCACTCTGCCCGGGGCGGCGGCGATCCAGCTCGTGCTGAATCATCTCCTGCGTCAGCGTGACACAGGACGGACAACCGTCAATCACCACACCGACACCTACGCCGTGGGATTCCCCCCACGTGCTGATTTTGAACTGAGAACCGAACGTGCTTGCCATAAGTACGAGCTTATATTAACCGATAGAGCGGAGAATTGCAACCATAAGAATGTGTGCATCGCGCAAAAAGCAGTTGGAATATAGCCGTTAGACCCGCTGTGCGAGCAAGGCTGTGAAACACGCAGAGGGTTGACGGTGATTGATAAAAACAAAGCTGAAGCAAACGGTCGGCATTTGCCGGGAAACACAGTAAACGCTTGTGTCCATGTTTTATTGCGGCAGCGCAGCGGCAAGAATTCTCCCTCTATCAATTTCTTTTCTGTTTTCCCCGCTATCTTGACAATTGTGGTCGGGAAGGTTACAATGCGGGTGTATGAAATGCCGCGTTCTGCTGCTCCTGTCGCTGCTGCCTCTGTTGTTGGGGGCTTGCAGCACCGCGCTGATTCCCACGGCGCACGCTCCTGCTGCTTCGGTGCGTGCGGCGGTGCCTGATCGCATGGAGAATCTGCGGAAAAACTGGGAGAAGCTGTGGCGCAACGATGTGCCTGATGAAGAGAAGAAAGCCGCGCTGCGGGCCTACAATGCCGACTTGCTGACCATGATTCGCCTGTGGCGTTACGATGTGACGGAACGTAACTCCCCGCCCGATTATATTGAGATTGAGTATGCCAAGGGCTTTTCCCTGCGCGATATTACCGAGGTGTACGATGATGTGGTGCCCTCGGTGGATGTGAAGGCGCGCACGCTGTCGAAGCATTACACCAACCCCGGCTTGGGTGTGCCGATGGCGGGTGTCATCCCCGCCGAAGCGGTGGAGCTGACCGACCAGCATTTTCACGTTAAGACGCGCGGCACCGTCAGCAACCTGACGGCGGTGCTGGAGTTCCCCAAGGTCGGGAAACCCAAGCTCCATTTCCTGTTGCGGCAGCGGCAGGAGGAGTACCGCTACGCGGGGTACAGCATCCCCCTGACGGGTAATTTCTCCGCCCCGATGGAGCTGTACTGGGATTTGACCCGACTCAACAAAGACCGCTATCTGGGCCTGTTGCGTCCGCAGAAACTGCGCGACACCACGGGGCTTTCCACCATGGAGAGCTACGCCCCCAACAAGATACCCGTGGTGCTGACCCACGGCTTGGCCAGCAGCGCGGGTACCTTCGATGAACTGGTGAACCGACTCACCGCCGACCCCGATATCCGCCGCCGCTACCAGTTCTGGTACTTCAATTACCCCTCCGGGCTGGCATGGACGCGCACCGCCCGCATGTGCCGCGAAGCCATTGCCGATGCCCGCAACAGGCTGGACCCGCAGCACCGCAACAAAAACTGGGATAACATGGTCATTATGGGACATTCCATGGGCGGTGTCATTACCCACTACAACCAATGTGTTGACCCGCAGAAGATGCTGGAGGTGATGGAAGAGGACATGCCCGCGCTGAAGGAGGCGGAAACACAGGAGGAGGCGCTTGCCATGCTGGGCGGCTTGCGCGGCGACTACGATTTTAAGCCTGTGAAAGCGGGGATGGTGGTGTACATGGCCGCCCCCCACCGCGGTTCGCCGATAGCGGCTTTCAGCATCACCTCGCTGATTACGAGCTTGGTGGAACTGCCGAAAAATCTGTTGGATGAGGTGGTGAACGTTGCCACCTTGCAGGAGGATATGCTGATTGCCAACCCGGAGCGACTGACGGAGTGGTTTACCAGCATCAAGCAGCTCTCGCCCCGTGGGTACTCCATCCGCGGATTGCAGCGCTTGCAGGTGCAGGGCGGGGTGGAGACGCACTCCGTTATCGGTAATCAGGGCAGCAGCCGCCCCTTGGAAAAGACCTCCGATGGCGTGGTGCCCTACTGGTCCAGCCATGTGAATTGGGGTACGGAGGATATTGTGGACTCCGGACACAACGTGCAGGACCAAGAGGAAACCGCCGAAATCCTGATACGTTTCCTGAAAGCCTACGCCGCCAAACACCCCGAAAAATCATGACCGCCGCCCGATTCCTTTCCCTTGCCGCCGCCCTGTTGTTGGCGGCGACTCCTCTGCTTGCCGCCCCTCATGCCAAAAAGGCGGCAGAGACGGAGACTGCTCTCTTTATCGGTAACAGCTATACCTTTGTGAATGACCTGCCCGCCGTGGTGGCGGCCATGGCCAAGGCGGGGAAATGCCCGCTGCAATGCGAATCGTACACCGAGGGCGCGACGGCACTCATTCAATTTTGGGAGGAGTCGAAACACGCCCGCGCCCGCCAACTGGTGCAGGGCGGGGGGTATGCCTACGTCATTTTGCAGGACCAGAGCATGACCCCCTGTACCAACCCGCCGTGGACACTCAACTTCGGCGGCAAGTGGGCGGAGCTGGCTAAAAAACACCATGCCAAGCCTGTGTTCTTTCTGACATGGGCGCATTTGGCGCCCGACGGCAAAACCTTTGACAGCGGCATGCAGGATGAGCTGTCCGCCACCTACCGCCGCGTGGCACAGGAGCATGATGCCCTCGTTGCCCCCGTGGGCGAGGCGTGGCGCCGCTGGTACAACCGCCACCCTGATATGCCCCTGCATGTGGCAGACGGCTCGCACCCCAACGCACTGGGTACCTATTTGGCGGGCTGTGTCTTTTACCGCGTGCTGTGCGGCAAGAGTGCCGTGGGCTTGCCCTGCCGTTTGCGCGACGGTCGCCGCACCCTGCTGGTCGTTCCCGCCGACAAAGCCAAGGAGTGCCAACAGCTGGCGGATTCCGTGGTGAAAGCGGAGAAAAAACGCGCCGCCGCTGCCGCAACGGAAGAGGAGTAAGGCGCGGCGTAGCCGCGCCGTTATTAAAAAACTTCCGACTTCCACCAATCCGACAGCCGTAGAAAAGACGCCGAAAACAGGGAAAATGTGTCATAATGCATTTTTCCTACTTGCAAGCGCCTATATTGTGCTATAGTAACCAAGCACTTTGCCAAATACTTGACAAATGGTGTAAAGGGTGGAGTATAGCCACTAATTATCGTTTTTTATCATGTCGACGCCTAAAAAGAGTTCTGCTAAGAGTTCTGCCGCAGCCCCTGCTAAAAAGACTGCGGAAAAGAAAACGCCCGCCAAAAAGCCTGAAACCAAGAAGGTAGCAGCTGCCAAGCCCGCCGCGCCCAAGGCCGAGAAGAAGCCCGCTGTGAAGAAGCCCGCCGCTGCTCCTAAGGCTGCCACGAAGCCCGTGGAGAAGAAACCCGCCGCTGCACCCAAGGCTGACACGAAGCCCGCGGAAAAGAAGCCCGCCGCTGCTGCCAAGGCCGCCACGAAGCCCGCGGAGAAGAAGCCCGCCGCCGCGCCCAAGGCCGCAACGAAGCCCTCGGAGAAGAAACCCGCCGCTGCTGCCAAGGCCGCAACGAAGCCCGCCGAGAAGAAGCCCGCCGCTGCTCCTAAGGCTGACAAGAAGCCTGCGGAGAAGAAGTCCGCCGCTGCTCCCAAGGCTGCAACGAAGCCCGCAGAAAAGAAGCCCGCTGCTGCACCCAAGGCTGCCACGAAGCCCTCCGAGAAGAAGCCCGCTGCACCCAAGGCTGACAAAAAGACGGCAGAGGCTCCCAAGGAGGAACCGAAGCCTGAAACGAAGCCCGCTCCCGCGCCCAAGGAGGAGAAGAAGCCCGTTAAAAAAGAGGTGACGATTGAAGATTTGGTCGCCCCCGCCCCCAAGGAGGAGAAGAAGCGCCGCCGCTCCTTCAATCCCAAGGTGACGGCTCAGATGTTGCAGGATTTCTTCCCCGATGACAACACGCTGAAAAATGCTTTCAAGGCGTTGCTGGCCATTGCCAAGAAGAACAACGGCGTGATTTCTGCGGATGATATTGCCAACTCTCTGCCGCCCGATGCTGCGGTGGAGGACGACCAAGACCGTCTCTTTGAACACCTGCATGAACTGGGTGTGGAGGTGCAGGACGACTCCCTTGTGCCCACCCCCCTCTCCCCCGTGGTGCTGGATGCCAAGGGCGGCAGCGTGGTGAACAGCGCCGCCGTGCAGGAGAAGATTAAGGAACTCATCCGCCAAGCGCAGGAACAGGGCTACCTGACCTACGACGACATCAACGATGTGCTGCCGCATGACGTGCTGGATCCCAACGATTATGAGGAAATCATGGAGCGTCTGCGCGGCATGCAGTTCGACATCATCGATGCCTCCGATGTGGACTCCTACAGCGACCGTCAGCGCCTGACCGACAATGCCGAGGAGGACGAGACGGAGAAGATGGAAGCCAAGATGGACATCTTGGACGACCCCGTGCGCATGTACCTGAAACAGATGGGGCTGAAAGAGCTGCTTTCCCGCCAGAAGGAAGTGGAGATTTCCCGCCGCATCGACCAGTCCGAAGCCCAGTTGCAGGAAAGTCTGCACCGCTTCGGTTGCGTGGCTATCTACTACTGCGACATGGCAGACAAACTCATCCACAACGATGAGCGCTTTGACCGCGTGGTGGCGGACAAGAATATCGACCGCCGCGACCGCTACATCAAAGAGTTGCAGCCGCTCGTGACCCGCGTGCTGACCCGCCATGCCGAGGTGCAGAGCCTGTACGCCCGCCTGTGCTCCGCCCGCCGCCGCAAGAAGTCTGTGGCTTCCGCCTCCGCCGAGTTCGAGGAGAAGCGCGCCGCTTTGGCAGCTCTGTACGAGGAGTTTTCCTTCAAGAACAAGGTCTTTGAAGACTTTGTGAAGAAACTGCGCGAGGTGCGCCAGCGCATCAAAAAGCTGCAGCGCCAGCGCGAGCTTGACCCGGAAAACGACAAGTATGTCGATGCCCTTAAGGAGTTTGAAATGGAACTGTGGATGCCCCTCTCGCAGTTCATGGAGAACTACAAAATCATGCGCCAGAGCATGAAGGAGGCACAGGATGCCAAGCGCGAAATGATTGAGGCCAACCTGCGTCTCGTTATCTCTATTGCCAAGAAGTACACCAACCGCGGCCTTGCCTTTCTTGACCTGATTCAAGAGGGTAACATGGGCCTTATGAAGGCGGTGGAGAAGTTCGAGTACCGCCGTGGCTACAAGTTCTCCACCTACGCAACGTGGTGGATTCGCCAAGCCATCACCCGCTCTATTGCCGATCAGGCGCGCACCATCCGCATCCCTGTGCACATGATTGAGACGATTAACAAGCTCATGCGTGTGCAGAAGAAGCTGGTGCAGGATTTCGGTCGTGAACCCACGCCCGATGAAATCTCCGCCGAGTGCGGCATGGCTGTGGAGAAGGTTCGCAGCGTGCTGAAGATGGCGCAGCAGCCCATCTCCATGCAGCAGCCTGTGGGTGACTCCGATGACACCTCCTTCGGTGATTTCTTGGAGGACAAGAGCGCCGAAAACCCCATGGACGGTGCTTCTTATAACTCGCTGCGTGACAAAATCGGCGACGTGCTGAACACGCTCAATGCCCGTGAACGACAGGTGATTGAGCAGCGTTTCGGTCTGAAGGACGGCAACCCCCGCACGCTGGAGGAAGTGGGGCGCCAGTTCAACGTGACGCGCGAACGTATCCGCCAGATTGAGGCCAAAGCCCTCCGCAAGCTGCGTCACCCCACGCGCATCAGCCAAATCAAGGGCTATCTGCCCGACTCGGCTGAAAGCTGATAAAGCGGCGGTAAGCCCTGACCTTTCGCGGCAGTCTCATGCATGGGACTGCCGCTTTTTCATGATGCCGACGTCGCGTTCATCCCTCGTGAAACAGTCGAATATCCTTGACTTAGAAGAATCTGTTCGCTAGCATGAGTTAACCTCTTTTTTCACATGAAACTCTATATTTCCTCCGCTCTGTTCGCTACGGCAGCTTTAGTTGCCTTCGTATCCTGTTCATCCGCTCCTGCAGGCACCCCTGTCCAAACCGTAGCAGCGTTGCCGGCGGCAGCGCCGGTGAGTGTTGCCGGTAAAACCTTTGTCTATTACCCCCAACAGCACGAATGCCTGTTCACCCCGGATTGCGACAATCCTGCTCATCTGGGGCCCTACAGACTGACGTGGCAGGGTAGCAACCATTTCCACACAGGGGGCAGCGGCAATTCTTGGGGGTACCGATATGAACGATTATCCGCAACGGATGCCGTTATTTATTGGTCAAAAACGTATAACGAGCGCGGCTGTGATGTGACTTTCCATCTGCATTTCACCTCGCCGACCAGCGGCACTGTTACCTTTGAATGGGATGGCTCTTTGACCTTGTCTCCCTTGGGGCAGTCCGGCAGCGGTACCTTTACCCTGCAATAAAAGGCAGAGACTTTGTTTTCGGTAAAGTCTTCCGAACGTTCTCGGACCGCAGCAAGCTATCGTTGCTTGCTGCGGTTTTTCTTTTTTGTGCAGAATGATAAAAAACACCCGCCGAGCTGTGTGCCCGACGGGTGCAGAAATAATTTTTGGCAAGGGTGCTTTACTTCACCGTAAAGGTAATGCCGGTAACGGAGCCTGTAACTTGGATAGCGGAACCGCTGGCGCGATATCCGGTAATGCCGACAAGCTCTTCAGTTGCATAACCGCCGTAAGGAGATGTAAAATGCAGCGTATAGATACGCGACCCTTCGCCGTTGCCATAGAAAGGGGCTTCAATCTGAGCCGTATTAGAACCCGTCTTGGTGTAGGCATAGGTGCCGGAGGGAGTCAGCGGTACCAGATTGCGGGTCGCTTTAGGTGCAAAAAGGCTGCGGAGACCGGCGTTCTTAACGGCACGCGAATACGGAACACCGTCATAGCTCGCTTGCGTGTAGTTCATGAGGATGGCCTTGCCGGGCAAGGCTCCGGGGGCAAAATCAGCCATGCAGTGCAGGGCTGCTGCCACGCTCAGGGCAGGAATAAGTAACGCTTTCATTATATTAAATTAAGAGGATGTTTGTGCGGGGTGTTCTCCGCCCGCATTCGCAGACTTTTCACGATATATCCAACGTGCCGTAGCTATCGTTGGCACCGTGAAACCGCGCTCAATGTATCATTATTTCATGCAGGTGTCAATGCTGCTTTCTTCCTATAGAGAATAAAATCATTCGCAGACGTTGTGTTCATAGGTCTTGCCGTAACAAATCCCCTTTTCTTGACAGAGGGGTCGAAGACTGCTATGTTAGGTGGCATGCACGTTCTCCGTTGTTTGTCTCTGCTTTTGACCATGGTGCCTGTGTGGGCGGATGCGCTTGACCCCGCAGCGCCCTTTCCGTGGGCGGCTGACGCCCCGCCTGCCTTGGTGCAGGCATCTGTGCAGCCCGACCGCGTGCTCAATGAAGACCCCTGTGATTGGCGCCCCGTGCTGACGCCGTTGGCGAAGGAGCTGGTGCAGCATTGCCGGACCTCGCGCGAAGCCGTGCTGACCATGGCGGCCAAGCTGCCCGAAGCGACGGGGGTGTACTACTCTATCGAGCGTCGCAAACCCGGTATGAATGCGTTGGAGGCGCTGGAAGAGAAAAAGGTTTCCTGTACGGGGCAGACGATTCTTCTGGTGTGCGCTCTGCGCGCCGTGGGGATTCCCGCCCGCGCTGTCGGTATTGCCACATGGAACCATGTGCAGGGCAATCACACATGGGCCGAAGCATGGTTTGAGGGCGAGTGGCACATGATTGAGTTTAACGAGCACGATTTCAACACGCCGTGGGTGATGGAGAATATCGGCATGACCGACCCCCGCGAAATTACCCAACGCATTGTGGCAGCTACGCCGCAGGGTAAGGTACCCTACATTACCGTGTTGCTGGCGGATAAGCAGATGCTGCCCGCCGAAGATGTCACCGAGCGTTACCATGCCTTGGCCCGCGCGTGGTACGAACAGTCAGGTCTGCCCGCCGACCGCCAGCGTCTGATGGTAGAGCTGAAACCTCGCCCTGAAACCCCGCTTACCGCCCGCGTGACCGATGCCGAAGGTAACGAAATTTCCGCTGCCGCCCTGCCGACTGATAAAGATGATGTGCGCGCTTTTGCCCGACTGTCGCTGCCGCGCAAGGGGACGTTCTTTTTACAGATTGAGGGCAGTGAAGAGCAAATGCCCCTTACCCCCACGTCAGAACCGGTGCAGGTGTTGCATTTGGAGCAGACGTTGTGAGACTTCGGCAGATGGTTAATTGCCGAGGCGTTCCCCCAAGGGTAGCGTGCTGTTGAGGGTGGTGTAGAGCGAACAGGTGAAGAAGGTGAACAGCACAAGCGAGAGCAGCAGCAGGGCTTGCAGCAGCGCGTGACAGCACTTGCCCCAAACGGACAGCCCGTGTACAACCCTGCGGAACCCCCACGCCGCCGCCAAGGTGAGCAGCAGGAGCAGGGTAGCCAGTCCGATGTTGGTGTACAGGTAGGCGGTCATGGCGTAGCGCACGTTGATGAGCCATGCGGACAGCGGGTTGAGCCACAGCGCAACGGCTGCCGCCGCCAGTAAGGCTTGGCAGAGCAGATAGGCGCGTTTGGCGGGGCGAGCGGGCATGGAGGAAAGAAAAATCAGCGTTGACCGCAGACGGTAATCCACGCTTCGCCCTCGCGGGTGTGCAGGGTGATGTTGCGGAAGCCCGCTTGGCGGAACAGGGTTTCAAACTCTGCCTTGGTGGGGTTGTAGAGGTGGTAGAGCGCGATGTTTTCGCGCGTCTTGTCGGAGAGTTGACCGTTTTCGTAGATGTCGGCAATCAGGGCAAAGGTGCCGCCTTCTTTCAGCACGCGGCGTACCTCGCGCAAATTTTCCTGCGGGTTCGGCCAGAAATAAAAGCTCTCGACGGTGGTGATGATGTCGAAACTGCCGTCCGCAAAGGGCAGGGCTTCTACGGAGCCTTGCACCACTTCCATCTGCCCGCGCTTGATAGCGCTCTCATTGAATGCGCGGGAGCATGCCACGGAGACGGGGGAGTAATCAACGCCCGTGATATGCCCCTGCGGGGCGCGCAGGGAGAGACGGTGCAGGGTGGCACCGCCGCCGCAGCCGATATCCAGCACGGCGGCATCGGGCGCGATGCAAAGGTGAGAAAGCCCCCATTCCGTGACGGCGGCGTGGCTGTCGTTCATGCGTGCCAGCATTTCCGCCCCTGCTTCGCCCGTGGGCTTGGCGGGGTTGCCCGCCTTGGTGACGCTGCGTTCCTGTTCCGTTGCCATGTGGTCATGATAGCCTGTTACGGCGCGGTTACCAAGCGTGTTGTACATCAGTTGCCAAGGTGCTTTTGCAGCTCGGCCCATACCATGTCCACCGTCACCAAGTCGATGGTGGAGGGGGAGATGAGGTTGACGGAGCGGGGACCCAGCAGGGCGCCTTGCTTGGTGCGGTTGTCGTAGATGGCAATGGTGGGGGCACCCGAAAGGGAGGCCATGTGCGAGGGTCCTGTGTCGTTACCCACGGAAGCCAGCGCGCGCAGGGCGAGCGAGGGAACATCCAGCAGCGAGGTCTTGCCCATCATGTTGACCGCCAAGGGGCTGGCTTTGGCAATTTCCGTCAGCTCGTGCTCTTCATCCTTGGTGCCGATGAGCACGGAACCGATGCCGCGGTCGGCCAAGCGGCGCACCAGCTCCGCATAGTTGGCAATCGGCCAACGCTTGTGCGGGTGCGTGGGCGAGCAACCGGGAATGAGCATCACATAGCGTTCGGGCAGCAGATGAAAATGCTCGCCCTTGCCTTTCAGGAACGAGAGGTCGGTGATGCGCACCACGTCCTCGCCCTTAATGTTTTGCACCACGGCACCGTCATTGATTCTGATGTCGCGCCCGTGGGGAACGTCGCACCAAACGTAGTCGTGGTCAAGGAAGAAGCGGAACGCCGTGAAATAACGCTTGTGCGTGCGGGCGGTGCCCTGCAAATCGTAAATGCGGTCGAACTGCCCCGCTTTCACCTCGCGCAGCAAGCGGTAGTGCGCCATGATATTCCAGTACGACACGCGGTTGTCGATGATGTAGTGCGAGAACATGTCCATCTGCTCCGCCATGCCCTTGAACGCCTTGCCTGTCATGAGGGTGAACTCCGCATGCGGGTGCAGCTTTTTGATTTCGCGCATGATACCGATGGAGAGGACGAAATCGCCCAGTGCGCCGAGTTTGATGATGAGAATCTTTTCCATGAGAGAAGGGGAATCAGAGGTAGGGAATAAGGGCTTGCGGCGTGGGGATGCAGCCGCCGTGTGCCGTGTGCTGTTCGGGGCGGTCGGCGGTGAGCACGTAGTTGCGCCCCACGCCCGCGCGTTCGCCCGCTTCGGCATCGCGCGGTTTGTCACCCAGCGAGAGAGAGCCCGCCATGTCGATGCCCCAGCGGTCGCGGGCTTTCAGAAACAGACCGGGGTTCGGCTTGCGGTCGGGACCCTCCAGCAGCGGGCAGTGCAGCACATCCAACAGCGTGATACCCTCCGCCGCCAGCTGCTCTTTCATGTAGGCGGTGATGTGTTCGTAATCCGCCTCGGTGTAGTACCCGCGGGCAATGCCCGACTGGTTGGTGACAACCACCAAATCGTAGCCTTTTTGCAGGGCGGCACGGCACAGCTCAAGGATGCCCGGCACCCACTCGAAATCCTGCGGGCGGTACAGGTAGGCCTTGTCGATGTTGATGGTGCCGTCTCTGTCCAGAAACAGGGCGCGGCGTTCAGCCGTGGAGTTCATGTTCGATGATTTCGCAGAGCAGGTGACCGCAGGTGATGTGCATCTCCTGAATATGGTTGGTGACGGTGGCGGGAACGGGCAGGGCGAAATCCGCCGCTTCTTTCATGCGCCCGCCGCCCGCGCCTGTGAACGCCACGGTGGTGATACCCATGCGGGCGGCCTGTTCAAACGCGAGCAGCACATTCTTGCTGTTGCCGCTGGTGGAAAGCCCGATGAGCACGTCGCCCGCCTCGCCCAGCCCCTCGACTTGGCGGCGGAACACGTCGTCATAGCCGTAATCGTTGCCGATGGCGGTCAGGATGGAGGTGTCGGTGGTGAGGGCGAGCGATTTCATGGCGGGGCGTTCCAGCTTGTAGCGGCCCACCAGCTCGGCGGCCAAGTGCTGGGAATCGGCGGCGGAACCGCCGTTGCCGCAGAACATCACCTTATGCCCCGCTTTCAGGGCGGCGACACAGGCGGCGGCAATGGGGCTGATGCGGTCTGCCATAGCGGCAAGGGCGCGGAAGCCGTCTGCCACGCCCAGTAGTTCCTGTGAAATCCATGCGTCGTTCATAGCTGAGGGAAGATAGGGGTTATTTGCTCAGTTTGTCGATGATGGAAGTGGTGGAAAAACCCTCCAGCCGCGGCAGCTCTACCGCGCGTCCGCCGTAGGCGACCACCGCCTGACCTTCGGGCCATTTCTCCAGCGGATAGCCCTCCTTGGCAATCACATCGGGGCGCAGTTGCTCGATGAGGGGCAGGGCTGTGTCATCATCGAACACCACCACATAGTCAACGGCGCGCAGGGCGGTCAGCATGGCCACGCGCGTGTCCTGATTGTTGATGGGGCGTTCGGGACCTTTCAGCCGCTTGATGGAGGCATCGCTGTTCAGCCCCACGAACAGGGCGTCGCACAGCTCGCGGGAACGCTCGAACGATTGCAGATGACCGGGGTGCAGAATATCGAAACAGCCGTTGGTGAAGCCCACCAGCTTGCCCTCTGCCTGCAAGGCTTGGGCGACCTCCACGGCTTCCTCAACCGTCAGCAGACGCTTGGTTCGCACCTGACCCGCCATGCGGCGCAGCAGCTCCGTGCGCTGCACGCTGGCTGTGCCGAACTTGCCCACCACAATGCCCGCCGCCGCGTTGGCAATGCGGATGGCCGTGGGGATGGGGGCACCCGCCGCCATCGAGGCACCCAGCACCGCGAGCGAGGTATCACCCGCGCCCGACACATCGAACACGTCCTGCGCTTCGGTGGGGATGAGACGCGGTTTCACCGTTTCATCGGCGGGGATGTAGAGCATGCCGTACTCGCTGAGGGTGACCAGCAGGTTGTCTACCTGATAGCGGCGGCAGACGGCGCGACCCGCTTCCACGGCTTTTTCCTTGAAATCGGGTTCGGCGGGGTCGAAGGACATGCCTGTCACTTCCTCAAACTCTTTCTTGTTGGGCTTCACCAGCGTGGCGCCGCTGTAAATGCCGTAGTCGGTGCGCTTGGGGTCGATGATGACGCGGCAGCCGTACTTGCGGCACAGGGCAATCACGGCGGGGGTAAAACGCTCATCGAACAGCCCCTTGCCGTAGTCGGAGAGCAGCACCAAATCCATGTTCGGCAGCTGCGGCTCAATGCGGGCCAGCAGATCATCGAGCGTCTCCTGCGGCAGACAGAGCTTGGTTTCCTTGTCCACGCGCAACAGGTGGTTTTTGCCTGTGACGTAGCGGGTCTTCACCGTGGTGGGGTAGTTCGGCAGCGTCAGCATCAGCGAGGTATCCACCCCCTGTTCCTCCATGTACGCGCGGAGACTGGCGCCGTCCGCATCATCGCCCACCACGCCGACCACGCTCGTTTGACATTCCAAGCTCCGCAGGTTCACCACCACGTTGCCCGCGCCGCCCAGCATGCGGCGTTCCTTTTTGAACAGCAGCACAGGCACAGGAGCTTCGGGAGACAGGCGGTTGGTCTTGCCGTAGGCGAAAATATCAAGCATCATATCGCCGATGCACAACAGGCGCATCTGCGGGAAGCAGTCGATGTAGGAACAGGAATCTTTCTTAGACATAACGACGGGAAAGGAAAAGCGCGGACGCCGATAAAACGCCACACGAGTTTACTACTTGCTCTATCATACCGCGAAACAGGCGGTTTTCAAGCATAAAATCAAGCAGAAAAGCGAGATGTCGTGCCTTGCTTTGTGCTTGCTGCTGCGGGGCGTTGCTGCTACAATGGCGGCAACCATGAGTGAACACCCTTTTTTGGAAGATACGCTGATGCCGGAGTGGTCCCGCCACACGGCGGAGCAGGCCCGCATCGACATCCCCTTTGCCATTGAACAGGCAAAGGCGGCTATCGATGCTATCTGCGCGGTCACGGAGCCGACCTACGACAACACCTTTGCCGCCTTGGAAGCCGCGGGCGCACCGCTCATGCGCGGCTGGCAGCGTTTGAACCATCTGCAAAGCGTGATGGATGCCCCTGCGCTGCGCGACGCTATCAACGAGCTGATGCCCGCCGTTGTCACCTACTCCAGCAGCGTGGGGCTGAACGCCGCGCTGTATGCCGTGCTGAAAAAGGCGGCGGCCTGTGACTGGGTGAAGAACCTCTCCCCCACCAAGCAGCGTTTTGTGCAGGAAACGCTGGCGGATTTCCGTGAGAGCGGCGCTGATCTTGCCCCCGACCGGAAAGCCCGCTACGCCGAGCTGTCCACCGAGCTGGCACAGGCATCCCACAGCTTCGGGGAGCACGTGCTGGACTCCACCAACGCGTGGGAATACGTGACCGCCGACCCTGCCGAGCTGGCAGGGCTGCCCGAATCCGCCCGCGAGAACGCGCGTCAGGATGCCTTCTCCAAGGGCTACGGTACGGAGGACGCGCCGCAATGGCGTTTCACCCTGCAATTCACCTCTATTCAGCCTGTGCTGACCTTTGCGGAAAACGAAGCCCTGCGCGAGCGCGTGTGGCGCGGCGTGGGTACCAAAGGCACGGGGGAATACGACAATGCCGAGCTGATTACCAAAATCCTGACGCTGCGTCAGGAAAAGGCGGCTTTGTTGGGCTATCACAAATACTCCGATTATGTCACGAGCCGCCGCATGGCGGGCAGCGGTGACACCGCCCTCAATTTTATCAATGACCTGCACGCCAAGGTGAAAGCCGCCTTTGAGCGCGAGCAGGAGGAAATCCGCCGCTTTGCCGAGAAAGAGACAGGCGAGAGCATCCCTGTCATGAAGCCGTGGAACATCTCGTTCTGGAGCGAGAAGCTGCGTAAGGCACTCTACGATTTCGACAGCGAGGAGCTGCGCCCCTACTACTCCATGCAGCGCGTGTTGGAGGGCATGTTCTCCATCTACGCGGGGCTGTACGGCATCCGCTTCACGCAGAAGCCCACGGCGTACCTGAAAGCGGGCGAAACGCTGCCCGCGGGCGCGGTGGAGGTGTGGCACCCCGAAGTGCTGTTCTACGAAGTACACGATGAAGCCACGGGCGACCACCTCGGCTCGTTCTACGCCGACTGGTACCCGCGCGACACCAAGCGTGCGGGCGCGTGGATGGACTGCCTGTCCTGCGGTCTGCCGCCGATGGAGGGCAGGGGGAGAAAGCCCCACCTCGGTCTGATGTGCGGCAACATGAGCAAGCCTGTGGGTGACAAACCCGCCCTGCTCACCCACCGCGAGGTAGAGACGGTGTTCCATGAGTTCGGACACCTGCTGCACCAGATTCTCAGCGAGGTAGAGGTTGTTTCGCTGAGTGGTGCCAACGTGGCGTGGGATTTCGTGGAGCTGCCCAGCCAAATCAATGAGAACTGGACATGGGAGCCTGAAGCCATCGACCGTTTCGCCCGCCATTGGCAGACGGGTGAGCTGATGCCCGCTGCGCTGAAAGAGAAGATGTTACGCGCCCGCAACTACGGCGCGGCATCGTTCTTTATGCGCCAACTCTGCTTCGGCAAGACGGATTTGGAGCTGCACACCCACACCGCCCGTTACCTCGGCATGAGCCCCGAAGAGGCGGAACGCGAAGCTCTCAAGGACGGCTACCGCGTGCCGACCACAGAGGAGGGTAACTCGATGTTGCGCGCGTTCCTGCACATCTTTGACGGCGGCTACGAAAGCGGCTACTACTCCTACAAATGGGCAGAGATGCTGGAGGCGGACGCCTTCTCCCGCTTCAAGAAAGAGGGCGTCTTTAACCCCGAAACGGGGCGCGACTTCCGCCGCTGCATCCTCTCCAAAGGCAACAGCAAACCCGCCGCCGAACTCTACCGCGACTTCATGCACCGCGACCCCGACCCGCAGGCGTTGCTCGTGCGCTGCGGAATCGAGTAATTTATAATTTAGAATTTATAATTTATAAAGTTCAGAGTTAGGCGCGGCGTCCGTCTTCGCGTCTCGCTGCGCTCGCTTGCTACGCCGAGACAAGTCGCCGCGCGGAATTTCAAGCCCTGTCTGACATGCTGTCAGACAGGGTGTTTTTTTTGCTTGCTACGGCGAAGCCGAGTGCCATGTGCTTTTATCAAGCATCACCGCGTCGCTTCATTGCTGCTACGAGTTTCGCCGCGCGTCTTCGGCCTATGCTGAAGGCCCTGCTCAGTAGTTCTGCATCCACGTTGGGGAACTGGGCTGCAAACTGAACACAGTAGGGGTAAATTGGGAGCGTTACCTTTCTATCAGTATTACTTTACAAGAGCGCGGACAGAAAAATAGTCTGCCAAAATTTCGGCTTCTTCTTTCAGTACTATTTTGTACATGACGTGCTGCGGCTCCTTCCTTAACGAAGAGTATATGCCTTTCGGGCGATTTGCTGTAGCTGTCTGCACTCTGGTTAGCTTATTGAATGCATGGGTAAGATCCTTCGCCATGATGGTATCGCCGTTTTCTGCAATGAAGGTGGTGTCCGGGGAAACGAGCAAGTCCATAAGTCCCGAAAGGTAGCCTATGTTATAGTGTTCATCCACTACCACTTCCTCAATCGAAGCGATTTCAACATCTTTCTTCTTCGTTGGCGAGTAGAGATAAAACTTGTCCTTATCCTCTTCGTCTTTCAGATAATTGAATATGTCTCTCACGTCCAGAAAGGTGTCGTATTCCTCACCGTCCTCTTCACGAACGAGAACACTCAGCACCTTTGTGCCGTCAAATATAATCATAGAAGAATGTGGGTTAGCGTTCCATGTGCAGGTCAAAAATTCTCGTTCCAGTATTCAACAACACTATTGCCTTCAACTCTGTAACAATAGGCGTATGGCATGTCTGTACCGATGTCATTCCCTATCACCTTCACGACATTCCCGCAAACCTGCACGCGGTGGTTGGTAATGCGGTCATGGCACCAAGCATTAAGCACGTTGATACCATCATTAAAAATATAAAGCCGTCCTTCGTTGTCAAGATATGCTGTAATTCCCATGGTTGTTGTGGTGGTTGATATGCTTTTTGCGAGAAAAATCTAAAAGAAATGCGTAAGTAAACCCTTTTGAACGAAAATACTATTTTGTGTAAAAAACAAAGTTAGATGCAAGTGGGGTGACAGGAGTGGAGGGGGCGGTAGAGGGGGTGTGAGTTGGCATAAGAGATGAAAAGGTTGGCTGAATGTTCATGGTGGTTTGGGTGACCTTGTTGATTTCTGTGGTCAGAGCGTGTTAAAATTGAATTTGTTGTCAAAAGTCTCTTTTTGCCTTTTGGAAAGAAAAAATTATGTAGGTTTATGGAAAAAGTATTGATTATGTTAGCGGTGTTTGCTATCTTGTCTAGAAATAGGATATAGTATATTATTGGTGTGAATTTGTAGGTCTTTTTAATTCGTGTATTTAAAATGAAAACTTGCGTCTATTGTGGTAAAGAATTGATTGAAGATAATATTGCAAAGGAACATATCATACCTAATGGTATTGGCGGTTATCTTGAGTCTGATGTTATTTGTTGCAGAACTTGTAATAGCCTGCTTGGTGAAACATGTGATTGTAAATTTGTTGATATTTTTACTCCTCTTTTATCTGATATGCCTAATTTGAGGAGAGATAGGGGGAGTAAAAAATATCGTTGTACTGGTTATGCTCTACACGAGAAAGGATTGTTTGAGGTCCAAATTTGCAATAAAAAAATAACTTCTTGTCCTGAATTGAGCAAAGAGGAGAGAAGGGATGTTTCTAAAGATAAATTTACTGTAATCGCTAAAAAATTCAATTTAAACGATACTGCATTTAAAGAAGGATTATGTAAAATAGCGTTTAACTTCGCTGCTTCTAAAGGTATAGCACTATCTTATATGAAGGATGGAGTTGAGGTTAATTTCGAAAACAGCAGAATACAGAGTATTCATTATAACTTCCCTGTTATTCCTTTTTATCCACTTAATATTATTGATGAAGAATTGGAATGTAAAGAGATTGAAGAACTACTACACATGCTTATTTTATTTACTTTCGAAAATGAATTGTGGTGTTATATTGAGTTGTTTACTACTTTTCAGTTCTATGTGAGGCTATCTACGATATGGGATCTTGAGAACGAAGAGTCCTTTTATATACAAAAACTGGAGAGAAAATTTAAGAATGAAAAAATGGATGATAATGAAGAAAAATTTTCGCTGAATGATGGCTCTATTATTGTTCCTCGGTTGTTGTCGTTGTTCAATAATAGTGAAGATGTGGATTGTTTGTTAACTGCTCAAAAGTACACTGTTCGCGATTTTTACATTTCAGAAGATAAAAAATTGTTTCCCAATAAATATCGTCAAATAACATTTGATTTAAAAAATGGCATATTTGGTTTGTATCCTAGAGAGATAAATGAATTATTGATTGATGAAAAAATAAATCCTCAAAATTACACTTTTGTGAAATTTCATTTATTGGAAAGATATCTGCAAAGAGAGAAAGAAAATGCGTAATGGTGTTTTTTCCTCTTTTCGTGTCCGCGCTTTTTTTGATTTGTTTGTGGGTTGATTTTGAAATGAATAGACATTGAGAGCGTTGTGCTTGAATTAGCCTGTGTTGAGAATTATACTTGTTTTCTTGCTAAAAAGATAAATTTCGTAGCATTAATAAGAATAACCGATGCGCACTTTTGTCACATTTCCGCGAGGGTACTCAACAATGATTTGTGCCCCTTCAAGCATGCCTCGCTCATAGTTTCCGCTGAGCTGATTATAGCTGTTCATATCAAGGTAAATAACTACACGGAAGTCATTAGCATAAATACCTTCCTCTTCTAAAAGCTTTACATCTGTGGTGTTGCGCACAGAAACAATGAGTGGTTGCTCTTGTACACGCCGCCGTCTCCTTCCTTGGTTGGTAGGCAAGACTTGTACCATTTCCGTTCTTGGCATCGCAGCAAAATTGTTCTGCAGGTTTTTCATTACATCAGCAAACTCATCTCCCAGACCATCGGGAACTTGGAATAGCTCTTTGTCCAAAGAGGGCGCAGCAGTAGGGGCTTCCGTCTCTAATTGTGTGTTTTTCTGCTGCATCATATCCTTCCATGTGGCTATTGCATCAGGTAAGTCAATATCTCCTTCTTCTGCGGAAATGATGGTGAGAGGGTAAACTTCTCCCTCATAATCAGAGGTGCGTAGAACTGGACAATGAACGCCGTAAATACCTGTTGTTTGGCTGCTTAGTTGCAATAATAGAGAATCATTCTTTTGCGAGTCATAGCCGACAATCAGTACGCCTCCATCTACCAGTTTTTTACTCAAGTAGAAAGGCGTCGATTTCATGTTATTACGCAGCCCCAGCAGAAAACCTTCTGCTGGCTGTAGCAACTCAGGAGATAATTGAGCATAGTCATCGCTGTCGTATATGTAGCGTTCTGTGGGCATGCACCCCTCGGCTTTGGCTTTTTCTGTTAATGCTGCAAGACATTTCCTGATGTCTGATGTGGTGCGGTACTGTCCATTGCTCGCTTGGCGGTTGCCGCATTGGAAAGTAATGTTGTCGGATTTGTTTCCTTTGTTGTAGTTGATTAGAGCTTGCCCCTTACGATTGAAGTGTGCCGGCACATCGTTATCTGTGGCAAGGAAGTAGTCCGTTTCATTTTCTGCTAGTTGCAGACAGATGCGGCAAGCAAACTGCTCCTTTGCTGTACCTTCCAGAGAGCCATCTCGAAGCGTCTGCGTTGCCAAAACGAAGTTGATACCGCATGCTCGTAAGAGACGTACTTGCTCATTAAGCATATATCGTGCTTCATCCCCATATTTTTGGTCTGTACACAACACTTGAAATTCATCTGCTATGACTACATAACGGCATAGCTTTTTTTCGCTTGCTCTCCGATAGTCTGTGAAATTGCTGACTCCTGCCTGCGTAAAGAGCTTACTTCGCCGTTTGTATTCCTGTTTCAGCCATTTTAATATTTCTACACCAAATTCGGGGTTAGAGCCAATGGAGAGTGCAAATAGATGAGGTAGAGAAGTATATGGAGCAAATTCTGTTCCTTCCTTGTAGTCCAGCAGAATTATACGGAGCTCTTGTGGAGAGTAACGCTCTGCCAGAGAACAGATGATTTCATGGAGCAATACACTTTTACCTGAACCCGTAGCACCTCCTATCAGTGCATGATACGCACTATGTGCTTTGCCCACCCCCAATTCAAAGTATTGGTTTTCTCCATGAGAATTCGTACCTATTATGGCTCGTAGACCCTCGGCAGAATTTCCCATCCAAATTCCCTCACCTTCAATATCCACAAAATTGCCGTTGACGTAGCTCTTATATCCATCGTTGAGTAGCTGCCTCTCTTTATCATTCGGTAGCGTAATGCTTAAATCCGTTTGTTGTATAATGCTTGCACTTCCCTCTCTATCTGCCTTGAGAGGATGCATCGTTATGTGTCTTTCATTATGTGCTGTAAGTATAGGCAACTGTCCATTTGTAACAGCTTCATTAGAACAGATGAAGAAGTAGATACCATTGCGTGCGGCAATATCGGTTTCTAACATACGACGAATCAGTTTTTGACTTTCTGATTCTTCTGAATCATCTCCATTTCTGTGGATACTCAAGTCCTCCCAATTGGCAATGGCAATCAGGTGGAGAGGTCGTTGGTCGGCAGAGTTCGCATCTCCGCAGGTATCGCAAAGCCAAGTAGTTACTTGGTGCTGCGCCATCTCATTAAACAAGTCACGCAACAAACGGCGAAGCTCTTCCTCCTCAAAAAGACGCGGGCTTTCCTCATGTACGGCTAAGTCAAGCTCCCCCATATACTTGCCCGAATGTCTGAGATCTACTTGATGCACTCGAATGGTGCCCGGTTCTGCTTGTAAAAAAATACGCAGCAACACAGAAGCCATGATTTTGCATGCATAAGCGGAGTTGTTGACATCATGGTCAACAATATTGAGACCTTTGAACCCCGCCCATGCGAAAGCGTGGGGTAATCTCAATTTTCCGGAGGGTGTATCTATATATTCCTCTCCAATGCATACGGAAGAGGCAATGCTTTTGTCGTTGTTTTGATTTTGTCTCTTGCTGTAGATGCCCTTGCAGTTGGCTGCAAGTTCGTTCCACGGGGCGAAAGTAAATGCCTGTTCCGGCCAAACTTCGGAGATGTTTTGCAGAGATTCGTATATCTGCGAGAAGAAAGTGCTTTTCATGTTTTATAAATAGAGAAAAAATGAGAAAACCGCTAAAGTGATGATAGTATGCAAAAGTGGCCAAAACCATTTATCCCATTGCTCGCACCCCACTATAACCGCACCTAAAATACTGGTAACATATAAGCAACCGCAGAATCCTAAAGATTCCCAACCTGATTCCGCGTGAAAATATATGCAATCTCTACTGACAAAAGAACTAAAGGTGTAAAAAAGCAGGAATGTAACGGAGGTAAGGATAGGCGAACATTTGGGTTTGCAGCTAAAAACCGCACTCCCAAAACATAAAGTGCACAAGCCAACTATTAGATTTAGTATTAGGGCTATTGAATAAAGTAGTTTCAATATGAATGGTGCTGCACAGGTTGTCATGACACCATGACTCGGAGACCATGCAAGGTAGAGGAATACCAAGCAGACGAGACCACAGATGCAGGCAATCCAAGTGCATGCTTTTCTTGTCGGAGCCGCGGCTGCTTCAAGTGCGGCAAGTTCAGCCTTTTCTTTTGCTTCTTGTGCTCTTTTAGCAGCTCTTTCTTTTGCCGCCTGTTTTGCCTCTGCTTTTTCTCTTGCCGCCTGTTCCTCTCGTTCTCTAGCTTCTTGGGCTTCCTTTGCTGCTTTTGCTTCGGCTGCTTTTCTGGCTGCTTCTTTTCTTCTTGCTTCTAATTCAGCTTTTTCTCGCGCTTTTTGTGCTTCTTTTGCAGCTTTAGCTTCGGCTGCTTTTCTAGCAGCTTCTTTCTTCTTTGCTTCTTGTTCAGCGCGTTTTTTTGCTTCTGCCGCAGCCGCAGCAGCGGCAGCGGCTTCTTTCTCTGTTATGTATTGACTGAAATCAGACTTGGCATCATTTGTTAAAGTTTCAATCTCCTTGGAACTTGGCTTGTCTCCGTATATTTCAGGGCATGGACTAAACAACAGGCAGTAGGACGCTAAATCCCAATTAGGCATTTCCTTTGCCAGAGATGACAGCTCTGCCGAATCTGGTGTTTTTGCGCTAATACAAGTGTAGAGCTTTGCAAGGGGGTGGCCTTTTTCTGCCGCCTTTTGCAAAAGAGAAGCAACTTCTTTATCGGGTGCGCCCTGCAAACATCTGATTTGCGCTTTTATCATTAATGCGGAGCTTTCGTGCCGACTGCCTAGGAGTCGGTCGGCTAGTTCCAGACCTTTGTCAAACAGTCCCAAGGCGGCACATTCTTCTGCCCATGCCAGTATATCTTCTCTTTTCGTTGGCGTTGCTTGCAAGGCTGCGTGTGTTCTGCTTTCGGTTATGTCCATGGGTGAAATGATGACTTGGAGTTAACTGAAAAAATTCTCTTTCCGTCAGGATGAAACGTGGTACAAAGAGGTTATTAATGTTCTTTGTTTGTTGCCAGCAGTTGTTTGGCTTGTTCGTTTCCTTGTTTTGCAAACAGGGTCGCCACAGAAAACCATCTGCTGTTTTTTTCTGAATCGGCATGGCCGCTTAATTCTCTCGCCGCTTGCCAACAATCGGAATGTGCGGCGAGTTGTTTCCATTGGCGGGCTTTGTCCGGATTCTTGCCAAAGATGTAACCGTTTTCGTAACACTTTCCTAGATAATATTGAGCCAAAGCAGACGTGGATGCTACTTCCAGAAAACACTCGATAGCCTTTTCCTTATTTTCCTCTACTCCCCAACCTTCATAAAAACAAATCCCCAGTAAGGCCACGTAGTCCGGTGTCTTTTTGTGCTTTTGTACGGCAAGATAACAATTTTCCCCGCCCTTTGCTAAAAGTTTATCAATGGGAGAAAGCGCAACATTACATGCAGCGGAGTCTTGCTGAGTATGTGCTTGAATCAGCTTTTTTGCTCGCTCATGGCCCAATTTTGCAATAGCTTCTATGATGCTATTCGTTTGCCCTGAGTAGAGAGGGAGAGATGTTATCGGAGGTATAGGAATGGCCTTAATGTTGATGTTAAGTTGTTCTTTCTCTGTTAGCTCATCGTGATCAGAAAGTTCAGTTAGCTGTATACGCTGCTGTTTTTTTGTATATGCCTTGAAATCTCCGCTTAGCAAGGCAAGGTTGCCCTGCTGTTGCATTTTGAGCAGCCATTTCTGATGCAGGGGAAAATGCTTCGCCCATTGAGTAGCCCATTGTTTGGCGTATTCTATAGCACTCTCTATAGGTAGGGTATTCATGGCAAAGAGAGTTAGATGTTGGATGTCCGTTGTTTCATTCCACTCTCAATTTCTTCTTGGCGTTGTGCGAACATTTGTAAGAAATTTGCCATTTGTGCAAAGTTATCCACGTTCAGCAGCAACCCTTTACAAACCAAACTTGTCTGTTGGGTGAATTGTTGAGCTCGTGCATCCGACCATGATTGCATGCTGCGTACTTTCTGTTCCATGCTGCGGGCAACGTTACTCATCTCCTGACTGTAAAGACGTAGTTTTGTTGCCACCTCAAGCAAAGTGCCAGTTGTTATATTGACCGAGGACATATCAGTTAAACTTTTTGATGTTGCTGCCGAGGCGGGAGACCGTTTCTTTCTGCTGTTGGGCGTATAGCTTTAGACTGCGTGCCAGATGTTCCATGCTTTCCGCATACTGGGTGAGTTGGCTGTGTGTGAGAGTAATGGCATTGAGAAACATCTGATATTGAGGGTCATGCCAACCATCCATTTGTGTAATTGTGTTTTTGACCTTATTGTTGGTGTAAGTAAGGTCTCGTTTCCAAGACAGCAACTGATTGGACAGTTGCTCCAAATCTTCTGCTGTTAGACGAATAGTTGCCATATCGAGGGAAAGAAAGGCTGTTCGCGCCTTCTGGGGTATATTTCAATCCTACAGCATTGCTAAAGCATAAAGAGTGAGAATCATTGAATAATCAATGCGTTACAAATGAAAACGCTTGCTCGCCCACTCTGCGTAGTTGATTTATGCTTAATATAGCCCATTATACAACTTCAACGCATGCAAGCAATTTTAACAGTCTATGCGTTTCTTTCTGCTTGACCCAGCTTTAGCAAACCACACCCATGAATACACGAATCGCCAAGAAACTCGTCAGCGACTTGCCGCTGAATATCAATGACATAGCACGTCTTATACTGGAAACAACCGAAGCCTTGGGAGAGAGGGCAGCGGGGCTTTCTCGGCTGGATTTGCTGACCCTTTTGCGTCGGGTGATGCAGGAGGGGGTGCAAGCCGTGGAGAAAGCGGAGCAGACCGTGAGTTTTGAGGAGGCAGCCCGCGCTAGTCTGGCGGCGCGGCAGGACAGGAGACCTACCACTCGGCGGGATTTACGTCACTTCATTGGGCGGATGCTGCGGGATGAGGAAGCCGCCCGCCGTCCTCTGCGAGCATGGACGGTGAACGACTGCAAAACTCTGTTAGCTAAAACATTTCCGAACAGTCCGAGCAGCTATCGCAAGGGCAGGGCAATATTGAACAGTATTTTTATGTTCGGGCTGCGGCAGGAGTGGTGCGATAAAAACCCTGTTCAGGGCGTAGAAAACCCGCGCGTGACTGAACGCCCCATTGCTGCCCTGACGATGGACGAAGTGAAGCGGCTGGAACAAGCCGCCGACCGCCCGCGCCACCGCGCCATGGCGCTCTCCCTGCGGCTCATGCTCTACTGCGGCGTGCGCCCTGCGGAGGTTTCCCGCATCGACCCGCAGCGCGACATTGTAGGCGACGTGCTGATTATCCGCCCGCAGAGCAGCAAGACAGGCGGCGGGCGCGTGATACCGTTGCGGAAAGTGCAAACCTTTCTCCGCCGCCACCCGCAACAGAAAACAATCCCCCGCAACTGGCAGAACCGCTGGCACGCCCT
>JAZLFB010000102.1:0-1538 GCA_045615585.1 Akkermansia sp.
CGCTAAGTAAACCGCCACACCGCTGTTGAATAACACCTCCCCGCCCCTGTCGGCGGGGAGGCTTTTTTTGTTTTTTGGGGTTGGGGGCGGGTTAGAGAGGTGCCACGCGTTTGAATGGGCGAAATATACAGGGAAACATACGTTTTTTTATTGACCTTGAGTGCGGTGCGTTTTATGATGAAGGATGATGAAATACCCGCAGATTCTCCTTCTCTGTTCTCTGTTGCCCGCAGCGGCGCAACAGGCGGTTGACAACGCTGCCCCCACGGCGGCGGCAGCCCCCGCGCAGACTGATATCCTGCGCCAAACCCCCGTTGCCCAACTGGAATTGGGGCGCACGTTTAACCTTCCCCTGCCTGCCGAATACGCCATCACTTGCTACCAAGTGGGCGAGCTGCGGCGTTACCGCGTGACAACAGCGGCGGAAACCCCGAGCTTGGAGACACCTGCGGTAATGGAAATCTGCCAAACCAAGCGCCGTTCCCTGCCGAGCGGCACGCCTGAGACCGTCATCATCGGCGGGCAGAGTGTAAACGGCGTTCATGCCACAGGTAAAAAGGGCTGGGCAGAGGGTGCCGCGTTTTTCAGCATGGGAGAGGACGCCGAAACGCCTACGATTCAAGTGATTGTGGCAGACGGTCCCCACCGAACGATGATGCTGACGCTGCTGGCGCATCTGACGGATGCGGCATCCCCCGCCGCACCCGCAGTCGGCACCCCGCCCGCTCCCACAGAAACGGTACCTGCTGTGCTGCAAGCCCCTGCGGCAGCCCCCTCGCCGACCGCGAATGAACCCGCAGAAACACCCGCTGCCAAGCCTGCGCCCTTGGACACACCCGCCAAGCTGTCGGGCAAGGAGCCGCTGATGGAGCTGGAGGGCTGGGGTACGTTCACCTTGCCGCTGCCCGCGGATTATACGGTGGTGTGCCTTCGCAGCGGAGATGTCTACACCTTCCGCGTCGTTGTGGCGGGGGCAACCGCGCCCACGGCGGATACCCCCGCCGTGTTGGAGATGGTGTCCTCTATGGTTGCCCCTCCCGCGCCCGCTGCGGGGACGCCTGTCACCATCGACATCGGCGGCAGCAAGACAGTGGGCGTCTACACCGACTCTGCCGTCAAGGGCGCTGCCCCCACCGCCGTGTTCACCACCGCCATGGGGGTGGAGGGCGCACAGCTGCAAGTGACTCTGCCTGACGGACCCCACCGCGCCGCCATGCTGGCTTCTCTTGCCAAGCTCTCTGCCAAGAAGTCGGAAACCGCGTCGCCCTCTTCCGCCGCCGCGCCTGACATGAGCACCGCCGTGCCGCAGTCCTTCCGTTGCTGGGGTACGCTCACGCTGCCTGTGCCGCCCGATGTGCAGGTGATACCGCAGGAGGGTACGGACAGCTACCTGCTGCATGTGTATGGCGCTGATAAGCGCGAGGCGATGACTCTCTACTCCGGCTACGCGCCCGAAACGGAATCGGGCGGCAAACCCTGTGCGAATGTGATTGCGGGGGAAACCGTGCGCGGCACACAGCATGCCACCCGCCGCGAGT
>JAZLFB010000103.1:0-6637 GCA_045615585.1 Akkermansia sp.
GCCCTGGGTGCAGTTCTCCTGGGCCGGCAGCAACGAGACCAAAATCCGCCGCTCCCTGGGCTCCGGCGCCATCGACGGCTTCCAGACCACCGTCGGCGTGGATGCCGGGTTCACCTTCTGAGGAATACTCTTTCTTCCACTAATCAAAAGCTGTGTGCGCGTAGTGCGCACAGGGCTTTTTAGTGGAAAAATCCTTCAATCTGCGCCTCGCTTCCTCCTTCTCCGCCCCGCCAGGGCCGCCATGGCAAGCAGGGAAAGTGTACCTGTGGAGAGTTCCGGTATCTGCGAGGAGAAGTACAGCGTGGCGGCTCCGCCGCTTTGCCGGGTGGTGTAGCCGTCCAAGTACTTCTCGCCGTTCAGGGTGGCGTAGACGCGCAGGCTGTCCACATCAAAGAGCGCGCCATCCTCGAAGGAGATGGAGAATGCGCTGGCATCACCAACTTGCGCTGACAGCCCGGTCAAGTCCAACCACAGGTCCGTTCCAGTCAGCATCACCTTGGTGAAAAGCTCGCTGGTCAGGGAAACAAGCGACACATTCTCCTTTAGCGTCACCCATGTTTCCGTGTCGCCGGAGCGGTACATGGCAACATCTGCCATGCTCATCGTAGGTGCGGAGGCCTCCGTGTTGCTCTCGTCCAGGAAAGCCTTGCCGCCCTCGATGAACATGCGCGCCGCGCCATCCGTGATGCGGGTGTCGGCGGAGATCTCCACGTTCTTGATGAAGAACGTGGTGTCCTCGCCGATGTCGACAAAACAACCGTTTAACCGCACATTCTCCAGCTTGTAGTCAGCCATGGTAGTGATGGATACGCCGGCGAGTTCCGACTTTTCCGGCCCGCTTGCGCCTATCATGGTGCCACTGATATCAACACCCGAAAGGGAAGCCGGTCCTGTTTCATGAGCAGTGCGGATGCATGCTGCACTGCCAATATTGAGCAGCCCTTCACCCTGGACGAGAAGCGTGCCATCTCCAACCGCAATGCGACTTTGTGCGCTCGTATTGATTTGACCACTTGCCGCAACGGAGTCAACGATGTGCAGTACCGTATCGTATATATCCACATTGCCGGCTAGAGCGCCATTGGCAATACTTGCCTCACCGTTAGCGGCAATTCTGTTTGCTATGGTATTACCATTCAAATCTAGTACACCGGCATTCAACTGAATGTTGCTGCCCCCCAATGCTACAGCATTTCCCATGACCAGAGTACCACCGTTCAGCGAACAAGTTCCTATGTTGCTGTTGGCAGAATTAATGTCCAGCTTGCCCTCTCCGGTCTTGCAAATAGATAGGGTATTGGAAATAACACCGCCAAAAATCAAATCTGCTGCACCGTCAAACGTCACACTATTGAAGTTTGCATTGATGGCCACGGCTGTTTCTGTGTTTTGAAGCGTTGTGAATGTAATACCGTTGCTAAGATTCATTCTGCCGGCAACTGAACCTCCGTTGAATGTAATGTCGGCGGCCGTGATGACCGCTCCATACTCAGTATCGAACTCGAACGTGCCGCCACACACCTCTATGGCACCATCAGTAACAATGGTGTTCCTAATGTTGAACACGCCGTTCCCCGTCTTATACAAGGTATGGTTCCCCAATTCCAAGTATGTGCCTGCCGAATAGAATCCCAAAAGTCGGAAATCATGGTCTTTAAGAACATGCACAGTGGAATCGTCTGTGAGTATCAACCCTAGCGTCTGCGAAAGGTTGGATCCCATGGCGTTGCCGCTGTTGGTAAGCGTGCCGCCTGCCATTGTGTACATCAGGTTGGCATCGTTGACGCCATTCAAATCCAGCGTTCCCCTTTCCGCAATGGTAATGGTATTGCGCTGGGATGTTCCCCGGTTGTGCTCGCCGAGAGCCTTGGGGTTGCCAATTTTCAATGTTCCCTTGGCGACAGTGACATCACCGCTGAACAATATGTTGGAACCATTGATTATCATCTCGCCTTCACTTGCAAACACCAATGCTCCGCCACCCCTAAGAGAATCTGTGGTGAGGGAACCCGAGCCGGAAATCGTGAGCTCTCCCCCAAATGAAGAGATGTCCAGTGCGTGGAATCGGGCATTGTCTGCGAGTTCCATGCCGGCTGAGGCGTTCTCACGGACAACAAGGGAGTCCAACTCAGCTGCGGCGTCAACCGCCAACTTGGTATTGTTGCCAAGATTTACGGAGCGGAGTTCGCCACCGCTGCCGTTCAAAGCGCTGCTCAGACTTTCTGTAGAGGCATCCACATTCACGTACAGGGTGGAAAAATCTGTAACATTCTGCAAGGTTACATCACCGGAAGCATCCATGGTGAAAGTCTTCTCGTTGTATCTGACCTGCACCCCTTCATGAACAAGTGTGGCTTCAGTTCCCACGCTTACGACATCTATCGTGCCGCTGAGATTTGCGAAACCGTTACCCTCCACCTGGCCTCTGGAATAACCGGTGGTGGAAATTCCGTTCATATTGCTAACATCCAGAACAGCGCGGGATAGATTCAGTTCGCCGCCTTGAAGCTCTATCGTTTGCCTCAACCCGGTAACGCTGCCGGCCAGTACCAGGGTGCCTTCCTGCACAAGAACCTTGTTGTAAAGGGTCGCGTTGCCGATTATTTGAGTTCCCTCACCCGTTTTAACAATTTGACCAAATACTTCCAAATCGCCGGAATAGCTGAAATAATTGTTCTTAGATACGTTAAAAACAATGTCCGAGTTTCCTCTCGATGTCAACGCACCTCCTCCCTGCAATCCGCCCATCGTTAACGTGCCGAAACCATCCACAGAGACCTCTCCTCCATTCAAGGTCATCGCACCGGTAATCGTGGTGGTTGCCCCCATGTTGAAACTCAATGGCGCAGAAGCATGGCGTGGATCGTAGTTCACGCTCAGAGTCCGGAAACTGACAGCCTGCTCCCCGGTGTTGATGACGAAACGGTCATTCTTACCATCTGTTTTGGGCATGTGATTGATGTTCAAATCTCCGCTAAAGCTCTCAGCCCCGAAGGAAAGGGAACCTATGGTCAACACCATATCCTCCTCTGAAATCGTTTGAGGAGCAACCGTGTTCCAAGCTCCATTTCCCGTAACATTGAGTATACCATCACCCACCAACGCCGCTATGTTGATTTGCGCATTCCAATAGTTGGAAAGCGTTAGTGTACCATCGACCCGGGTCTCGCCGGCAAATTGATATGTATTCAAGTCCATGTCCCCCGACATGAATGTGCCAACATCTCCTCCCTTCACCGTAAGATTATGGAGAGTAGATGCCTGAGAGTTGCTGACAATGCTCCCGTTTTTCAGTATCACTTCCGAAAAAGAGGCTATATCAGTCCTAGAGAGCTCATTCTCGCCCAGGTTCAGGACCGCTCCATTTTCAATGCTCAGTACAGTGGTGGCGATGGAGCTGGTGCCGTTTGCCAGTCTCGCGGATTCCGTGAGCTTCATCATGCCTTCGCCGCTAATGGCTGCTCTCACCATATTCTGGGCATTCGTATTGTTCAATATCAGAGTAGCGCCCTCCGCCACAGTCATGGCACCTCCGGTTTCCACCAAGGCAATTTTGATATTATAATCCCCCGTACCGGACAGATTGAGGCTTGCTCCCGCTCCCACCGCAATTCGCTGCACATTCAAAGAGGCACTGTTTTCAAAAGTGTAATCGCCGGCTTGCACCTCCATCCACGTTGAGATGGCGTTCTCACTGATGCTAACCGTTTCGTACCCGTCTACCCCAAACACCAGGGCTGCGCTTTCTGAATATGCAAGTCCAGACCCTGTATTATCGCTCCACACGGCAGATGTCAACTCATGGCTGATTGGCGTGCCGTTCCATATCAGGCTTGCTATTTTCGGCAGCTCCACCATAACATCGTAGCCAATATTATGCAGGCCAACAAAGGTACCTGCTCCCAGCGTCTCAGTTAACACAAGAGATACAGAGTATTCGGAGAAGCCTGAGAGGTCCAGCGGAGCACCGGTCAGAGTTACCGCATATTTACCTTCTCCCCGGCCCTGGCCTCCGCCAGCACCATCGAAGAGAAGTCCCGTGTATGTGGAGGAGTTACTACCAGCGGTTACAGTGGCGGAGAAAGTCACGTCTCCGGTCCATATGGCTCCTGAGGTTTGCCAATTGCCAATACTGTTGAACAGCCCCACGGAAAGAGTTATACCGCTGATACATTGGATATCGTTGGCGTTGACATAATTGATGGTCATGGACCATGGCGATCCATTACCCACGTTCGTATTCGGAGACAGGAAGTCGCTTGCGCACCCTGCGTCACCACTGGTCTGCAAATCAACCGTGGAACCAGTGTTGCTAACCAAACAAGTGATGCCAGAAGTGGGGATGGGGACTTCATCCGTGTTACTGTAGGCGTTCGCTGTAGTAACGCTGGTGGCTATGGCTTGGTCACAATTGCCGAACGTTGTTGTCAATGTAGTGTTCATCGTCACAGCAAACGACTGCGGGAGGCTCATGCATACCGCAGTAATAGCAGACATAATCGCTACGACAAGTCTTTTGGGTAGATGATGTTTCATGATGCGTGATTTTATTGAGTAATTCTTGTTTTACCACCTCCTTCTCCGCCCCGCCAGGGCCGCCATGATCCCTCTGGCACATCAGCGAAGGCTGGGGTGGAAATGGTGAAAGCTGCTGCACAGGCTGTAAGCAGACCCCGTGTGAGATAGTGGGGTAATCTAGGTTTCATGGTATTGCTGAAAAAATGATGACGAAAGGATACAGACTGCCCACATTTTATATCCTATTAGTTGTTTTGCAAGCGTAAATAGTGTATTTTTTATCTTTTTTGGTGCTTTTTATATCTCTCCCGCTAAATACAGTCTGCTAAACGGCATCTATATGGGAAGAAGCGGCTGCGGCAGCTGTATCAGGTGGCGAGATTTGGATGTGGGAATGTGGTTGCATGTGAAAAGTAGACCAGTGGGGCAACAGCTGAGAGGTAAGCCCCGCTCGTACCTGCCCGTTTGTGTCAGTATACTCCTTCGCAATGCGTATGAGATACCCGTCAATCATCACGAATTCAAATGTTAGCATGTCTTATAGCACGTATTGAAATCCTCAGTGCGTAGCGAGTTACCTCTGGCGGGCACATGTTACGGCCTATCGTCAAGCAGTTGTGATTTTTTCAAAAACTTGCTTGACTACGCATTGCGAATACGAGAGTGATGATAAAGAACATTACAGAGACGGAGCTAGCAGCACTGGAGGTGCTGAAATCCACAGGTATAGATGTGCTGGAGGCTGCATTGGTGGCCAAGGAGGCGATAAAGAGTGGGCGGGGGCGTGTGAAGCGGGCGCGGGCATGTATTGCGCTGGGGGAGGAGCAGTTGCGGCTGCGGGAAAAGACAGTGACCTTTGCCAAGGGGGTGGAGGTGGCGCTGGAGGATAGGAAGCGGAAAGGATTGCGGGCGCGGTCGATTGTGGATTTCCGCTATATCTGCAAACGCCTGATGCGGATGAATCCCGGACTGGCAGGGCGGCGGGTGCGGAGTATTTCATCCCAAGATTGCCGCAGGATGTTGGAAGCGGCGTTCGGGAACAGTCCATCCCAGTACAAGAAAGGACGGGCAATACTGAGCGGGGTGTTTTCCACGGCCATACGGCATGAGTGGTGCGATGCCAACCCTGTATCACGCGTGGAGGTGCCGGAGGTGGTTGAGAAGCCGATAGAACCGCTGACGATTGAGGAAGTGGAGCGTTTGGAGGAAGCGGCACAGCAGCCGGAACACCGGGACATGCAGCTATCCCTGCACTTGCTGCTCTATAGCGGCATGCGGCCCACGGAAGTGAGCCGCATCAACCCGGATCAGGATATCGACTGGCAGAACGGGCGCGTGCTGGTGCGGCCCACCACGAGCAAGACGGGCGGCGGGCGCGTGGTGCCGTTGAGACGGGCAGAAAAGGTTGGCGCACGCACCATCCCGCGCTGCTGGCAGCAGCGCTGGCGTGCGTTACGCAAAGCGGCAGGCTGGGGAGGAGAGCTGCGGCAACCCTGGCGGGAGGATGTATGCCGACACACCTTTGCCACCTACCATGCAGCGCACTTCCGCAATTTTCCCGCCCTGCAGCTGGAAATGGGGCATCGGGATTCAAGCCTGTTGCGGACCCGCTATGTGTACGCTGGGCATGAAGCGAGCAGCACCGCCTGCCGATACTGGCAAGAGCACCCATTACCCGTTCCGGAAAATGCCACCTGAACACAAAGCGGGCGGCACTTTTTGAAGTGCCGCCCGTTTTGGGTTTGATGGGTGATGGGGCAATCAGTACTTGGCCACCACCTTCATCATGGCATCCATCTGCTGTTCGATGGATTCCACGAGGGCCATCTGGGTGCGGGTGCGGTCCAGGTTGTGCTCAGGGCGCTTGATCTTGAAGTAGGTGTCGCCCTCCAGGTAGTCCGTGAGGAAGCGCATGCCGCATTCCATGGTGAGGAGCTTGCCGGAGAAGGGAAGCAGCTCCTTCTCCGGGGGGGTGAGGAAGGTGGCGGCTACGCAATAGCGCTTGGCCAGGGCCTCGAAGTATTCCATGCGCATGGTGACCAGGGAGATGTCCTTCTCATCCTCCGCAGCGGGGGAGGTGGAGGTGCGGATCATGTCGCCGAAGTCGTACAGGGAGGAG
>JAZLFB010000104.1:0-4217 GCA_045615585.1 Akkermansia sp.
ATACAGAGCAGACCGTCACCACCGCCTACGGCACCGACGGCCGCATCAGCGGCGCGGGCTTCCTTCACGGCGGGCAGGAAAAGCTGTTCACGTATGGATACTTGCAAGGCTCGCACCTGGTGCAGACGCTCACCAAGCCCAACGGCATGACGCTTACCCAAAGCTACGAGCAGCACCGCGACATCCTCACGCAGATGGACTACAAGCGCGGCAACACCCTGGTGGTCCGCCGCGCATACCAGTACGACACGCTGGGCCGCCCGACTTCCCGCACGCTCGCACGGCAGGGTGCCACCCGCAACGACGTGTTCACATACAACGACCGCAGCGAACTCATCAGCGACGTGGTGGACGGCACCGGGCTCAACGGATGGGACTACGACCTCGCCGCCGCTGCAAGCAGCTCTGGCGGGGCGGGCCGCCCCGTACTCTTCAGCAAGGCGGGAGCAGACCTGACCGTGGCCTGCACTTACGACTACATGGGCCGCCGCGCCACCAAGGTGGTGACGGAAAACGGCGTTATCCCCCCCAGCCACCCCTTCCTCTACCGTGGCTATCTGCAAATAGCCTGCTGCGACCGCAAGCGCGCCACCCACCCCTGCCTCTGGCTCATCACCTGGGACCCCACCCAGCCCGTAGCTACCCGCCCCCTGGCCATCCAGAAGGACGGCACCTGGTACACCTACGGTTGGGATCTCACCAAGAACATCTGGGAAGCCTACACCACCACCGGCTACATCAGTACCGCCTACACCTACACCGCCTACGGCCAGGTAACAGCGAGCGGAGCAATTGAGCAGCCCATCCAGTGGAGCAGTGAATACAATGACACGGAGCTCGCTCTGGTGTACTACAACTACCGCCATTATAATCCGATTGACGGGAGATGGAACCAGAGGGAGCAATTGGGAGAGATTGTTGGGTTAAACATACATGTATTTGTTGACAATATTCCTTGCTTGCATACAGATTACGCTGGCCTATTTATAGACACTATATGGGATGTGGGGAACATGATTTGGGATGTAGGGACTATCGCAGTAGGCGCAGTTACAGGTGATTCCAATATGGTAGAAGAAGGAGCAGAAGATTTGGCTTTTGACACCATTGCTGCTATTATTCCGGGTCTTCCTGCAGGTACATCAAAATTGCTTAAAGTCACAAGCAAGGTAGAGAAGGTTTCAAAGAAGACACGTAAGAAAACACTCCCTAAGGGAAGCACAGGCAAGTATGTTTGCACCGCTAAAGGTGGTATGATTCCAATTACCGAGAATGTATGCTGCAGTGGCACAATTAGCGGAATAGGTATAGATTCAGATAAGCGAAAAGCAGTAGTATTGGCAAAAAAAAGATGCAAACTCGAAAGTTCCGCGAGGCTGTCCAGGCGAACATTTCAATGTCATATGTGTAAAAAAATGATAAAAATCGCAAAATATGTTACCGAATACATTGTACTTCCTTTTCCTGATATTCAACCGGATTATTTGTTAAAAGTTGAGCTATGGAAAACTCATCATGGATATCATCCTATAATATATATAAAAGATAAATTTAGACTTTCAGAATCTTCATTATGCGGATATAGAAAACATATAAAAAATTATAACATATGGGTAGAAGACCAATGGGGGATTTTTCCTGAAAACTGCTCAGTAAAGATAGAGGACGAAAATGAGGCAATGGATATAATCTTTGAAGTAATTAAGTGCAACATATTAAAAGTCGACATAAAGCAGAACATATTAAATTCGCTGTATTTTCATAATGAGAATCTATAAAATACACTGCACAAAAATAACAACCACGAGAGGCGGCAAACAAACAACAATTAAAGAATATATTAATATTGATGGCGCCGATTCCATTATTGTTTCTTCGCAAAAGAAATTCGTTAACCTACTCCATGAGGAAGATAATCTTCATTACAGTTGTCTGCTTGAAAATATAAGAAAAATAAGAATAGTTGCTCATACTCGTTAATGTGAGGAGATTCTCCCGGAAGGATGGAGCCCGCGGAGTTTTTACACGCTCAACGAAGCGGCCATGACTCGCTTGTGCGACACCTTGGACGCTTGCACCCCGGAGAACGCAGAGCAGAGCGCGACTACTGTTCGCGAAAGTATTGACACCATCGTCAAGGTCCGAAAGGCAGCCCAATCCGGCACCTTCAACATGGATGATCTCCAGAAGGCCGTTGGCGCAAACGAAGCGGAGATGGGCAAGCTGTCAATCCGCATGGATAAGAGCGTTGCGGCTTTCATGGAACGTGCCGGCAAGGATACGACCGGACGCATGAAGACGGTCATTTCTCCCGAAGAGCTCGACAAGGCTTTCAGTATGGATTAGTAAAAGCAGATGCTCATCGGCCTGATGCCAGTTTCCGTGCACACGGGGCGGGTATTAGGCGCGCCTTGACTGATTTTCTCCCCTTTTGGCTGATTATCAGTCAAAAGGGGAGACTTATTTGTTATTTAGGAATCGCCTCCTTTTCTCAAAACGTACCCCGCTACCTGATTTTCCACCACCTCCAGCCTGGCAACGTTTGGGTGGAAAAACAGCCCCTCCCTTTCCTTTGGAGCATGGCAAAAACAGGCGGGCGGAGAAAAGTGAAGCGAAAGGGATTTGAACTCGGGCGGAAAGACGAGAGTTGAAAAGGGGGCATCTTTCACGGATTTGGCAAGGATTCGCGGTTTCCTGCCGGATTGGCCCTAATGGTTGACGCATGCCAAAACTCCCGAATTTTTTCTCCGTTCTTACGCATTGGAATTGCACATCTTACAAACACACTGCGATTTTTTTGAAAAAAAATTGCCAAATTCCGCATTTGGTGGCTTAATAGAGTATAAAGAAGCGCATGACCTGCGTCGCCACAGCTCCAGTTTCACCAAGCCGCGCGTACCAGTACGACACGCTGGGCCGGCCGACTTCCCGCACGCTCGCGCGGCAGGGTGCCACCCGCAGCGATGCGTTCACTTACAATGACCGCAGCGAAAGGCCCCGAAGGCTTGTAGGGGGATTGGGCAAACCGCGAAGCGCGTTTGCCCCGCAGGGACGAGCAGGCAATGGGGTGCCTGCGAGTCAACTCATCAGCGACGTGGTGGACGATACCGATCTCAATGGTTGGGACTACGACCTCGCCGCCGCTGCAAGCAGCTCTGGCGTGGCAAGCGACAAGAAAGCATGCGCCAACCAGCTCAACCAGTACACCGCCATCGAGGACCAGGAAGGCACATTCCAACCCGCCTACGATGACGACGGCAACCAGACCCGTATCAAGACTTCCACGGGTATCTGGAACGTCACCTATAACGCCAAAAACCGCCCCGTACTGTTCAGCAAAGAGGGAGAGAACCTCACGCTTGGGTCGTGTAATGATATATAATGGTTCTAGGCTACTTTTACTCTTTTGATATGCTAAGTTTGTCAATCAAATTAGATGCTCCTGTTCTGGCAGCTAGAGAAGGCATTGAGGCAGTAGACAGTGAGGGTTGGATGGAGATTGCTGAAGAAGTGAGCTATTTCCGTCTTCCTAGAGAATTGAAACAGGTATCATCTCTCTTAAGTCGTATTCATAATCGCGCTTTAAAGGTAGATAGCCTCTATATAACAGATTATGAAGATCGTATTAGTAATCATGGAAAAAGGATTAAACTCAAGAAAGAGCTTCTTGAGGTGTTAATGAATCACAATTCAAATTTCAGTTATGGATTATTTTCATCTTATTATAAAAAATCTAATTATAAGGTGGGGAATTTTTTTATTGTGAGCTTTGAACGTAATCTTGAGGACAAACTCCACCAAATTGTTGCACGTATGTCGAATGAATGTGGCTTTAATGTATGGATGTTCAATTGCGGCGGCAATCAGCCCTATATTATCTTTGACGCACGTGAATATGGACTAGAGCATTTTTTTCATGAGGCTGCACAAAAAATAAGAACATCGCAACGCAGAAAGTTGTTTCGTCTTGCTTATTTCACGAACTCTCCTTGGTGTTCGATAGATATAGATGCCGATACAATTTCGGATATAGTTAAATTAAATGCTTCCCTGGAATTAACAGTATATCAAAAAATGAATCGACCCAAACTCGGAAAGGAATTGCCCTTTTGGAATCATGTTGTCTGCATGGCAAAAAAATATCTAAGGAACCTATGATTTTGAATAAAGGGATGGATAAAACGCAAGCATCTTGGAGGTTCAGGGGCTAGTGCCCG
>JAZLFB010000105.1:0-5252 GCA_045615585.1 Akkermansia sp.
ATTCACCCCCCCTCTCCCCCTGTGATAGCCCCACCCGCCTCCACCACGCAAGTGGCCGCCGTGACCCCTCCGGTGAAGTTGACACCCTTTTGAGAGGAGATACTGAACTGCTTGGCAGTGGTTCCGCTGCCGGCACCCAGGTTGATGGCAATGGGGTTGGCCGCGCCGATGTAGAGTTGGTCTGTACTGAGATCCTGGTATTCCAGCGTGTACTGCCAGCGCCACGCGGCCATCCTATAGAAAATGTCTTTGAGTGTTCTAACGGGGCTCACCTCGTGCGAGGAGATGGCCAAACCGTTGCCATGCTCACTGGACCAGGGAACATAACTGGCATTGAGCTCTTCTTTGACAACTGCGCCCTGCGTGTTGATGGAGATTTCATCGACAATGGTACTCTTCTTGCCCACCTTGCCGGGCTCCTTGCACTTGTAACCCGGCACGATCTCGGGGTCCAATCCTGGGGGCTGGTATGTCAGTCGCCCTTGTTCCGTGAAGGTCAGCTCAATCTTCCTCTCCAGCAGGACCTGGTAGTTGGCCAGGTCGGTATAACTGGTAGAGACGGCACCGGTGCCGAGCCCGGTAGTGGTGGTCTTCCCGTCCTTTGTCACCGAGCATACCCACTCTCCCTTGTCGTTGAGCGTGTAGGAGGTGGTTTCCCCCGTGGCCGTGTTCTTCAGCGTGATACCGGAAGTCTTCGTTTCCGTGAGGTCGATGTTGCCGATGTTGAGGTCGAGCCCGGTTCTGTTGTCTATCTTCATATCGCGCAGGCTGCCGGCCACATAGAGTCCTGTCTTGGAGCTGTCCGGATTGGAGTTGACGATGGTGCCCTCAATGGTAATGCCCGTCTTCCTGGTGGCAAAGCTGTTGAGGGTGATGCATTTGTTCTCCGCATCATACACGAGCGAGATGCCCGGGTAACCATCCAACCTGAAGACGCTGTTGCTCTTGTCGGCCTCGTACATGGCGTCCGCCTCCGCCTTGGTGATTGACATGCCCTTGGGATTGAGCACCATGAAGTTTTCATTGATGACCATTTCGGGGTCCACGAAACCGCTGTAAATTTCGCCGTTGAGATCAACGACCTTGGCCGTGATATCCACGGTTCCGGTAGCGTTGATGAACGGCTTGGCGTGGGGGTTCGTGTCCCCCTCGAACGAGAGGGCTTTCATGATTTCGTCTTCGGTGAATGTGCGCTTGTACGGGTCCTCCGGCAGGTATACCCCCACCGGGGGATTCTGTATTTTCGTCCCGTGGTTTCCGCTCTTTTGCACCACATCCTCGGCATGCTGCTTAAGCAAGGCGGGTATGCCGGCTTCCCATTCGTTGAACAGGTCCTTGTACATGGATTCTGCTCCCCGCTGGTAGAAATCTGCGTCCGGGGTGTGATGGATGAAGTTGCCGCCCACATCCACGGCCAAGGAGCCGCAGTGCACATACCCCGTGATGGTGAGGTTGTTGTCGCTCTTCAGGCAGAAGGTGCTGTACGGGAATTCGTACACACCGGAGACATAGAGGTCTCCCCCCGCCTGACTGCGGATGGACACGCCCTCGTCAAGGTACAGCTCCATGGCTGTGGTGGAGGCCGCCACGGCATCCTTCTCCGCCTTGCGGTTGAAGATGAGTCCGGTTTCATACCCGCGAAGCGTGACGCCTGTGGTTTCCGCATCTCCATTCCAACTGGGAGCGAAGAAAACATCCAGGCCGTGCTTGGAGGGGCTGAAGAGCTTGCCATTGAGCGCGCTCCGGTTCGCCTCGGCACTCACCACGCGCAACGCCATGCCCGGAAGCGTGAGCGGTTTGACAACCAGGCGGTTTCGGCCATCCACCTGGGTGAGAGTGTAGAGCTGCCGCGCCACTGATTCCGGCGCGGTCCATGTGCCGTTTTCATTGTCGATGCTATCCTTGAATATATTTTGGGCGGAAACGAACTGCGGTATCACATCGCCGCTCTGCCCCTTGAAGCTCAAATCCACGGCGGAAGCCAGGCCCGCATAGAGTTTGCCGGCTATGGTGAGGGTGGAGGTCACCTCTGCCGCCGTGTCGCGCCCGGCATCGGTGAAGTCCTTTGCCGTCCGGTTTCCGGGGTTTTTCCCATCAGGCCCCACCGTGCTGAACGACTTCAAAACCGTATTGGCGGAACTGTCATTGATGATGGACAGCTCGCCGCCCGCGCGCACATCCGCATTGATATTGAGGATTTCACTGCGCTTGTTGTAGATGATGGCCTGGTTCTTGCCCCAGGCGTAGTTGGTGGTGTTGGTATCGTCTGCACCCGCCAGCACTGCGGTGAAGCTAGGCTGAGGCTGATCGGTGGTGCCGTCCATCAACAAATACCGGCCTGCGGTGCTGCCGGATTGGATGAGGACATTGCCTATGGATTCCACGGTGCCCTTGATATTCACCGTGTCAATCGCATCGATGGTGTTGGTGACCCAGGAGTTGAACGTGGGGATAATGGCGCCGCTGGTCACGGTGTTCCTCATGTTGTGCCTGGTGTGGGAATACGCGGTGAGCTCGGTGTCTCCCCAGGTGTCGATGCTGCCGTTGAGGTTGAGCGTGGCATTCGCCTTGGTAGCGTCTTTGGTGGTGATGAGGCAGTTGGCGTTCAGGGCACCGCCGGCAAAGAGATCGATGGACACGTTGCTCTCCACGTTGTTGGTGGCGGAGATAAGTGCCGCGTAGGATTCCTTGTTCAAGTAATGCTCCGCGTCTGCGCGGCGCTGTATCTTGGTGCCGCTGCCCATGGTCACCGTGGCAGTCACGGTTTCCTTGGCATCTATGGTGCCCTTGGATGTACCCGTGACTAAACCGACATTGCCGCCGTACACCATGGTGCGGGAACTCTTGTCCAAGCGGTCGAACCAATACTTGTTGTGGGCGGTGATGCTCACATTGTCCGTCGTAATCGTCAGGTTGTTGCTGCCTGTGCCCAGGGTCACTGTGGCGGTCTGCGTGATACCTGTTTCCACTGCGCCCACATTGACATCAACCACGATGCTGCCGCCGCCGAGTTGCTGCCGGAGTTCGAGGGTTGCATCTGTCAACGCTCTGGCGGTGAAATTCAAGACATCGATTTCTCCGCCACCCAATGTGATGGTGGCACTGGATGTACCGCCGGCATTGAATGCGTTTTTGCCGCATACATTCGCTACAATGGATACGCTGATCTTTTGGGCGTTGCAGAGGTATGTGTCCTTGTTGTATGCCTCCAGCGTCAGGGAGTCCCCCTTGGCACCGAAGCCGGTGCCTATCGTGACATCACTGCTGACGTTGCCCTTGTTGTAGGTGGTGAGGACATCCGGGAGCCCAACAAGAGAGCCCACGCAGTTGCGCCCCTTCATATCACCCGTATGCTCGTTCCTGGCGCGAACCGTCATGGTTCCGCCCCAGAGCTTGACATCGTCACCCAACACCGTCTTGTTGTTGATATTTTCCGTGAACGAGTTCGACGTTAGCTCCATTTGGCTTCCGGCGACATTCGCGCCAAAGAAGGAGAGATTGGCGTACGCCTTCACATAGGAATCAATGGAGAGCGCGCCGGTGGTGGCGGTAATCTGGTTCCCGCCCCCTATGCTCAAGGTGGCGTTGACGGTGTCGGTTATGCGCTGGAACGGCACGGAACACGACACGGCGCTGACGCTGATGTGGTCCACAATCACACCTATGGTGCGGTTGGCATCTTGCTTGATGTCAACAGAAGCGCCCGTGATGGCAACTTTGTCTCCCGTTGTCAGGTTCTGGTTGGTGGTTAGGTCAATGACGCTCTTCATGCGCGCCAAATTGATGCCGCCGACCAGTACATCGTAAGTGGCGGAGTCAAGGTGGAGTATGGAGTTGGTGCCGATATTGACGGCTTTGTCCGCCCCTATGCCCACTCCGCCGCCAATGGACAGCCTGTTCGTCTCATTCAGCACGTATGATGGAAGAACGAAGGCTAAATTGACACCCCCCACGCCCACGTTGACGTGGTGGAAGAGCTCACTGATGTCGGAATGGGTGTTGACATTGACCGAGCCTCTCTCGGACTTCAGCATCGTTCCCGTTCCCAGCAAGGTCATGGTAGTGGCGCTGTCCAGCCAATCATACTTGGCGATAGAAATGCTCCCCCCGGCGATGGCCACCCCCACATTGTGGAAGTTGTCCGAGTGTTTCTGTTCCGCGTCAATCTCAATGTCTCCCTTGGCAGTGAGTTGGGTGTTGTCAATGACGGCCTCCACAGTGGAGTCTAGCGTGGTCTTGGTGAAATGCGGAGCGACGGCCAGCAGGCCACCCGACACATTAACCGTAGTCGGCGTGGTGGTGATGGTGTCCTTTGCGTGAATCTTGGCTTTGCCACCCACTGTGGCGCTTCCCGCCACTTTCTCAGTGGTGCCGTCTGCCTTTGTCCGCGTTGTGCTCAGGTCAATCTTGACGGAGGTAGCCGGAGCGGCCTTAATGTCATCAATGGACTTCGCAGCCCTTGTCATGGATCCCTTGACATCTTCGCTGAGGACCAGGTCCTTATTACCATCCGGCTTGATACCGCCCATCTTAAGCAATTGGCATATCGCTTCGATTTCTTTGTCAATCAGTTGCGCAGCATCTTTCTTGACTAAAGACTCTTCAATGGTAAAAGTCCCGGTGTCGGAGGAGACCCGCATGGAGTTGACATCCACGTTGAGGGCAAATCCGTACAGGGAAAAAGCGGCGACAACCGGTACCGTGGTGTATGTGGCCGTGCGATCCGTTAGAGCCTCTACGGTCAGGTCGCCGCCCACGGAGAGGGTTAAGGGACCCTCTATCCATGCATTGGCGCTTCCAACCATGTTGATTGAGTTGGAGGTGACACACACATCCACAGAGGGCAATTTCGGGTTGACTCCAAGAACCAAAGACCACAGGTGCGAGCGCATCCACTGGGTGTTTTTCGCGTTCACCTTCAAATCACCCGTTGTGATGACGTCGTCTTTTTGATCCGTCGTTCTGGTGGTAACAATGCCCACATCTGCCGTGCCATTTGCAATCTTCTGCTTGTTTGCGGTGATGCAAGCCGTCGCCTCGCCTCGAAGCACCGGGCGCGCCACTGTCGCATTCATGCCAATATACTGGGCTCCAGCCACATTAACCGTGACAGCATCCGCGTTGCTCTCCTCTTGCGCCAGCACCTCCATGGAGCCGGATTTGACACTTGCATTGTGCGCCTTGGCCGAAACTTTGTCGACGATGTCGATGAAACTGACACCCACGCCGGCTCCGACACCACTTACTCCCAG
>JAZLFB010000106.1:0-5380 GCA_045615585.1 Akkermansia sp.
GGTTAACAAACCAAAAGCCGCAGTCTGGTGGTCATAGCCTGATGGCCCCACCCGGTCCCATTCCGAACCCGGAAGTGAAACATCAGCACGTCGATGGTAGTCGGACGATAGGTCCCGCGAGAGTAGATAGCCGCCAGAGCTAATAAAGCCCGCTGAAGGAAACTTCAGCGGGCTTTTCCATTTATAATTTAGAATTTATAATTTATAAAGTTTAAAGTACGGCACGCCTAACGGCGTGCAGGGCGGAGAAGGGGGCTACAAGCGCATGCAGCGGCTTTTTAGATAAATCCCCTGATGCCCCAAGCCAAGCGGTTTTTCAGTCCGCATAGCATGCCAAGCGGCCTGTCAGTCCGCTATACATCATGCAACAGGTGACTAGTCACCCATGCGTCTGCGATTTTCGGGTAGCATGCAACCTTGGGTGTACTCACACCTCTGTGGTGGTGATGAATGGGGGGGGGCGAGATGGGTGCAAAAATTAACCCCTCTTGCGTTGCCGCTTGAGGGGTATGTATGGAGTCACACCTTTTCTTTGCCCGTGTCGCTCTCCTACAACGTTTTATCGGGGGTGCCGGTTTCGAAGTGACTTCACATTATCACGCCGAGATTCGGTTGGCAATCAAAAAATGTGATTTTGATGAAAATTTATAGGCGTCTGCGTTTTTGCTTGATTTATCGTAACCATGAGGCATAATGTAGGCGTTAACCCCCTACCTGTTATACCCCCTATGTCAGATACTTCTGCTGTGCTGGATAAGTGGACGCACCACGCCTTTTTTGCCCCCGATTCTGTTGTACTTGGCCTTGATATCGGTATCGAGGGTATTGGCATTGCGGTGCGACGCGGAACGGATTTGCTGTATTGCAAGAGCTTGCTGGTGGATTTGCCGGAAGCAGAAGCGTTGGCAACGCGCCGCCAAATGCGCGCGGCTCGCCATGCCCGCAAGAACCGTCGTGTGCGTATGCGCCGTCTGAAAGAGCTGTTTGCCAAACATGGGTTGCTTTGGGTGGATGATGCCGTGTCGGCGGCGTCCGACCCCTTTGTGTTGCGTTATCGTGCTATCCTCGGTCAGCATCCGCTGGCATCCAAAGAAGCTCTTTCGCTTTGCATTCGCTCATGTGTCGAGCACCGCGGTTATGATTATTTTGCCATGAACAGCGAGCAGTCCGGCGAATATCCGTGGGGCGAGAAGCCTAATTTGCCCGATGCAAAAAAGTGGATTTCCTCTGCTTATGTGGACACGACCATGAAGGAATATCTGCTTTCTCTGGTCAGTGAACTTCGCTTGCGAGATAAAGAGCTGAAGGAGCCCGAAGCCCAAGCATGGCTGGATTTGGTTGAGGAACGTGCGGCCAAGGCTGAAACGGCGGGTATTCCTGCGATGCTTAAAGAGTATTACGCGCATAAGAAACAGTATGACCGCAAAGCTCGCGGCTTCAACTATCCGAGTGAGCATGTTAAGGAACATTTAACAGCCATTTTGGAACGCCATAAGCACCTTATTGATCATTACCCTGCCTTTGTGGAAGCCCTTTTCCGTGAGTGTAAAACGGCGGCTGATAAAAAGGCGGCTATCTTCCATTACAACCGCAAGACACCCAAGGAAGCCGAACGCCATTTCGAGAAAAAGGTCAAGGATTGTCCCTATTGCGAGTGGCTGGATATTCCGCAGGCAAAATGCGCGTTGAAAGGCACGTTGGCGGTTCGCCGCTGGGCATTGATTGATTTTGTCTCCAACCGCACCTTTGAGCTGACGGAGGGTAAACTGCCTATTGGTCGCCGTACCCTGCCGGAAACCGCCGTAAAGGCTTTGATGGAGGCCATGGAGACAGAAAATCTGAAGTGGATGGATGCCAAAAAGGCTTTGGAGGCATCTATTGCCCCTCTCAAGTTTGCTAAAGGTAAGTTGGCGGGTGGTGAATGGAATGAAGGGCAGATGAAGCAGCTGAAAGAAATTGTGGCACCCGACGGGGTGGTACGGAAACGCCGTGCTTCGATGTCTGAAACGGCAGCGGCCAAGCTCTTTGATATCGTGACGGAGGGCGGAACGTGTTTTGAACCCTCTGCTATGGAGAAAGCCCGCAAAGAGCTGAAGCTTTACGAAAAACGTGCAGAGATTGAGGCCAACGGCGGTATTTACCCGCAGGTGCAGACGCTTTTAGGCGTGTTGCGTACCCACGGCAGCAGAGAGAAGGGGGCTTTTGCCGTTCCCGGTTTCCTGCAACGCCTTTTCGAGGGCCCGCTCAAAGAGAAATTGCAGGGCAAGACTGTGCCTGATTACTGCGTGATTGAATGTATCAAGAACCCTGCCTACAATTTGGCAAATAAGCAGGAAATAGAAAAGCAGATTAAGGAAAATCAGGCGCGTAAGCTGAAAATGGCGGAGCATTACGGGCGTTCGAACGCGACAAGTGCAGATTTCAAGAAGATGCGTCTTTTTGAAGAACAGCGGTTGGCCCCCGGTCAGAATCCTGTGTGTCCCTTCACCGGGCAGGATTTGGGAAGCGACCCCTTCTCCTCTGATTTGGAACTGGCACACCTGTTCCCTGATTCTCGCGGTGGTCTTTATATCACTGAAAACTTGGTGTTGACTACACGCAAGGTCAATGCCGAAATGGAGAATCGCACCCCGCGTGAAGCTGCGGCGGCGGGGTTGGACGGGTGGCTGTCTTGGAATGAAATGAAGCAGCTCACCAAAAAATTCCGCTGGGGAGAAAAGAAGCGCGAGCTGTTTGCCTTTGCGCCTTCGGCAGAACGGAGTTTCCCTGATTTCAACAATATCACCCGTACGGCACAGTTGGCGCGTGAATTACGCAACCGCATGGCGGTGTGGATGGGCATTGCGGGCGATGTAGAGGCTATTCGTTGCCGTATCGGCAACCCCAGTGGTGTGTATACCGCCGCCGCGCGTCGCAGCATGTTGCCGCCTACCTATGCCAAAGACCGTTCTACTACGCTGCACCACCGTATAGATGCTGCTGTAATGACCTGCATACCGCCCGCAGAGGGGCTTAACGATGTTCAGTACGGCGGTATCTTCCTGAATGAAAAAGTGAACGGCAACCGTGTGCGCATGACCTTGCAGGGCTTGCCGACTCCCGATTTCGAGCATGAACGTAACGCACCCGATGGCTGCCCCATTGTGAAGCAAATCAGCCGTTCCAAGAGCAAATCTCTGGGCGATGGTACTTTCTGGCGAGCCGATGAGGCGGGTATGCTTAGCCAACGCACGCCGATTGACCCGGAAAAGATGTCGGCGGCAACCATCCATGAAGCCTTGGTGAAGATGGGGATTCATGCCGAGCAGATTCCTTCGGAACGCGCTATTCAGTCATGGCTGTTGCAGCGTACCGCCGCCGTGAAGGGGGATGATAAAGTTCAAAATAAGCCTTTGAAGTTGGTGGGTGGTACGCCGATTAAGAATATCTGGAAATTCGGCGGCAAGGGTAATATTGATAAATCTCCCCTTGGTTGGAGTGGGGTGATGACCGAAAAGGATAAATTTGACCAGCTGCGCAGCCTTAATGCATCGAACGATCGCATGGAAATCTGGCTGGGGTGGAATCAAAAGAAGAACCGCTGGGAATACTATAAACGCATTATCCCTACCTCTGCCGCTTTGGCCGGGCTTAAACGACTTGGCTTGCCTTGGCGTGGACGAACAAATGCACCTGAATATTTGAACAATTTGCTGGATAAAAATAAAGCAGATGACTTAATTTCGATGATTTGTGGTAAGTTGCCGCCGCATGCCGTTAAGGTGGGCGAAATTAGGAAAGGGGACATCGCCATGTTCGATTTCCCTTGTGACGAAAAGGCTCAGGCTACCATGCGTAAAAAGTCTGCACAATGGGATGAGAAGGAACACTTATTACCTATATCTACATGGGGAAGTGTGAGTGCAATCCTTTCTGAAGGAAAACTTGAAATAAGCTGTTTGACCCATAAAGATAGGAAAAAAATCAAAAAAGCCAAAAGCAGTGAATTGCTTGCATGCTTCTGCCATGTGAACTTATTGCCTGACGCTCTGGCTCAAAAATTACATTTGACAGAATCTGTATGATACATCACCTCATCCTGACAGGAGAGGACGCTGATTTCAGATTGCAGGACGGCATCTTGCAGAGCGGTGAAAAGAAAATCGCTCTGCAAGTGTTGGGGAGTGTTCAATGCTTGGCGGTGCATGCCTGCTGGTCACAGAGCGCATTGACGGCATTGTCTCAACAATGCCCCGTGATAATGGCGAGGTGGAACAAGAAGACAGAGAAATGGGAAACCTCTGCGTTGTTACCGCGTTGCCGCTACGTTAACCCCGATGCCACTTTCCGACTGTGCAATCTGAAAGCGAAGCAGGGAACGGTGTATGCCTCGGCCATTCTCATGACCAAGGTGGCTAATCAGCACATGCTCATTCGTTCGCTCAACCCGGCCTTGCCCCCTTTGCCGCGCTTTGCGGTCAATTCCTACAACCGTATTTTACAGTTGGAGGCGAAGTGGGCGCGCTTTTTCTGGGCCATGTATTTCAAAGCTGCGTCGGAGGATTTGTTTACCCGCGAAAAACGCAAGGCACAGGCGCCGCTTAATGTGGCGTTGAATTACGGCTATGGCTTTTTGTACCATGCTTTAGAATGGCAATGTGTGGCATCGGGCTTGGAACCGGGAATCGGGATTATTCACCGCTTGCGGCGGTCACGCCCCAGTTTGGCGTGCGATTTAATTGAGCCTTTCCGCTGTTGCGTTGAATTGACCGTCATGCGACATCTGGACGAAATGCACGATAGCAAGCTGATGGCTGGGCGTTTTGCCGAGATGATGGAGACGTTTTGGATGTATCGCGACAAGCGCTTTCGTCTGCGCTCCATTATCCGACTGGTGGTTGAGTCTTTTGCTCGCGCGTTACTCACTAACCGTGCTGATTATTTTAAGCCTTTTGTTCTCCATGCTCGTGATGCTTGCTTATGATGTGCCCGAAACCAAGCATCAGACTCTTTTGCGTAAAGAGTTTGAAGCCTTGGGCGGCATCCGCGTGCAGTATAGTATGTACATTTTTGAGGGCGAGGACCACGAGATAGATCGTGTCATTCGCTATATGCAGCGCGTTGCTCTACAAGTACCGCAGGGGGATATTCGTCTCATCCCTATGGAGCGTTCCGTGTGGGAACAGCAGGTCGTTTTGTTGGGGGATACTCCCATTCGCAAGCCGACTCCTTTTCCTGAGTACATTCTTTTTTGGTAGAAAAAGCCCGCGAAATAGCTGTTTGTGCAAAATAGAGACCATGTAAACTGCTTATGGATAGCAATTTACATGGTCTCGTATATCATAATGACCCTTTGGGGTCAACTTCGAAACCTGTGCACCCATGCAAAAACGCTGATATC